>NZ_OY829290.1:3995000-4300915 GCF_963691685.1 Thalassovita sp.
GAACCCCTCGAAGTTGCCTCCGTAGCGCCGTCCGCTGCCCCGCCCTGCGCCTCAGCGCCGCCGGTGAAGGGGGTTCTAAGGTTATTACCAAACAGCCGCAAGCGCTTTTTCAACAAAATTCACAAAAAACACAAAAAAGATAGAAAGAGGAATGATTTCAATAACATAGAAGGAGTCGAAGTTGGCGCATCGCTGCAAAACAGAACGAACCATGCTGCGCAGCGGCGAGAGACACAGCCGGCAGCATGGTTATCCACAAGATTACCCCCAGACTCGGGATATAGAACGCCGAGTCGGAAGGTAAAGAGCCCCCGAGTCGGGGGTCATCCGCGACTCGGGGGCTCTTTCAATGACTGTGGACGAGAAAGTTTACTCGCTAAATCAGGCTACGACTCGCGCTTTCCGCCGTTTTGGCAGCCGAAGGGCAAAGAGGAACAGAATCGCCGCCAGATAGATCAAGGGCTCCAGCTGCCAGCCTTTCACCAGCCAGACATAATGGATGCCGCCGAGCAGAACCGCCGGGTAGGTCAGCTTGTGCAATTTGCGCCAGCCAGCCCCAAGCGCCCGAACCGATCTGTTGTTTGAGGTCACAGCCAGCGGCAGCAATAGGGCAAAGCCCGCCATGCCAATGGTGATATAGGGACGTTTGACAATATCGGCCCAGACCGCCCCCAGTGTCTGCACATCCAGCACAGCCCAGACCAGAAGATGCGCCAGAACATAGAAGAAGGATAGAAGGCCAATCGCCCGGCGGAACTTCAGCAGGTTGAGGCCCAGATGCCGACGGGCGGGGGTGATCGCCAAGCCAAGGATCAGCAGCTGCAGCGCTAGTTCGCCATATTCATGTTCCAGCGCTTTCACCGGATCAACGCCCAGTGCCCCGTTGATACCCTGCCAGAACAGAAAGGGCATCGGCAGGAAGCCGATCAGGTAAACCACCCAGGTGGGCAGCTTGCGCGCCTGCCGATTGATGAGATCTACCATCACCGTCCCCTTAGAAGTATTTCGAGAGGTCCATGCCTTTATACAGGCTGGCCACCTCACTCTCATAGCCGTTGAACTTGAGGGTCGGGATTCGCTTGGCAAATAGCCCGCCACCGATGCGCCGTTCCGAGGCCTGCGACCAGCGTGGGTGATCGACCTCTGGGTTCACATTACTGTAGAAGCCATATTCACGCCCATTGGCCCGGTTCCAGCTGGTCGGCGGTTCTTTGTCGGTCAGAGTGATGCGCACCACCGACTTGATCGACTTGAAGCCATATTTCCACGGCACCACCAAACGCAGCGGCGCGCCGTTCTGGTTAGGGATGTCTTTGCCATAGATGCCTGTGGCCATAATGGTCAGCGGATGCATTGCCTCATCCAGGCGCAGCCCTTCCACATAGGGCCATTTCAACACGCGGGTTTTCTGGCCCGGCATTTCCTCCGGACGATAGAGCGTTTCAAAAGCCACATATTTGGCGCCGGACTGAACGCCCGCCATATTCAACAGATCGGCCAGTTCAAACCCGTTCCACGGCACCACCATCGACCAGGCCTCAACACAGCGGAACCGGTAGAGCCGTTCCTCAATGGTCATATTGGCCATGATGTCTTCGAACTGATAGCCGCCGGGCTTGTCGACCATGCCATCGATCTTGACGGTCCAGGGGCTGGTGGTCAGGGCGCTGGCATATTTCGCCGGATCATCTTTGCCGGTGCCGAACTCATAGAAGTTGTTGTAGCTGGTGATCTCTTCAAATGTGTTGGCCTTCAGCGCTTCGGCCCGTGCGACGGTGGGCAAACCTGTGACGCCAGCCAGCCCGACGCCAGCCATGCCTGCCAGCAGGCTGCGCCGCGACAGATATGCGCCCTCAGGGGTCACATCATTTTCACTCAGGTCGTTTTTCCAGCGTCCGGCCATAGGAAGTCCTTTCTATTCGTTGCAGGAAACCTAAGCGTTACGGCCAGCGACACCAAACCACATCCTCTCACATTGGCGTGGCGGCATTGAAACATTCGGACATATAGAAAATCGCTAATATGTCTTGACCTATGTCAGTGTGGATGCTCTCAAAGACGCTAACCTCAGCCCGCCGGGGTGAACCGGCTGCACGTCGCCAGAGGAGGAGAGCGCCCCAATGAGAAACATCCTGAACCCTAAAGTCACCCTATCCCTTGCCGCCGTCTGCCTCAGCGCAACAAGCGCACTGGCGGGGGACATGATCAGCTACACCACCAATCAGGACATCGATGATGTGATCTTTGGTCTGGAAAACGCGATCCTGGACGAAGGTCTGGTGATCGACGGCACCAGCCATGTGGGCGATATGCTGGAACGCACCCGCGCCGATGTCGGATCAGACGTGGTCCTGTTTGAAAAGGCCGAGGTCTACAGCTTCTGTTCGGCCAAACTGTCCCGCAAGGTGATGGAGGCCGATCCGATGAATATTGTCTTCTGCCCCTATGACATCTTTGTCGCCACTTTGGCCGGCAAAGACGATGAAACCATCATCGGTTACCGCAGCTTCCCAGACGGCCCAATGAAAGAGGTTGAAGCGCTGCTGGACAGCATCGTGCAGTCCGCCATTGGCGAATGATCGGCGCGATCTGTAGCACGGCCTGTATATAGAGTGTAAAACGCCCGGGCAGTAGACTGCACCGGGCGTTCTTATATCAGAGGTGATGTTTGGATTGCCTCAGGTGCCGGACAGCAGTTCCGCCACCTCAACCGCATAGCGATCCGTCATGCCGGACACGAAATCGGTCATCGCATGCAGCGCTTCATAATTGCTGCGCACATCGCGCAGGTCCAGGGCCACCGCGCGCACCAGTTGGCGTTCATAATCCGGCAGTTGGCTTTCATCCCAACCAGCGCGCTCCAGTGCTTCGAACACCGGCAGGATACCATCCAGAACAACGCGGATCACATTGCGCCCGCGCACCTCCAGTTTGGTTTTGCGGGGGGCGGTGAACAGCTGCTGTTTTGCGGCGGATTTGATCTGGGCAAATTCCGGACCCAGACGCGAATCTGCGATCAGCTCGCCCGAATACCGCCCGGCCATGATGTCATCATAATTCTGCTGGAACGCCTCAACACAGGCATCAATCGCCTTACCGATGGCGCGGGCGCGCAGGTAGCAGACCTTCTCATAGTCGCTATAGCTGGACTGATCCCGCGCGTTTTCATCTTTGATCAGGTCCTCCAGCAGGGTGGCGACCTTTTCAAACGGCAGATCGCCGGCGGAAAACCCATCTTCGAGATCGACAATATTGTAGCAAATATCATCCGCCGCCTCGACCAGGAAGACCAGCGGGTGACGCCGCCACCAACGCTGGCCGGCCTCCCCCTGCTCTTCTTTCAGGCCCAGCGCTGCTGCAACCTCCGCAAAAAGCGGTGCTTCAGCTTCAAACACACCAAACTTCTTGGCACCCACATAAGCTTCATCCATGAGGGAGGCCTGAACCGCCGCCGTCATCGGGTATTTGGTGAAGGCGCCCAAAACGGCATTCGACAGGCGCATGCCGCCGTCGCCGCGATACATCTCCAACCGGGTCAGGATACGGAAGCCCTGCGCGTTGCCCTCGAACTTGATAAACTCTTCCCAGCGGGCGCTGTCGATGCCTTTGAACACGCTGCGTGGCTCTTCGAACTTTTCAGCAAACCAGCGCCCGATGGAGGCTTCACCGGAATGACCGAACGGTGGGTTGCCGATATCATGCGCCAAAGCCGCCGCATGCACGGTGCCGGCCACCTTATAGGCCTCACCCTGTGCGATGTGCCCTTCGGTTTCCAGCCAATGGCCAACCAGCATGCCCAGGTTGCGGCCGACGCTGGCCACTTCCTGCGAATGGATCATGCGGTGGCGCAGATGGTCGATATCATAAAGCGGATGCACCTGCGTCTTGTTGGCTAAACGTCGGTAGGGCGCGGAGAAGATGATGCGGTCAGCATCCTGCACGTGGTTGGGGCGATCCGGCCGTTCCGCACCACCGCTGCCATTGTACCGCGCCGTGTTCAGCAGCTGTTGCCAGTTCATCGCTCATCCTCGTTGTTCATTATAAAATGGGCCCGCCCCATAGGGCAGGCCCGTCATCTTTTACGCAAGCAAACGATGCTAGTGAACCACCGCGTCATTCGGGCGCGGCTTGTTGCTGGCACTGACCCGATCACCGATGACCAGACCCTCGGTTCCAGCACTGACCGTGACCGTGTCACCGTCTTTGACATCGCCACCCAACAGCATCTCCGCCAGCGGGTTTTGCAGCGCCCGTTGAATCACGCGCTTCAGGGGCCGCGCGCCAAACACGGGGTCATAGCCAGCATCCGCCAGCCAGGTCTGCGCGGCGCTGTCCAGATCCAGCGTGATCTTGCGGGCCGACAGCCGTTTGGCCAGACGACGCAGCTGGATATCGACGATCCCGTCCATGTCCTGACGTCCCAGACGGTCAAAGATGATGGTCTCATCCAGACGGTTCAGGAACTCAGGCCGGAAATGGGCCCGTACTGCATCCATCACATCGCGCTTGGCATCCGCAGCATCCGCCCCATCGGGCAGCTGGCTGAGCGCCTGCGCCCCAAGGTTTGAGGTCAGGATGATCAGCGTCTGCTTGAAGTCCACGGTGCGGCCCTGACCATCGGTCAGCACACCATCATCCAGCACCTGCAACAGCACGTTGAAGACATCCGGGTGAGCCTTTTCAACCTCATCGAACAGCACAACTTGATAAGGACGACGACGCACCGCTTCGGTCAGCACGCCCCCTTCATCATAGCCCACATAGCCCGGAGGGGCACCGATCAGACGGGCCACCGCGTGTTTCTCCATGAACTCCGACATATCGATGCGCACCATGGCGCTGTCATCGTCAAACAGGAACTCAGCCACGGCTTTGGTCAGCTCGGTTTTGCCAACACCGGTCGGCCCCAGAAACAGGAATGAGCCAAGCGGCCGGTTCTCATCGTTGAGGCCGGCACGTGCACGCCGTACCGCATTGGCAACAGCGGTGACCGCCGCGTTCTGGCCGATCACACGGGCATGGAGGTCCTCCTCCATCCGCAGCAGCTTCTCACGCTCCCCTTCCAGCATTTTGGCCGTCGGGATGCCTGTCCAGCGTTCAACAACTGAGGCGATCTGTTCCGGGCGGACAGTCTCTTCGACCATCATGCCCGAGCCTTCTTGCGCCTCAGCATCTGCCAGTTTCTTCTCCAGATCCGGAATGATGCCGTAAGACAGCTCCCCGGCGCGGGCCAGATTGCCTTCACGTTTGGCGATCTCCAGTTGAGCACGGGCCTGATCCAACAGTTCCTTCACCTCACGAGCCGATTCCAGCTTGTCCCGGCCGGCCTGCCAGGTGGCGGTCAGCTCGGCGCTGCGCTCTTGCAGCTCCGCCAGGGTTTTCTCCCGGGTTTCCAGACGGTCCTTGGAGGCTACGTCATCTTCCAGCTTCAGCGCTTCAACCTCGATCTGCATCTGCAGGATCTGACGATCCAGCTGATCCAGCTCTTCGGGTTTACTGTCGACCTCCATGCGCAGACGGCTTGAGGCCTCATCGACAAGGTCGATGGCCTTATCCGGTAGGAACCGGTCGGTGATGTAACGGTGTGACAGGGTCGCGGCCGCCACCAGCGCCGAATCTGAAACCCGCACGCCATGATGCACCTCATATTTCTCTTTGATACCGCGCAGGATCGAGATGGTGTCCTCCACCGTCGGCTCTTCCACCATCACCGGCTGGAACCGGCGGGCAAGGGCCGCGTCTTTTTCCACGTATTTGCGGTATTCATCCAGCGTGGTCGCGCCAACGCAGTGCAACTCACCGCGGGCCAAAGCGGGTTTGATCAGGTTCGCCGCATCCATTGCGCCATCGGATTTACCCGCCCCCACAAGGGTGTGCATTTCATCGATGAACAGGATGATTTCTCCTGCAGCTTCCGTCACTTCGGTCAGAACGGCCTTCAGGCGTTCCTCAAACTCACCCCGGTATTTCGCCCCGGCGATCAGCGCGCCCATATCAAGGGCCATCAGCTTTTTGTCACGCAGGGATTCCGGCACATCGCCATTGATGATGCGCAGCGCCAGACCTTCGGCGATGGCGGTTTTACCAACGCCGGGTTCGCCGATCAGCACCGGGTTGTTTTTGGTCCGACGTGACAGCACCTGCATCGAGCGGCGGATTTCCTCATCACGCCCAATAATCGGGTCAATCTTGCCCTGCTCAGCCCGTTCGGTCAGGTCCTGGGCGTATTTCTTCAGCGCGTCATAACCTTCTTCGGCGGAGGCGCTGTCAGCCGTGCGCCCTTTGCGGATGTCATTGATCGCGCTGTTGAGCGTCTGCGGCGACACGGCACCGGCGGTCAAGGCATCCTTGGCTTTGGATTTCACCAAAGCCAGCGCCATCAACAGCCGTTCGACCGGCACAAAGCTGTCACCTGCCTTTTTGGCGATGCTCTCAGCCTCGGCCAGCACTTTGCCGGTGGCATTGTCCATGTAAATCTGGCCTGCGTCGCCTGAGATCGTAGGCTGTTTCGCAACCGCGGCGTCCACGGCTTCGATCACCCGTTCAGGTGCGCCGCCGGCGCGGCGGATCAGGTTGGCGGCCAGCCCCTGATCATCGTCCATCAAAGCTTTCAACAGATGCTCGGGAACCAGACGCTGGTGGTTTTCCCGCATCGCAATCGTCTGCGCAGCCTGAATAAAGCCACGCGCACGTTCCGTGAACTTGTTCAAGTCCATCGTACTCTCCTTTTTGCAAGCGCCCGTTCAGGTGTGGCGCCCGCTTTGCGGCACGCCCCGGTATCGGGCCTCAATCTCAAGGTGGGGCGTGTCCCTAATGCGTTCAAGACCCATACTTCAGAAGGTCTCAAATTTCTGCAATTGCTGCCGTATTTTGAACTCAAGAGGTTCTTAACATACGTGAGGTAGGCTGCCCCAGACCCCGCCAAGAACCGCAAACGGTAGCCATGTAAAACAGTGAGGCGAAAATGCATATTACTCAGATTGAGGTTTCTGACCTGAACACCGCCAAGGGCGAGGCACGCGGTTTTGTGTCCTTTCATTGCGATCAGGGCAACGTTCAGATGCATTGCTCCATCCCCAAGGAAGGCTTGAAAAACCCGCGCCTGGCGCTGATTTCTGAGGCACTGCGCCAATTGGCCCGCATGCCTGAGTATCGCACCGGTCGCCGCACCTTCTCCTTTGACACCAGTATTCGTGACGCGGATCCGATGCTGGCCTAAGGCCCACAGAATTTGCCAACAAAGGAAGGGCGCGCTGCGGCCTTCCTTACCTTGACCAAACCGGTCTATCCCGGCAAAAGGGCGCAGTTTTACCTGCCGTAGGAGCGCCCAAATGTCCGACGATCGCCTCATTGTAGCCCTTGATGTTCCCGACGCCCTGGCGGGCCTGAACCTGGCCGAACAGCTGGGGGACGCCGTATCGTTCTACAAAATCGGTCTGGGCATGCTGACCGGCGGCGGTCTGGCGCTGGCCAATGAGCTGAAGCAGGACCACGGCAAGAAGATCTTCCTCGATATGAAGCTGTTCGACATCGGCGCCACCGTGGAAAACGCGGTGCGCGGTCTGGCGCAGTTTGATCTGGATTTCCTGACCGTGCATGGTGACCCCTATGTGGTCAAAGCCGCCAAAGAAGGTGCCGCGGGCAAGGATATGAAGATCCTCGCCGTCACCATCCTGACCTCACTGGATCGCGCGGATCTGGACGGCGCGCTGATCAAACCCGGCGACATCCGCGATCTGGTGCAGGAACGGGCGGGCAAAGCCTTTGAAGCGGGTGCAGACGGCATCATCGCCTCCCCGCAGGAGGCCGCATTGATCCGCGCCCTGCCCGAGGCCGAAGGCCGCCTGATCGTCACCCCCGGTGTCCGTCCAGCGGGCGCAGCCCTTGGCGATCAGAAACGCGTCGCTACCCCGGCGCAGGCTGTCAAAGACGGCGTCGACCACATTGTTGTTGGCCGCCCGGTCTGGCAGGCCGAAAACCCGCGCGCCGCAGCTGAGGCCATTCTGGCCGAAATGGCCGCAGTCTAAACGCCGCGCTCTTTCAGATACATCGCCAGCCGTTCCGCAAAATGCGGGATGGCTTTGGGGTGGGTAATATATTCCTCTGGCGCCATCAGCGCCCAGCCCTGCCCCTCATCCCCCAATACAATCTCCTTGCCCCGTTCCTCGGGCAGATGGGCGGCAAAGAACCATTCCGGCACACCTGTCGACGATGGAAACTGCCGCGACCATTCCAAAGCGCTGAGCCGAACCTCCAGCCCCAGCTCCTCGGCGGTTTCGCGCAGAACGCAGGCCTCAGGGGTTTCACCCGGCTCCGCCTCACCGCCCGGAAAGTCCCAGTAATCGGGCCAGGGAATGTCTGGCTTGTCATCCCGCAGCAGCAACGCCAGACGCTCCCCGATGAAGAGGAACAGCTTGGTGCCCCTGAACGCAGGCTGCGCTTCTGTCTTGGTTTCTGACTTCTCCACCGTCATTGCCTTTCCTCGCCCGGCTGCATCGCATATGTTCACCACCTGTTCACGCTAAACACCTAGGCACCATGCCCGCGCTCTGTAAATCCTGTCTGACCCAGTTCGACCCGCCCAAATCCGGCGGTATCCTGCGCTGCCCCAGCTGCGGGTTGCCGCGTGTGGTGGCCCATGACGAACTGTTTGACCTGTCGATCGCCCATATGGATTGCGATGCCTTCTATGCCTCGGTTGAAAAGCGCGACAATCCAGAACTTGCCGACAAGCCCGTGATCATTGGTGGCGGCAGGCGGGGGGTGGTGTCCACCGCCTGTTACGTGGCCCGTATTCGCGGCGTGCGTTCTGCGATGCCGATGTTCCAAGCCCTTAAGCTGTGCCCCGATGCCGTCGTGATCAAGCCCCGGATGCAGGTTTATGTGGATGTTTCCCGTCAAATTCGCACGATGATGGAGGAGCTGACCCCCGCCATCCAACCGCTGTCCCTGGACGAAGCTTTCATGGACCTCAGCGGCACCGCCCGGCTGCACGGCGCCCCGCCTGCGGTGATGCTGGCGCGTCTGGTCAAGCGGATGCAGGAGGAGCTGGGCGTCACAGGCTCGATCGGGCTGAGCCACAATAAGTTTCTGGCCAAGGTGGCCTCGGATCTGGAAAAGCCACGCGGGTTTTCGGTGATCGGAAAGGCTGAAACCGCCGATTTCCTGCATGATAAACCGGTGCGAATGATCTGGGGGGTTGGTGCGGCGACGCAGAGCGCCTTGGACCGGGCCGGCATTCGCACCTTTACCGATCTGCTGCGTTGGGACCGCGACGATCTGTTCAAACGCTTCGGCCAGATGGGTGATCGCCTGTATCATCTGGCGCGGGGTCAGGACCGGCGGTCGGTGAACGCGCGTGAGCCGATCAAATCGATTTCGAATGAGACCACCTTTTTCGAAGACACCTCGGATCGCGACATTCTGGATGGCCACATCTGGCGCCTGTCTGAGAAAGTGGCGGACCGCGCCAAGGCGCGCGATCTGGCCGGTCGTGTGGTCACTCTGAAACTGAAGACCGATGATTTCAAAACCATCAGCCGCCGCCACACCCTGCGGGACGCCACCCAATTGGCCGATGTCCTCTATCATGAGGCCCGCGCGCTGTTTGATGCAGTGCCGGGGCCGGGCCCCTACCGGTTGATCGGTGTTGGCCTGTCCAATCTGGTGCCCGAGTCGCAGGCGGGGCTGGCGGGCGATCTGCTGGACCCGGAGGCCGCCACCCGCAGCAAGGCGGAACGCGCCACCGATGCGATCCGCGAACGCTTTGGCAAAGATGCCATCAAAAAGGGCCGTGCCCTGCGTTAATCCCCCTATTTCCAAGGCCCGGCGTGACGCACTTGCAGCCCACTCAATTCGTGGATAAAATTTATCCACGAATCATCCGCAAGGATTTGGCCACAGGCGCTGCACCAGAAAGGGACCGCTATGAAGCTAAGTGATGGGGTAGAAACCGCGATCCACTGCACCGCAGCCGTTGCCGGCCTGCCGCAGGGGGCCGTGATGGCAGCGGCCGATCTGGCTGAGTTTCACGGTGTGTCCGCCAGTTACCTGCTGAAGCACCTGAAAGCGCTGGTGAAAGCCGGTCTTTTGGTTTCGGTGCCCGGCCCAACAGGCGGCTACCGGCTGGCCCGCCCGGCCGCGCAGATCACCCTGCTGGATGTTGTTCTGGCGGTTGAGGGGCCAGAGCCCGCGTTTCGCTGCAAGGAAATCCGCCGCAACGGCCCCTGTGCGCCCGGCCCCTCTGCCTTTCCGCGGCCCTGCAATATCAACCGCGCCATGTTGAAGGCTGAACAGGCCTATCGCGCGGCCCTGTCGCAAACCACCATCGCCGACCTCAACTCGGAATTTCTGGCCACCAGCGACCCACGGGTCGTGGAGCGGGCCGACAGCTATTTCACCGCGCAAATGCGCCCACAGAAGACCTAGCACCAAACGGAAAAGGAGATTTCCATGCAACCGCGTCTAAATCACTGGGCTGCGGCCCCTGACCTTATGCAAGCTTTCCTGGCTCTGAACACTGCGATTGAATCCGCTGGTTTGGAAAAGAGCCTGATGCATCTGGTGAAACTGCGTGCCTCACAGATCAACGGCTGCGCCTTCTGCGTTGACATGCACACCCGCGAGGCCCGCAAAGACGGCGAAAGCGAACAGCGCCTTTACCTGACCTCTGCCTGGCATGACAGTTTTCTCTACTCAGATCGGGAACGGCTGGCCCTTGGCTGGACCGAAGCTTTGACCCGCCTGGGGGCCGAGACCCCGGATGACGCAAGCTATGAGACGATGAAAGCCCAGTTCAGCGAACAGGAGCTGATCCAGCTGACCGCTGTCATCACCATGATCAACACCTGGAACCGCCTGTCGATTGCCTTCCGTGCGGTTCATGCCGGTGCGGATGCTGCAGCGGCTTAACCCAAGCCCCGGATCACTCCGCCGCCAGTCGCTGTTCCCCGCGCATGCCGATCTCGGCGATACGGGCGATGACACCGCGCAGCAGGCTGCGGAAAGCGTTGAAGTCTGCATTGGGCTTAATCAGCCGCTCGTTCATATAGAGCGAGCGGTCGATCTCAATCTGGACCGCATGTTGACGGCGTGAGGGCCGGCCGTAATGCGACGTGGTATAGGCACCGGCAAAGGGACTGTTGCGCGCCACTTTCAGGCCAGCATCCAGAAATGCGGTTTCGATCTGATCCACGATCTCACTATCCGCCGCTGCGCCGAACCGGTCGCCCAGCACGATCTCAGGCCGTGGTTTGCCAGCGCGCACCACACCATCCACCGCCTCATGCGGCATGGAGTGGCAATCGATCAGAATCGCCTCCCCAAAGCGGGCGTGCGATTCGTCCAAAAGCTTCTGAAGCGCGGTGTGGTAAGGCCGGTAATAGTCCGAGATTCGCGCCTGCGCCTCAGCCAGGCTCATTTTGCCGCTGTAAATGATCCGACCGTTGGCGACCACACGCGGGATGATTCCCAACCCGGAGGCAATCCGCGGATTATGCCCGCCGCCCCGCACCCCTTCGATCAGGGCCGGATCCAACTCTTCGGCGCTGCGGTTCATATCAATAAAGGCACGCGGCGCACCGGCCTTCAGGAAAGGGGCGCCAAAACGGGTTGAACTGTCAAAGAGCCTGTCTACAAAGGCATCTTCCGAACTGCGGATGGTATGTTGATCCAGAATCGTGCGACTGAGGAAGCTGTGCGGATAGTCCCGACCGGAATGGGGGGAGGCAAAAACAACACTTGTCACGCGTTTGTCTGGATGGACAATCTCATAGGCAGATCGGGGCACAGGTGTCTCCTTGTTCGAGAAATATCATAGCCGGAAAAATCTTCTGCTCGAAAGCCCTTGAAACCCCCAACGACTCCTTTTATAGAACCGCAACCGGCGCGGAATTCCGCGCCCCTTTCATTGAGAGGGGACGGCCTGCACGGTTTAGATATGGGCGGTTAGCTCAGCGGTAGAGCACTTCGTTGACATCGAAGGGGTCACAAGTTCGATCCTTGTACCGCCCACCATTTACCTCGCTCCTTATGGGGCGACCCGCAACCCAGGCGCAAGACGCGCCGCGAAGAAGGAGAAGACCCATGAAGGTCAAGAACTCGCTCCGCTCGCTGAAGCAGCGTCATCGCGACTGCCGTATCGTGCGCCGTAAGGGCCGCGTCTACGTCATCAACAAGACGCAGCGTCGCTTCAAAGCTCGTCAGGGCTAAACTGACGCGCTCCTGTGAGCATGAAAAAGACCGCTTCGAGTTTTCGAAGCGGTCTTTTCTTTTGTCCGGCCCCTTGTCTCTGTAGCTAGCGCAGGCTGGCGGCGGTCAGACGCGCCATTGTATCGCGGCTGACATAGCCGGTGCGGGGCAGTTTGGCGCTGCGCTGAAACGCCTTAATGGCGCGGCGGCTGCGCTGGTCAAAACGGCCATCCACCGGCCCGGGATTATGCCCCACCTTTTCCAGCGCCCGCTCAATCAGCAAACGCGCCACAGGGTTTGAGGCAACCACCCGTTCCTCGGCCTTGTCCTTGGCAATCTGGGTATCGGTAGCCGTCTGTCCTGAGCCTGTGTTTTGCAGGATATCAATACGTGAGCGGGCCTGTTCAGCCAGCGGCCCGTTGGGATAGAGACGCAGGAAGCCCTGATAGGCCGCCACGGTATCCAGCTGCTGCGCCTCGCGAAAGGCGACCTCAGCCTCTTCGGCAAGGATCACTGCCAGCTGGTCACGGGCATCTTCGGAAAACACGCCGTTGGGATATCGCTCCAGATAGGCCTCAAGATCCTCTTTCACCCCGGTAATGCCGGTGCGCTGCCAATAGGCGCGATCCTCGGCCTCAACCTCTTTGCGGCGGGCATCAGCATCGCGCACCAGGCGGGTGACCATGGCGCGGGTCAGATAGCCTGTGTCGCGGAACCCTCGGCTGCGCTGAAAGGCACGGATCGCCCCGCGGGTGCCAGGCCCAAACACCCCATCGACGCCACGGGTGTCAAACCCCAGCAACGTCAGATCACGCTGCACGGAACGGCGGTCATTGCGGCTGAGGTTCAGCGCTTTTTCCTCGGCGGCGGCCTGTTGCTGCGGGGTGTCTTGCACGCCCTGCAACAACCGCTGAGCCTCGGTCACAAACAGACCGTTGGGAAACCGTCTGAGGTAGGCCTGATAGCCGGCGGCGGTGTTGATGTCGCGCACCGCACTCCAATAGGCGCTGTCACTGTTGTCGACTGGGTCCGGCTCAGAGGCGCTGAAGCCTGCATTGCGCGGCAGGTAGCCCCTGAGGTTCACGCCATGTGGCGCCCGCGCTGCGGCATCGGCCAAAGGCTCCGCCCCCTGCAGTACCTCCCGCAGGGCCGCCTGCACATCTGCGCCATAGCCTGACATCAGGGTCACCCCCTGCCCCGGCTGATGACCGCCCAGACCAACACGCAGGCCCTGACCAGGTGCCCTGCGGCTGCGCCATGCCGGTGCAACGGCCATCAGGCTTTGCCCCGGATAATCCGCCAGAAGATCATCCAAAACCGCGAGTGACAGCCCCTGCTGTGCGGCCGTCAGGTCTGAGACCTCGCCCGCCTCACGTCCCAGAAACCAGCTGTCCCCCTGACCTGCAACAACCCGTCCCGACAGGACGATCAGAGCGCGCTCCAGCTCCGCATCATCAGCCAGGGCGTCACGGAATTCAGCCGCACGGTCGGCCATGACACGGGCCACCAGATTGTCACCGCCGATCACCTGAAACCCGGCATCGCGCAATTGTCGGCTGATCTGGTCAAACCGCAACGCCGCTGTTTCCTGACCATCGGCATAGACCCGATTGGTCAACACCAGGGCGATATCCGCAGCCCACAAAGGCCCGGCCGCCCCGGCCCCGGCAATCAAGGCAGTGATCATGGTGCGCAGGATCTTCATCGCAGACCTCCCATCGTTTTCCCCAGCCTAACCCGGTGGCCAAAGCAAGCGTATGGTTTTTGCCAAGTGCCTCTGATTTCGGCCAAATCCCGCAGGTCAGAGATCACGACAAAAAGAAAAGGCCGGGACATGCCCGGCCTCAGATCAGGTTCTGACAGGGGAAACCACCCTCACTCGTAAACGCGTTGATCGTCGATAACCTTGCCATCATTGGGCAGGCTGCCCTTGGCAACCACTTCGATCTTGCCCTTCAGCTTCAGCGTATCGACCACGGTCTGCATATAGTGGTCGGCGCTGCCGCCTTCGGCTTCGATCTGGACGGTCATCACATCCATTTCGCCTTCGCGCCCGGCAATCACACGGGCCTTGGCGATTTCATCATGTTTGGCCACCAATGCGGCAACCTGCTCGGGCCGGACAAACATGCCTTTGATCTTGGTGGTCTGGTCCGCACGGCCCATCCAGCCCTTGATCCGCATGTTGGAGCGACCACAGGGGCTTTCGCCCTCCAGCACCGCGGACATATCGCCGGTGGCAAATCGGATCAGCGGATAGTCGGGGTTCAGGGTGGTCACTACAACCTCGCCCACTTCACCCGGGGCAACAGGATCCCCAGTGCCGGGGCGCACGATTTCGACGATCACGTTTTCATCCACGATCATGCCGTCCATCGCCTCAGATTCATAGGCGATGTTGCCCAGATCCGCGGTGGCATAGCACTGCAGGCAGGAAATTCCGCGATCCGCATATTCCTGACGCAGCGAGGGGAACAGCGCCCCGCCGCCAACGGCAGCTTTGGTGATGTTCAGCTTCAGGCCCATGGTGTCGGCCTTATCAAGGATCACCTTCAGGTAATCCGGCGTCCCGGCATAGGCGGTGACGCCGACGTCATGGGCCGCACGGGCCTGCAATTCGGTTTGACCGGTGCCGGCAGGCAGCACCGCGGCGCCAACAGCGCGCGCGCCGCTTTCAAAGATCATGCCCGCAGGGGTCAGGTGATAACCAAAACAGTTCTGCACGATGTCGCCCTGACCAATGCCACAGGCATTCAGGAAACGGCCCATGCGCCACCAGTCATGTTCCCCGCCCCCCGGTTCGTAGATCGGGCCGGGCGACTGGAAGATATGGGTGAAGCCGCTGGGGGCACGGATGGTCAGGCCACCAAACGGGTAGGAGGTGCTTTGCGCTTCGACCAGAGCGGACTTGCGCAGGACCGGCAGGCTTGCCAGATCCGCAACCGAGGTCACCGCCACCGCATCAACAGCGCTGAGGCTGCCCCCATAACCCGACAAAGCCTGCGCACGGGCCACCTGCTGAGGCAGCGCGCTGGCATAGGCCTCTTCGCGGGCCTCCGGCTTACGGGTTTCAAGTTCGTCAAAGAAACGGCTCATATCTGGTTACTCCGGGTCGGGTGCCTGCACCCTATTTGGGGACTATCGGGGGGAGTTGAGGGAACCGGGCAGCCGCAGCCGCCCGGCAGGAGTGTTCTTAGCTCAGCCAACGCTTCCGGCGGCGGTAGGAGCGCACATCGCGGAAGCTCTTGCGGCCTTCGTCGGACATGCCGAGGTAAAATTCCTTCACGTCCGGGTTTTCGCGCAGGTCTGCGGCAGGGCCATCCATCACAACACGGCCCGATTCCAGGATGTAGCCGTAATGGGCAAACCGCAGGGCCACGTTGGTGTTCTGTTCCGCCAACAGGAAGGTTGCGCCTTCTTTTTCGTTGAGGTTCTTCACGATGTTGAAGATCTCTTCCACCAGCTGCGGCGCCAGACCCATCGAGGGTTCATCCAGCAGGATGGTCTCAGGGCGGCTCATGATGGCGCGGCCAATGGCCACCATCTGCTGTTCACCCCCCGAGGTATAGCCGGCCTGGCTTTTGCGGCGCTCTTTCAGGCGGGGGAAATAGTTGTAGACCATCTCAAGATCGGCATCGACTGCGCCTTTGCCGTCCTTACGGGTATAGGCGCCGGTCATCAGGTTTTCTTCGACGGTCAGGTGTTCAAAGCAGTGACGGCCTTCCATCACCTGAATAACACCCTTGTCCACCAGCGCGGCGGGGCTCAGGTCCGCCACACCTTCACCACGATAGGTGATGGTGCCTTTGGTCACCTCGCCGCGTTCGGAATGCAGCAGGTTGGAAATCGCTTTCAGTGTGGTGGTCTTGCCCGCCCCGTTGCCACCCAGAAGCGCGGTGATACCGCCTTTGGGCACCTTCAGGGACACGCCCTTAAGCACCAGGATCACGTGGTTATAGATCACCTCGATGTTGTTGACCTCTAGAAGGGTCTCTTGGGGGCGTCCTGCGTCCAGCATCTCGTGTCTACTTTCCGATTAACTCTTGTTCAGGGGTCCGGCCGCACCCGCAGATGCAGCCGGACAGGGAGGAGCGCTTAGTTGCAGCGCGCTTCGATGTTGTTTTCGGCGGCGTAGGCTTCGGAATCTTCCTTAACCAGCGCGTCGATCACGTCTTTGTCCGACGGCTCAAAGCCCGAGATCAGGCTCCATTCACCGGCCGAGGCATCCCACTGCTGTACCGCGCCGAGGCCCGGACCACCGTGGTTTTCACAGGACACAGCAAAGTCGGGGCCGAAGCCCGCCAGACCGTGCTTGTCCATCAGCTCCTGAGTGATCTCGAGGGCTTCCATGCCCTTGATCATGTCGCCTTGGGAAATGTCGGACTTGCCGGCAATTTCCTGAGCTTTCTCAGCGGCCATATGCGCCAGATAGGCAGCGTAGAGACCACGGTTGTAGAGAACGGTGCCAACCTGATCGCCAGCGCCGGCCGCTTTGCCTGCGTCGACAACATGTTTCTGGATGTCGTCAAACACCGGGAAGTCGGACCCAACGTTGTGGAAGGTCACAGCCTTGTAGCCGTCCGCCGCGTCGCCAGCCGGCTTCACGTCGTTTTCCGAACCCGACCACCAAACACCGATGAAGTTTTCCATCGGGAAGCGGATGTTCACAGCTTCCTGGATCGCGACCTGGTTCATAACGCCCCAGCCCCACATGATCACATAGTCAGGACGCTCACGGCGGATCTGCAGCCACTGCGATTTCTGTTCCTGACCGGGGTGGTCAACGGCCAGCAGGCTCAGGTCGAAACCGTGCTTGCCCGACAGCTCTTCCAGGGTACGGATCGGTTCCTTACCGTAGGCCGAGTTGTGATAGACCAGCGCCACTTTCTTGCCGCTCAGGTCACCACCGTTGACGTCCAGCAGGTGGTTGATCGCAACCGAGGCACCATCCCAGTAGTTGATCGGGTAGTTGAACACGTTCGAGAAGATCGAACCGTTCTTCGCCGAGGTCCGGCCGTAACCCATGGTGTGCATCGCGATGCCGTCTGCGGTCACTTTGGGGATCAGCTGGTAGGTGATACCGGTCGACAGCGGCTGATACACCAGAGTGCCTTCGCCTTTGGTCGACTCGTAGCATTCCACACCTTTTTCGGTGTTATAGCCGGTCTCACATTCCAGGAAGTTGATCTTTTCACCGCCGATACCGCCGTCACGCTCGTTCAGCAGGGTGAAATAGTCGGCGTAGCCATCTGCGAACGGGATGCCGTTTGCAGCATAGGGGCCGGTCCGGTAGCTGAGCGAGGTAAAGGTCAGGTCCGCAATTGCGGGGCTGGCCGCCACCATTGCAGCAACGGCTGCGGTGATCAGTTTGGTCTTCATCGGTAACACTCCTCCCTTGGTTTAGTCCGATGTTCGTCGGTCGCCAGACACTCCTCTCATCTGGCGGTGGATGTGGCCCCGCGCTTAGTGCGGGAAGGGCCACAGCCGTAGTTTTTCCTTGGCCACGCGCCACAACTGGGCAAGGCCATGGGGTTCCGCGATCAGGAAGATGATAATCAGAGCCCCCACGATCATGAATTCGAGATGCGCCGCCAGATCGGTCGGCCAGCCCAGCATGCCCACCAGCACGTTCTTCAGCAGTACCGGCAGCAAGACCAGGAAGGCCGCGCCAGCGAAGGAGCCAAAGATCGAGCCCAGACCACCAATGATGATCATGAACAGAACCAGGAACGATTTATTGATGCCGAAAACCTCACCCACTTCAACCGCGCCCAGATAGACCGAGAAGAACAGGGCGCCAGAGACACCGATGAAGAACGAGCTGACAGCAAAGGCCGACAGTTTCGATTTCAGCGGATCCACACCGATGATTTCGGCGGCGATGTCCATGTCACGAATGGCCATCCACTTACGGCCCGTGGTGCCGCGTGTCAGGTTCCGTGCGATGAGCGCACAGATCGTCACAAAGATCAGGCAGAACAGATAGGTGGCCCATGCGGCGGTGTTGGGCCCGGTCACGGCGATGCCGAACACAGTCCGCTCAGGCGCCGAGATCTGACCAGAGGCCGAGTAGTTGTAGAACCACGGCACCTTGTTAAACAGCCACACCAGGAAGAACTGCGCCGCCAGTGTTGCCACGGCAAGGTAGAACCCTTTGATCCGCAGCGACGGCAGGCCAAACGCAACCCCCACCAGGGAGGTGACACCACCTGCCAGCAGGATATGGATGAAGATGCTGACCTCCGGAAAGGCTGTCATAAGCTTGTAGACCGCGTAAGCGCCCACTGCCATGAAGCCCCCGGTGCCCAGCGACACCTGACCACAATAGCCCACCAGGATGTTCAGGCCGATCGCCGCGATCGAGTAGATCAGGAACGGCATGAAGACGGCGTTCACCCAGTAGTCATTGATGACAAAGGGAACGATCAGGAAGGCAAAGAACAGGACAGCGTAGTACCGGTACCGATCAAATTTGATCGGGAAGGTTTGGTTGTCATCGGCATAGGTGGTCTTAAAGTCACCCGCTTCACGATAAAACATGGTCCCTTACCCTTCCTGAGGCGCGTGGCGGAAATTCAGCGCGGTATTGTTGATGGTTTGTCCTTTGGACAGGGCCAGATAGGCCCCAATCCCGGTCAAGAAGCCCAGTCCAGCCAGGCTGGTGGCGGTCAGGATCTGCTGATCTGTCAGGTTGGTCGCCGTCAAGGCGATGTAACCGAAGGACCAGAACCCCGACCAGGACACCACAGTGAGGATCGCGATTAGCTTCTGCATCAGACCCTCTCGATGATCTTTTCGCCGAACAGACCCTGCGGACGGAACACTAGGAAGACCAGCGCCAGCACATAGGCGAACCAGTTCTCGGTTGCGCCGCCGACCATCGGGCCGATGATGAATTCAAACATCTTCTCACCCACACCGATGATCAGACCGCCGACAATCGCCCCGGGGATCGAGGTGAAGCCACCCAGCATCAGAACCGGCAGTGCCTTCAGCGCGATCAGCGACAGTGAGAACTGCACGCCCGATTTGGCGCCCCACATGATACCGGCAACCAGCGCCACAAAGCCCGCAAGCGACCAGACCATCACCCAGATGAAGTTCAGCGAGATACCGACCGACAATGCAGCCTGGTGGTCATCTGCCACCGCACGCATCGCACGGCCCTGTTTGGTGTACTGGCTGAACAGCACCAGCGCGGCCACCAGAACAACAGCGATGCCGGTTGCGATAATGTCCAGCTGATCCAGGAAGAAGCCGTAGAACCGTTCGTTGCCGAAGCCCAGCCACTGGGTGTTTTCTTCGATCCAGAAGCTACCGCCCTGCGGCAGACCAACGTCCAGCTTCTTAATGTCCGAGCCCCACATGATATCGCCAAGGCCTTCCATGAAGTAGGCCAGACCAATAGTGGCCATGAACAGGATGATCGGTTCCTGCCCCACCAGATGGCGGAACACGTAACGCTGCACACACCAGGCCAAGGCAACCATCACAGCCATCGTGATGATGATGCCGAAAAAGGCGTTCACGTGCCAGCCGAAGTGATGCACCTCAGTGCCAAGGATGGCGTTGATCAGATGCGCGAAGGGGATCTGCCCCTCCATGATGCCCACCAGCGTCAGCGCCGCAAACAGGGCCATAACACCCTGCGCGTAGTTGAAGATGCCGGACGCCTTGTAGATCAAGACGAAGCCCAGCGCGACAAGAGCGTAGAGAACGCCTGCCATCAGGCCGTTCAGGAAAACCTCTGCCCCAAAGAGTAGCTGTTCAGGCATCGTTACGCCCCCTTAAACAGTTGAATACGTTGTGCGGTACGATCAGTCATGGCTCACCCCCAGATAGGCGTCGATCACGTCCTGATTGTTGCGCACTTCGTCCGGGGTGCCGTCCCCGATCTTTTTGCCGTAATCCATCACGACCACGCGGTCGCTGAGGTCCATCACAACGCCCATATCGTGTTCGATCAGGGCGATGGTGGTGCCGAATTCGTCGTTCACGTCGAGGATGAAGCGGCTCATGTCCTCTTTCTCTTCGACGTTCATGCCCGCCATCGGTTCGTCCAGCAGCAACAGATGCGGCTCAACGGCCAGTGCGCGGGCCAGTTCCACACGTTTCTTCAGACCATAAGGCAGACGTCCCACCGGGGTTTTCCGGATCGACTGGATTTCCAGGAAGTCGATGATCTTCTCAACAACTTCGCGGTTCTCCACCTCTTCCTTCTCGGCCTTCCCTTTCCAGATCGCTTGCTGGAACATGTTGGTCTTCATGTGGTTGAGGCGACCGGTCATCACGTTGTCCAGCACGGACATGCCTTCAAACAGCGCGATGTTCTGGAAGGTCCGGGCGATGCCCTGCTGGGCCACCTGATAAGGTTTCATCTGCGGGCGTTTTGCGCCTTTGTACCAAACCTCACCTTCCTGCGGCACATAGAAGCCCGAGATCACGTTCAGCATCGAGGATTTACCAGCGCCGTTCGGGCCGATGATGGCGCGGATCTCGCCTTCCTTGATGTCAAAGCTGATGTCGGTGATTGCCTTCACCCCGCCAAAGCGCAGCGTGATGTTTTTCATCTCCATCAAGGTGCCGCCGATTTTGCGGCCGTCCTCGGTGATGTAGCCTTCTGTCATCTGATCGCTCATTCTGCTGCCACCTTCCCGCTGGTCACGGCAACCACAGGGGCGTCAATCAACGTCAGGTTGGCGCTGATCGACCCTTTGCGGCCGTCTTCATAGGTCACTTCGGTGGTGGTGTAGATCTCATCCTTGCCGCCATAGAGCGCGTCGATCAGATCCGAGAATTTATCCTCAACAATCCGACGGCGCACCTTACGGGTCCGGGTCATTTCGCCATCGTCAGCGTCCAGTTCTTTGTGCAGAACCAGGAAGCGGTGGATCTGACAGCCCGAAAGCATCTCATCCTGCGCGACCGATTTGTTGACCTCTTCGACGTGCGATTTGATGGTTTCCAGAACCTGCGGATGCCCCGCCAGTTCCTGATAGGAAGAATAGGCGATGTTGTTGCGTTCGGCCCAGTTGCCAACCGCGGTCAGGTCGATGTTCACAAAGGCCATACATTTGTCACGGCCATTGCCGAACAGCACCGCCTCCAGCACGTTGGGGAAGAACTTCAGCTTGTTCTCAACGTATTTCGGCGCAAACAGGCTGCCATCGGCCATTTTGCCAACGTCCTTGGCGCGGTCGATGATACGCAGATGACCGGTGTCTTTCTCGATGAAGCCCGCATCGCCAGTGGCCACCCAGCCTTCGGCGTCTTTGGTGCCTTTGGTGCTTTCTTCGTTCTTGTAATAGTACTCGAAAACACCGGGGCTGCGGTAGTGAACCTCACCATTGTCATCGATCTTCAACTCAACACCCGGCGACGGCACACCAACAGTGTCCGAACGCACCTGACCATCGGGCTGCGCGGTGATGAAAACCGTTGCCTCGGTCTGGCCGTAGAGCTGTTTCAGGTTGATACCCAGCGAACGATAGAACGCAAAGATTTCCGGACCAATCGCTTCACCGGCGGTGTAGCCCACCCGCACGCGGCTGAAGCCAAGGGTGTTTTTCAGCGGGCCGTAAACCATCAGGTTGCCCAGCGCGTATTTCATCCGGTCGCCAAACCCAACAGGGTTGCCATCCAGAATGTCGCCGCCCACTTTCTTGGCGTGCTCCATGAAGTAATGGAACATCTTGCGCTTCATCGGGCTGGCGTCTTCCATCCGGATCATGACGCTGGTCAGCTGCGTTTCAAAAACACGCGGCGGCGCGAAGTAGTAAGTCGGACCAATTTCACGCAGGTCGACGTTCAGCGTCTCGGCGCTTTCCGGGCAGTTCACGCAGAAACCGCACCAGTAGGCCTGACCAACCGAGAAGATGAAATCCCCCACCCATGCCATCGGCAGGTAGGCCAGAATTTCTTCGTCCGGGCGCAGATTGTCGAACTCGGAGGAGTTCTTGGCGCTTTCGATCACGTTACGGTTCGACAGAACCACACCTTTGGGTTTGCCGGTGGTGCCCGAGGTATAAAGCATCACACAGGTGGAGCTGTAATCCAGCTTGGAACGACGGCGCTCCAGCTCAGGTGTCAGCTCATCACGGGCGGCAAAGCCCTGTTCCTGAATGTGGCTGAATTCATGCAGCTGGGTATGATCGTATTTCCGCATGCCGCGCGGATCGAGATAGATCATATGTTCAAACTGATGCAGGTCTTCTTGGATATCGATGACCTTGTCGACCTGTTCCTGATCTTCGGCGATCACAAAGCGCGCGCCGCAGTGATCCAGCACATAGGCCATCTCTTCTGCTGCCGCATCCTGGTAAAGCGGAACCGGAATTGCGCCAACGGATTGGGCGGCAACCATCGACCAGTACATATAGGGACGGTTGCGGCCAATGATGGCGATGAAATCGCCCTCGTTGACGCCGAGGTTCAACAGGCCACGGGCCAGGTTGTTGATCTGATGTTCGGTCTCACGCCAGGTCCAGCTCTGCCAGATCCCGAATTCCTTCTCCCGATAAGCGGGGCGATCCGCCATCTCGGTGGCGTTGCGGTGCAACAGCGCCGGAATGGACTGAAGTCCACCCGCCGCCTGTGACGACTGTGCCAATTCTGTTCCTCCCAAATGCTCGGTCTTCATCGAGCGCACGGCCTCCACAGCCGCGATTCTCCCTTTCTCAAGGGTGCGCAATTAGATTACGCGGTCAACTTTTTCCTGATCATTTCCCAATCCTAACGAATTGTAACAGCCCTAAATCTGACGCTTTTCCCCCGTCGCGCGGGATGCTAGCCAGTGGGAGGGAGGAGCTGATGGCCTTGGCAAAAAACGATACAGCCGCAATGACCAGTGCCGGTCTGAATCTGATTCAGCAGGGTCTGTCGATTTATGATGAGCATCTGAAGCTGGTGATTTGCAACCGCCCGTTTCTGGAGATGTTTGATCTGCCAGAAAGCCACGGCAAGCCCGGCGCCCGTTTTCAGGACACCATCCGCCTACTTGTGGAACGTGGCGAATATGGGCCGGTGGATGACGTGGCTGAGGCCGTGGCGATGCGTGTGGAACAGGCCCGCGCCTTTACCCCCCACTACATGGAACGCGAACGCGCCAACGGCCGCTGGGTTTCGGTGGAGGGATCGCCCCTGCCGCAAGGCGGCTGGGTCGCCGTTTACACCGACATCACCCGCGCCAAACGGCAAGAGGCCTTGCTGCGCACCCGGTCAGAGGCGCTGTCAGACAAGGTGCTGGGCTACGCCGAGGAACTGGCCGCGGCCAACCGTGAGCTTGAGGCAACCATCACCGCCCTGGAAGAAGCCAAACGCCAACTGGCCGAGACTGAGGCCCGCACCCGCCAAACGACCGAGATGATGCCGGCCCATATCGCCCATGTGGACCGCAACCGACGCTACACGTTTTCCAACCGCAAGCTTTCCTCGGTCATGCCCGGCCGTCCGTCAGAAATCACTGGTCTTGATATCGAAGAGGCGCTTGGCGAAGAGATCTACACAGCCATCGCGCCGCATCTGGATAAGGCGTTTGCCGGTGAGGCGTCGGTCTTTGAGTTTTTCATCGAAAGCAGCTCACGCCGGATCCGCGCGGCCTTCACCCCGGCGCAGGATCTGGACGGGCCCAGCGGACCAGACAGTGGCGGGGTCTATATCCTGTCGATGGACATCACCCGCGAAGCACAGGCGCGCACCGCGCTGCAACAGACCCGCCGCCGCGAAATGGCGGCGCAGCTGACCAGCGGCATGGCGCATGATTTTTCCAATCTGCTGACCATCATCCTTGGCAGCCAATCCCGGCTGCAGCGTATGGATCTGCCCGGGTCGGCCCAACAGCAGGTCGAGGCAACCCTGTCCGCGGCCCATCGCGGCGGGTCGCTGTTAAACCGAATTGCCGATATCACCGGCGCACGCGAATGGAATCCGGCCCCAGCCGATGTGGCGCTCCTCTTGGATGACATGAAGATCCTCGCCACCCCCGCGCTGCCCAACGGCTTCACGCTGCACATCTCAAACCTGCTGCATGACAACATGCTGATGCTCGACACAGGGATGTTGCAGGATTCCCTACTGAACCTGATCCTCAACGCCCGTGACGCCTGTGGCAAATCGGGTGAGATTTCGCTGACCGTGGCCCCGGTGCAAAACCTCTGGGCGGAATTCATCGTCGAAGACAACGGGCCGGGCTTTTCTGACGCCGCGCTCAGCCGTGCGATGGAACCGTTTTACACCACCAAAGGCGGTGAGGGGTCAGGGCTGGGCCTGTCGATGGTCTATGATATGGCGAAACTTGCTGGCGGCAGACTGCGCGTCGCCAATGGCGAAAAAGGCGCCCGGATAACCCTGCGCCTGCCATTGCGCCCGGCCCCGCCGCCCCTGGCACCAGGTCTGGTCCTGCTGGTCGAAGACAGCGCGGACATCCGCGAAGTTCTGCGCCCGATGCTGACGGCCATGGGCAACACCGTGGTCGAAGCCACCTCATATGACGAAGCACTGGCCTTGATCGAGGGCCTGCCTGAAATCAAACGCATCCTTTCTGACATCTCGCTCATCGGGGAAAAAACCGGTATCGATCTGCGCAACGCCCTGCCTGAAAGCGCACCGCCCATTCACCTGATGACATCGCGCCCCCCTGATGATGCGTTGCACAAAACCGCCGCCGCCAATGGCCCGGTACTGCGCAAACCCTTCACGCAGTCGCAATTGACTTCCTTCCTGCAACAGGACCCGAACAGCCCATGAATACCGCCGCGCCCCTTGTGACCATTCTGGATGACGAACCCGCAATCCGCTCGATGCTTTCGGACGCACTGGAGGAGGCCGGGTTTCGCACCCTAAGCTTTGGCCGCGCCACCGAATTTGAGGCCGCGTTGCAATCCGCCACGCCGGATGTCTGTCTGGTGGACCTGTCGCTGCCGGACAAAGACGGGCTGACGCTGGTGCACCGTCTGGCACTGGAACAGGGCGCAACCGTCATCATCATTTCCGGCCGCGCTCAGGTGCAGGACCGGGTCACCGGGCTGGAACTGGGGGCGGATGACTACATCATCAAACCCTTTGACCCAGCTGAGGTGGTCGCGCGGATCCGCGCCCGGTTACGCCGGGGGCAGGCACAGCCACAATCCGGCAACACGGCGCGGTTTTCCGGCTGGGTGGCGCATTTTGACAGCTATGTTCTTGAGGATGAGAACGGCGATAAAACACCGTTTTCCCATGCCGAAGGTGAGGTGCTGCGCCTGTTCCTTGAACGGCCGAAACGGCTGATTTCCCGCGCTGTCATGCAGGAAAGCCTTGGTGGGGCGGCTGGCGAAAGCTTTGACCGGGCGATGGATGTGCGGATTTCACGGCTGCGCACCAAACTGCGTGAGGATCCGAAAAACCCCCATCTAATCAAGACGATCTATGGCGCGGGCTATATCTTTCTGGGGGACGTGCACTGGGGCTGATCCCTTTGCAACTCGGCAGTTCACAGCGGACGATTCGCTAGCCCTTGCGTGCGCCGAATCGCCATCCTAGAATCACCGCATGACTTGCTGCCTGCTGTATCGCTCTTCCGAGCAGAACTTCCGCCCCCGGTTTTACCGCGTGGAAATCGCCATGAACCTTTTCGAAGAGGTTTCAGTTCTGCGCGAATGGGGCATCTCGGGCGGCAAAGGCACCTCAAAGATCGATATCTTCGGAAATCTACGCCACGCCTCTGAAGCGGCGGACAAGGCGCGCCGCTCGGCCATGCGCCGGGGATATCGCCGCAGCGACGCAGCATAAGTCCCCAACGTCAAAGCCAGCCCTCGCGCAATCCGCGCAGCCCGCGACGGTTTTTCTTGCAAACCCCATTGCGTCCTCCGCATCCATTGCCTACCCAGATGGCAATCGGATAAAGGGATCCAATGTCCAACATTACACTTGTCCGCCACGGCCAGGCCAACACCGCCGCCCGTGACGAAGCCAACTATGACGCGCTCAGCGATCTTGGCCACCAGCAAGCCAGCTGGCTAGGCGATCACATGCGTTCCAGTGGCGAACACTATGAACGTATCTATTGCGGCACCCTGATCCGCCATCGCCAAACCGCGGACGCCATGGCGCTATGCGACGGGGCTGAGGTCATCGTGGATGACCGGCTGAATGAGATGGAGTTCTTCACACTCGCCAATCTGTTGCTGGACCAACAGGAGATTGCGATTCCGCGTGAGCGCGAAGACTTTGTCAGCTACCTGCCGATGCTGATGGGCAAATGGCAGGCGGGTGAAATCCTGAACCCACCAGAAAGCTATCAGGACTTTGAGTATCGCACCGCCTCGGTCATCGCCGAAATCGCCCAGGGCCGGGGATCGGCACTGGCCGTGACCTCAGGCGGGTTGATCGCAATGGCCCTGCGCGGCGTGCTGAAATTGGACACGCACGGGTTTTCCCGGTTGGCGCTGGCGATCATGAACAGCTCCGTCCACCGTCTGCATCACGTCGGCGGTGACTTTATGATGACCCAATTCAACGCCGTGCCGCATTTGGATCGATCCGACCGGCAGCACGCGCAAACACATCTGTAACATCCCACGCCCCGACGCCGCCCAACCCGGCAAGCAGGGGCCAAGAAAAGGCAACCAGAATGACACATCTTTGGGTTCGCGCCGAACAGCGCCAGAACGAAGACCGCGTTGGCCTGACCCCCGAAGGCGTCAAGGCCCTGATCGCAGCGGGCATCCGCGTCACCGTCGAAGAAAGCAGCACCCGCGCGCTGCCAATCGATGGCTACCGCGAGGCCGGAGCGGACATTGCGCCGGAAAACACCTGGCCCGAGGCCCCGCTGGACGCGATCATCTTTGGCCTGAAAGAACTGCCCGAAGATGGCACGCCCCTGCCCCATAAGCACATCATGTTCGGCCATGCATATAAGGGCCAGCATTCGGGCAAGGCGCTGCTGGAACGGTTCAAAGAAGGCGGCGGCACGCTTTACGATCTGGAATACCTCGTCGATGAATCCGGCCGCCGTGTTGCGGCCTTTGGCTACTGGGCGGGCTATGCCGGGGCGGCCGTGACGCTGAAGACCTGGGCCGCACAGCAACGGGGTGAGGTCTGCCCAGCCGTTGGCGTCTACAAAGACAAAGATGCGCTGAACGCCGAACTGCTGGCCGAGGTCGAAGCCACCGGCAAACCGCTGCCCAAGGCCATCGTGATCGGCGCCCTGGGCCGGGTTGGCACCGGCGCGGCGGATCTGTGCGAAGCCATGGGTGTTGCGGTCACCAAATGGGATATGGCCGAAACCGCCAGCGGCGGCCCCTTCCCGGAAATTCTGGAACACGACCTGTTCCTGAACTGCATCTTTGCCCGCCCCGGCACGCCGGTCTTTGTCCCGCGTGAGGCGCTGGCGCAGGATCGCAACCTGACCGCCATTGGCGATGTCGCCTGTGACCCAGACAGCGATTATAACCCGATCCCCGTCTATGATCGTGCCACCACCTGGGCCGAACCGGCCCTGCGCGTCGCCGACGCCCCGGTGATGGACGTCATGGCGATTGATAACTTGCCCTCGATGCTACCTGCCGAAAGCTCCGAGGATTATGCAGCACAACTCTTGCCCTCCCTCTTGACGCTGACCGATCTGGACAGCGGCGTATGGGGCCGGGCCGAAGCAACCTTTGCCGAACATGTGGCCAAGGTCTGAGATTTAGGAGGAACCCCTTATGACTATTCACTGGTGTGGCACCGGCCTCTCCGCCATTCCCGGCCTGCGTCGCCTGCTGGAAAACGGCCATGACGTCACTGTTTGGAACCGGACCGTTGCCAAAGCTGAAGAGGCTGTTGGCGATCTGACCAAAAACATCCGCCCCTTCTCGATGGAGGCTGTGGCCGAAGCGGTCAGCGCGGGCGACGTTGTCGTCTCAATGCTGCCGGCCGACCAACACGTGCCGCTGGCCGAGATCTGCCTTGGCAAAGACGCGCATTTCGTCTCCTCCTCCTATATCGCGCCGGAAATGGCGGCCCTGGATGCGGCGGCCAAGGACAAAGGCCTGTGCTTTGTGAATGAGGTTGGGTTGGACCCGGGTATCGACCACCTGATGGCCCATTGGCTGATGGCCGATTACAAAGCCTCCGATGCCTTTGACGCGGATAATGAGCTGTCGTTCATTTCCTACTGCGGTGGCGTGCCGAAACACGAAAACCCCTTCCGCTACAAATTCAGCTGGTCGCCGCTGGGCGTGTTGAAGGCGCTGCGCTCGCCCTCAAAATCCATCCTGGATGGCAAAGAGTTCAACGCCGCACGGCCCTGGGACGCGCTGTCCAGCTACACTGCGCCGCTGCCCACCCCGGAAGCGTTTGAAGTCTATCCGAACCGCGACTCCCTGCCCTTCATGGCGGAATACGGCTTTGAAAAAGACTGGAACGTCAAACAGTTCGTGCGCGGCACCCTTCGACTGAACGGCTGGGCCGAGGCCTGGGGCGATGTCTTCAAAGAGATCGAAACGCTGGAAGGCGCGGCGGGCGATGCCCGGCTGAAGGAAATGTCCGATCAGTTCTGGACCGAAAATTCCTATGATGACGGCGAACCGGACCGCGTGATCATGTGCGTGGGCTTCAAGGCCGAAAAAGACGGCCAGCCGGTCTGGCACAAGACCTACACCATGGATGCCTGGGGCGATGAGCGTGGCACAGCGATGGCGCGTCTGGTCTCGATCCCGGTCTCGCTGGCGATTGAGGCGGTGCTGGATGAGCGCATCCCCACCGGCGTATCCGCCGCGCCCAGCCAGGCAGATCTGGTCAGCGACTGGCTGGATGTTGTTGACGATCTGGCGCAGCACCTGGGTGTGGTCACCCACTAAGCCAGGTATGAAACACCCCGCATCGAAACGCCAAAGCGCCCCATTTGGGGCGCTTTTCTTTTGCGATCAAGGCGTTGTCATTTCAGCCGCCGCGCATCAGCTCATCTTCCTCATCAGACGCCGAAAGCCCCAAGGCCTCCAATCCGTTTTCCAGATGGTCCGACAGATACGGCGTGCCGATCAGATAATCCGCCGTCGGGGTTGTGGCCTCAGCCACAGCTGTGCCGCGGGCTTCTTCCCATTCCTCGGCTTCAAAACTGCCGCGCCCCACCCACATCAGCGCCACCATATCGGCCTGTTCTTCCTCGGTCAGCCGATCGATGAAGGCGCGCAATTCACCCTCAGCGCGGCCCAATTCACGGGACATCAAAATGACATTGGCAATTTTTTGAATGGAAACGTTCAGCATGGGGTCGATCCTTTTCGCGCTATCTCACGCCAACGACCATTGCACAGGCGGTAAAGCCGCCGCCTTGATCTGGGGCAAATCAACCCGGTGTTCATTCCCGGGATCCTTTCGGCGCATCTGAGTTTCTAGATCGATCCTTGCCGCTTTCAACGTGCTGCAAATACTCAACTGCGCCAACGCCTCAGGGTTTGTCAGCCTCCAGAAGGTCGCGCTGCACCTCTGGTCCGGTCGGCTCCGGCTCGGGCGCCAGTTCTTCGAAATCGAAATTATCCAGCTTGTGGGCGCGTTTATTGGCGCGGGTTGCGGCGGTCAGAATACCGGCAACGTCGTCACCGGCCTGGCGCAGATGGGTTTCCAGCTTGCCGGCACGTTCGCCGACAATCTCAACATCGCGGTGCAGGTTGCGCAGGGCTTTGCGGATCTCACCCGCCTGTTCGCGCATCCGCGCATCCTTCAAAATGGCCCGCATGGTGTTGAGTGTCGCCATACAAGTGGTGGGGGAAACGATCCAAACCCGTTTCTCAAACCCTTCGCGCACAAGGTCAGGAAACTTGGAGTGCAACTCAGCATAAATCGCCTCAGACGGCAGGAACATCAGCGCGCCATCTGCGGTTTCGCCTTCGATCACATAGCGCTCGGCGATGTCTTTGATGTGTTTGCGAACTGAGGTTTTGAACAGCTGAATACCCGCCTTCAACTCAGCCTCGGTTTGCGAAGCCAGCATCGCTTCATAGGCCTCCAGCGGGAATTTGCTGTCGATCACAATCGGGCCCGGAGGGTTCGGCAGATGAATCAGACAGTCCGCGCGTTTGCCATTCGACAGCGTATGCTGCAGCGCGTAGCTGTCACGTGGCAGCGCTTTGCCCACGATGTCATTCAGCTGAATTTCCCCAAAGGCGCCGCGGGTCTGTTTGTTGGACAGGATATCCTGCAAAGACAGCACATCGCCCGACAGTTTGGTGATGTTTTCCTGCGCCTTGTCGATGGTGGCCAGACGTTCCTGCAGCTGTGTCAGGGAAGTGGCCGTCTGTTTGGCGTTGCCCATCAGCGAGGTGTTCAGTTTTTCCTGCAGATCGGTCAGTGCGTGATTGGTGCGCAGCTGCATATTGGCCAGGTTTTCCTGCATCTGCAGCTGCTGCGCCGCCATCGTGTCTGACATCTTCTGCTGCATCATTGCCAGGTTTTCACCGGTGCCCCGCTGCACCTTGGCCAGGTTTTCATGCAGGTTGACCTGCACCTCGCCCAGACGTTGCTCCATCAGCGTGGCAATCTGGCCCTGGGTCTGCGCCTGCGCCCGCAAGCCCCCATCCAGCTGCGCCTGCCCGGCCGAAAGCGCCTCCACCCGTTGCGCCATCTGGCCCATGTGCTGGGCGATCAGCGCCTCGGTCCGCTCGGCCCGTTTCTGCGCGCCACTGCGCAGGATCAAGGCCAGCACAAACAAGGCGGCCAGCCCTAGCCCAGCCAGGACCGTCGGGTTTTGCAGGAGGGTATTCAGATCAGTCATCAGGTGCGTCCAAACAGGCGTTCAATATCGCTGAGTTTCAATTCCACATAGGTGGGGCGGCCGTGGTTGCATTGGCCGGAATGGGGCGTCGCCTCCATCTCCCGCAGGAGGGCGTTCATCTCCTCGGCGCGCATCCGACGGCCCGACCGGATGGAGCCATGACAGGCCACCCGACTAAGGATCGCCTCAATCCGCGCTTGCAGGGTCTGGCTGTCGCCCAGATCGGCCAGTTCATCCAGAATATCCAGCACCATCTGGCGGGCGTTGACCTCCCCCAGAATGGCGGGGGTTTCCCGCACGGCAATGGCGCCACCGCCGAAGGGTTCCAGCCCAAGGCCCAGCTTTTGCAGATCCTCGGCATGTTCCATCAGACGCGCGCAGTCTCCTTCGGAAAGCTCGACGATCTCAGGGATCAACAGGACCTGCGCCGCCACGCCGTTTTCGGCCATCTGGTGCTTCAGCTTTTCATAAACCAGCCGTTCGTGGGCGGCGTGCTGATCGACAATCACCATGCCGGTTTTGGTCTGCGCAACGATGTAGTTTTCATGCACCTGCGCCCGGGCAGCACCCAGCGGCAGCGCCTCAAGCGGCGGCGCATCGGTGGTGTGTGGCTGTTCCACCACCTCCTCCACCCGCGCGGAGTAGCTGCCTTCAAGTTCGGCAAAACCGCTGGGCTGCGGGGCCTCATAGCGGGGCGCGTCATAAAGCGGTGTCTCAATCGGGGCCTGACCCTGATAGCTGCTGCGCAACGCGCCCGCTGAGGGCCGGTCCATCTGGTAAACCCGTGGACCACCCGTGGCTGTTGTTGTCGGCTCAGGCCGGAACGCCCCAAGCGTCGCCCCCGCCACAGTGGTTGAGGCGCGGTGCCCCGCCTCTGCCAAAGCATGACGCAGGGATGAGACGATCAGCCCACGCACAATGCCCGGATCACGGAACCGAACCTCAGACTTTGCCGGGTGTACGTTCACATCGACCAGATGCGGATCACATTCGATAAACAGTGCCGCCGCCGGATGACGATCCCGGCTGAGGAAATCAAAATAGGCCCCGCGCAACGCGCCGACCAGCAGCTTGTCGCGCACCGGGCGGCCGTTCACAAACAGGAACTGCGCCACGGCAGAGCCGCGTGAATAGGTCGGCAATGCGGCATAGCCGGTCAGCATAAACCCATCGCGTTCGGCATCAATCTTCAGCGCGTTTTCAGCAAACTCATTGCCCAGAATACGGCCCAGCCGGCCATGCAGCGCGTCAAACAGATCGCCGGTTTCGGGATCGGCGCGGAAGGTCACCCGCCCGTCGCCACCGCCAGAAACATCGCGCAGGGTAAAGCCGATGAACGGCTCAGCCATCGCCAGCCGTTTGACCACATCGTTGATCGCCTGCGTTTCAGCCCGGTCAGTGCGCATGAACTTCAGTCGCGCCGGTGTGGCAAAGAACAGATCCCGCAGCTCAACAATCGTACCGCCGTTCAGCGCGGCCGGTTTCACTGGATCCATCACCCCGCCAGAGACGGCGATCTGTGCTGCCTCATGCCCGTCGGCGCGGCTGGTGATCGTCAGGCGACCCACCGCCCCTAGGGATGGCAGTGCCTCACCACGAAAGCCAAAGCTGTGAATGTCCAGCAGATCCGACCCATCGATCTTGGAGGTGGCATGGCGCGACAGCGCCAAAGGCAACTGATCCGGCGTGATCCCACAGCCGTCATCGGTCACACGGATCAGTGTCTTGCCACCGTCGGCGATCGCAATCTCAATCCGGCGCGCGCCGGCATCAATGGCGTTTTCCACCAATTCCTTCACGGCCGAGGCCGGGCGTTCCACCACTTCACCGGCAGCAATCCGGTTGATCGCCGCATCATCCAGTTGACGGATGACGGGTTGGTTTTCGCTCATATTGGGGGCTGCGTTGGACATACAACAAGACCTAGCACATCTGGGCACGATTCGACCATGTGGGAATTCCGGCCCGTTGTTCCTGATAATCCACTTCGCGCGCCGCGCCTCAGGGCAGCGGCGCCGTCTGGTAAAGCTTCACCTTCAGGCCGCCATGCGGCACCGGGGGACCAGGCGGCAGGAACGGCAATCCGGTGGCTTTGGCCAGGGAACCATCCGAGGTCACGATGCCCACACGCCAGCCGCTGAACCGCTCTTTCAGCACCTCACCCAACGCGCCGTGCAGGGCAAACAACAGCTTCTTGTTGCCGATCCGGGTGCCATAGGGCGGGTTCACAATGACCAGCCCCGGCGGACCTTCGGGCCGCTCCAGATCACTGACGGCAGCCTTGGTGAACCGGGTCAGCACCGCGACACCCGCCCGTTCGGCATTGGCGGTGGAGTTGGCAATCGCCCCTTCATTGCGGTCTGATCCGTGAAAGGTCAGATCGCCGAGGTTTTCCGACGGTGTCAGCACCTCCGCCTTCACCCGTGAATATTGGCTGTTGTCAAAAGTAGCGAGCTGCTGAAACGCAAAATCCCGCGCGCGCCCAGCCGCCAGACCCATCGCCTGTTCAGCCGCCTCAATCACAAAGGTGCCCGAACCGCACATCGGGTCCAGAACAGGCTCAGCCCCGTCATACCCTGCCGCCCGCAGAAATAGCGAGGCCAGCGTTTCCCGCATCGGCGCCTTGCCGACCGCTTCTTTATGGCCGCGTTTGTGCAGCGACTCGCCCGAGGTATCGACGCTGAAGGTTACCAGGTTGTCATCAATCCGTGCCTTCACCTGCACCACACCTTTGTCAGAAACCTCAGCCCCCAGCGTTTCGGCAATGGCCTTTTCAATCCGCTGCTTCGCGGCCCCCGCATGGTAGATCTTGGACTTCTTACAGGTCACCTCAACCCGCACCGAAACATCCGGTCGCAACACTTCCGCCCAGGGAAACTTGCGCGACCGCTTGTCCAGCTGGGCCAGATGAAACGCCCGAAAGGAGCCGATCCGCGCCAGAACCCGTGTGGCGCCGCGCAGATACATGTTGGCGCGCCAGACGTCGGACCAGTCACCATCAAAGCTTACGCCGCCGGGTTCGGTACGCACCTCGGTAAAGCCCAGATCGCTGGCCTCATCGCGCAGCATCGGTTCCAGCCCCGGCGGGGCCACGAGGAAGATTTCAAACGGTGTATCCATCCCCGTTCCTTAGCTGGGAACGCCAAGCGGCGCGACAAGAAAGTCTCGCTGGGATAGGTCAGCAAGAAGCGATTGCCGATAAGATTGACGCCGCAAATCATTTGGAATGATGCAACCTGTGATCCGCCGCGCCCTGATTGACCGCTGGAAAAATCAGCCGAAAATCCAGCTATACCGATCAAATATTCATAATATTTGCATATTTCCCGGCATCGGCATTCCCGGTACAAATCGGCCAATCAACAACCAATGGATGTTTTTTGGGCAGTCGATTAGCAAAAATGCATACTTTCGTATGTAGAATTTATGCATCCCTGCTCTCTTTCGTATGTAAGCAAGACTCTGGAAAGAGTTCGCCCGCTACGGTGAAAGCCAATTGGTTCGCAGATTTAATAAAACATAAAGCTCTGACGCAGATCAGAGAGTGGAATGGAACGCGTAGGGGTTTCAAACCACGGGGGGAAGAAAGAGGTCGTATGAAAGCGATTTCCTATACGCCAGTGGGTGACGTTAGCGTCGCCTGTTTTGGCTGTGATCAAAGAAATAATCGCGGCGGGAGCAGCGCAGAACCCGTACGTCCGCTGACATCGTGTCCGTTGTCCCAGAGCCGCCGGTTCGATCGCTGGAGGCCACGATGAGCAAACGTCGTCGCCTGCTTAACGGATCCGTCTACCTGCTGGCGATCATCGCCCTGGTTTCCGGGTATCTGGTGGTGTCAGACATCCTGCGCCGCAATTATGAGGACAGCCTGTCAGCCCTGTTGCAGAACAATCTGCAAAACAGCGAACGCGCGGTGGAGCGTTGGGTAGATACCCGCACCTCAGAGGTACTGGCCCATGCCAATGACCCGATGTTGTTGGCTGCTGTTGAAGAACTGATGCCACTGAAGGGCGATGTGGATGCCCTGCTATATGCGGATGCGCAGCGGCGCCTCAGAACCTTCTTCGGCTCATTCCTCTATCTGCAGCACGTAAACGGTTATTTCCTGATTGCACCAGATGGCACCAGTCTGGCTTCCTCGCGCGATGTGAACATCGGCACGCCGAACCTGCTGCTGGAACAGCCTCAAGTCTTTGAACGGCTGCTGCAGGGGGAGGCGCTGCTGACGCAGATGACCCGCTCGGACGTGCCGCTGTCAGACAGCGATGACATTCGCGAGAACGTCACCAACTTCGCAGCCGCCCCGCTGCGCAATTTCGATGGATCTGTGGTGGCAATTCTGGCCCTGCGCCTGTTCCCCAACCAGGAACTGTTCCAGCTGCTGAACTTTGTCGAAAGCTCGGCCCAGCTGCACACCTATGCTTTCAACGCGCAAGGGGCGCTCTTGTCTCATGTGAATGAGGTCGATGCCTTGCGGGCGACCGGCCAGTGGCAGGAGGGTCACGATCACCTGCTCAGCGAGCCCCCCAATGCCAATTCCGACAGCGCACTGCCCGAACGGATGATCCTGCCGGTGCGTCGTGCGCTGCAGGGGCAAAATGGATCCGACATTCAGGGCTACACCAATTACGCAGGCGACAAGGTTGTGGGCGCCTGGCACTATTTTGAGGATCTGGGCTTCGGCATCGTCATCGAACAGCCTTACAAAAATGCCTATAACCTTGCCACCACCTTCCAGACGCTGACCATCGTGGCCTTTTCGATCGGTCTGATCGTCGTGACCCTGATTTTCCTTTGGATGCTTGAGGCCGGCAAGCGGATTGACGCACATCGTCAGCGGTTGCTGGCAACGATGAAAGCCACGCGAGATGTGAACTTTCAGGTCAACAGCGATGGTATCATCCACAACGTGAATGATGCGCTGAACCCGGTCTTTGGGTTGGAACGCCGCTATGGCATCGGGCATTCGGTGTCCCGTTTTCTGGAACTGGGTGAGGGTGAATTGCTGCGGCTGACCGGCTCCGGTCTGCGCAAGCTTGCCAACCAAACCCAGGAGCAGGTGCTGCGCTGCACCGGTATCCGCGACGATGGCACAAAGTTCCCCATCGGCATTCGCGTTGAACCGCTGAACACGGACGGCAAAGCCCCAGTCGAGTTTTTGATCGTTGCGCATGACTACAGCGATATTGACCGCCGTGAGAGCGAGCTGCGCGAGGCGCTGCAACGCGCGGAATCGGGCAACCGCACCAAGTCTTCGTTCCTGTCGACGATCAGCCATGAACTGCGCTCACCGCTGATTTCGGTCATCGCGGCGCTTGAACTGCTGACCGAACGCGCCAGCAGCACCGAAGACCGCAATCTGCTGGATTCGTCCCAACGATCGGCCCAGCTGCTGCTGGGGATCATTGACGATATTCTGGACTTCTCGCGGATGGAGGCTGACAAACTGGAACTGTCACGCCAGCCCATCTCGCTTGAGGCGGTGCAATCAGATGTGATTGAGATGCTGCGCTGGCAGGCATGGAACAATGACGTTGACCTGATCCCCTACTGCGATCCGGCCCTGCCGCTGGTGCAGGCCGATGGGTTGCGGTTGCGCCAGATCCTGCTGAACCTCACCTCAAACGCGATAAAGTTCAGCGCGCAAATGCGCCATCCGGGCCGCGTGTCTGTTGCCATCCGCGCCCGCGACAGCGGCACCGACATGTTGGATGTCACGCTGACCGTGCGCGACAATGGCATCGGCATGACCCAGGACACGATGGAGCAGATCTTCCAGCCGTTCACCCAAGCCGATGGATCGATCCGGCGCAAATACGGTGGGACCGGTCTGGGGCTGACGATTTCGGATCGTCTGATCAAGATGATGGATGGCCATATCTCTGTCATGAGCGACCCGGGCGAAGGCACCCGTTTCGAGGTGAAATTGCAGCTGCGTCGGGCGGAAAAACCGGCCGAGCCGGTGCCCAGCCTCGAAGGCTGCAACATCCTGATGGGCGCCGCCAATGGCGAGGTTGCAGACACCCTGGCCCGCTATGCCCGCGCGGCAGGGGCCAAGGTGGCGCTGGCCGATGATCCGTCGGTCGACACCCAAGGTTTTGGCGCCAACCTGCTGGTTCTGCAATCTGTCGGCGCAGCGGAGGCAGTGCGATTGCTGGACAGCCTGGGACCGATCCCGGTCCTGCAGATCCGCAGCAATGGGCGGGAATTGCCACCGGCCGTACAGGGGCAACGCACCATCGCGATGACCTCCCTGCTGCCGGCAGATGTGGTGGGCGAACTGGCCGCCCTGCATCGCGGCACCACGGCGCCTGCAGATATCGCCAGCATCCCGCAAAGCCGTGTGCTGTTGATCGAAGATGATGAAATGACCCGCGAAATCACCCTGCGGATGCTCAAACAACTGGGCATTGCCGCGGATGCGGTGATCAACGGCCAAGAAGGGCTGGAGCTGTGGCGGTCCGGCCAATATGCGCTGCTGCTGTCGGATTGCCACATGCCGATCATGGATGGTTTCCAGATGGCCGCGCGCATCCGCGATGAAGAAGGCGAGCGTAACCTGCCGAAAACGCCCATCATTGCGGTTTCCGCCGACCTGACAATGGAGGTGGAGCGGCTCTGCGTGGATTGTGAGATTGACGAATATGTGCCGAAACCGCTGACCCCGGCCAAGTTACGGGCGATCCTGCAAACCCATATCCGCAATGGCAAAGGACAGGGGCAACTCGATTCTTAAGCGGATCCTGCCAAGCCTGACACAGCCCCTAAAAAGCAAAAGCCCGGACCGGATGGAGACATATCCGGCCCGGGCTTTGCCCTTCTAAAGAAGGCAGTTCTTAAAAGAAGATGTCATCCAGATCATCCACGTCATCCGATGCCGCGGCCGGCTCGGGTGCGGCGGCAACCTCTTCTTTGGCTTCTTCCGGCTCGTCCCCTTTCAGCTGCGAGAACATGACATCCTGAATGTCGCGCTCTGCCTGCATGGTGTAGCACTTGTGGATCTCGGCCAGATGGGTGGTGAACTCTTCACTGATGATCGCATCTTCCAGCGGCAAAGGCGCCAGCGCGACCTTTTCCACCTGATCCAGCAGTTCCAGCTCTTCCACGAAGCTCTCGAAGGCATCCGCACTTGAGGTGATCGCATTGGCGATCTGGGGTGCGTCGTTTTCCAGGCTGGGCAACAGCTTTTCCAGAACCTCACGGGCCTGCTGCAGCGCGGGGTCTTCCCCTTCCATGCTGCTGAGGTCGTGACCTTCGCCACCTTCTGCTTCGCGGGCCGACCAGGCCTGCATCTTGGTCTTGGTCAGCTCCATGGTCTCAGCGAACTTTTCAAAGGTCACTGGGGCCTCGGAAATCACCTCATTGATCTGCTGCGAGATCATGATCATGTCCATCGCCTGCTTGAAGCCACGGGCACAGGTGATGATGGTGTTGAGCGCCGCCAACTGCATCTGGAACGCATTGTCCGACAGGGTCTTGGACCGTACCGCCAAAGCGCTATCAGCTTCCTGCAGACGGGCCTGAACACGTTCTTCGGCTTCAGCATTGGCTGCAAAGTCAAACGCTTTGCCGTCAATTGGTCGGGCCGCTGCGGCAAGTGCCAAGGCACTGTCCTCAAACGAGCCGGCAATTTCACGGCACCGTGCCAGGAAGTCATGCTGGCGGTTCGACAGGCTGGCAAACAGCTGACGCGCCTTGCGGGTGTCGGTGATGGTTTCGGTCACCGTTTCCTGCATCTGCGCCCGCGCCAGCAACATCAGGCTGGTCGCTTCGGTCGAATGCGGATGATAGAGCGCCGCACGTTCCGAGATGAAGCGCACATGTTCTGCACGCTGGCGCGACCGGTCACCGACCTGCAACGCCGAAATAACTTCGGACACGTCTTTTTCAGCAACCGCCACATATTCCGACAGCCACGACGACGCGGTTGAGGCGGCTTTCATGCCTTTTTCCAGCGCGGTCAGCGCCGCTTCCAACGCCTTGGCCTTGGGCTTCAGGGTCGAGAACAGCGCGCGGGCGCGCTCTTCGACGTTCTGGCCCATTTCCTCGGTGGTGGTGACGATGGTGTCGATCACCTCAAACATTTCCGACACCAGGTTGGTGGCGTCACCGGAAATGTCCGAAATGCTTTCGGCCAGACGCACCAGCTGCGCACCCAGCGCACGGTGGCGGTGGCTTTGCGCAATGATGCGGGCGTTCAATGACACGATGTTGGACGACTGAATGATCTTTGACAGCTCTTTCAGCGTCGAAGACATCTTGCGGCCATTGTCGCGCAAATCCTGCACAAAGGCTTTCGCGTCTTTGCTGTTGGCATCGATCTGATCCATCAGCTGGGCGATCGTCGCCTGTTTCTCATTGATGCGAACCAGGTTTTCAGGCTCAAGCAGGCGGTCCAGATCCGCCACACCTGCGCGCAGGGTCTTGGTCGCATCGAAAGCGAAGAACAGCTTATCCAGGATATCGCTGAGAACGCTTTCCATGCGCAGGAAGGGACCGTCATTCAGTCCCTGCGCTGCTGCTGGTACACTACGAAAATGCTGCATTACTTGGCGCCTTTCACCGCGAGTCTTGCCAGGTGACCACGGTCAAACGACGTGATGTTTTCGGCGATTTTTGTCAGCGGCACAGCGCGCTCAGCCGCGCCACGCTCCATAGCTTCGCGGGGCATCCCGTAGACCACGCAGGACGCTTCGTCCTGGGCAATGGTCGGCGAGCCTGCCTGGCGCATTTCCAACATGCACTGTGCCCCATCATCACCCATGCCGGTCATGATCACGCCCATGGCGTTGGCACCGGCCTGGATCGAAAGCGAACGGAACAGCACGTCCACCGACGGGCGGTGACGGCTGACCGGCGGGCCTTCGATCACACGGCAAGTGTAATCGCGACCGGTCCGCTCGATGATGATGTGGTTGCTGCCGGGGGCCACAACCGCCATGCCGCGGGTCAGCTTGTCACCGTCGCGGGCTTCCTTGACGTTGATTTCGCACAGTTTGTTCAACCGATTGGCAAAGGCCTCGGTAAATTTTTCCGGCATGTGCTGCACGATGGCGATCGGCGGGCTGTCGGCCGGCAGCGTCTTCAGCATTTTGGCCAGCGCTTCGGTCCCGCCGGTGGAGGCACCAATGCCCACAATCGGCGGTGTTTTCAGCACCGCAGGCGCATTGGGATGGCGCGCCGCCATGATCACATCTGCCGACTGTTTCTTCAGCGGCTTCAGCTCACGTGCCGGGGGTTTGCGCTTCTTGGCTTTCGGGTTGACCCGCGCATGTGCTGCTGCACGAACAGCATCACAGACCCGGTTCATACCGTCATCATCGCTCGACAGGGCACCGATCGACGACTTGGCCAAGACCTCAACAGCGCCCATTTCCAGCGCCTTCATCGACGCCGAGGAGCCCTTTTCGGTATGGTTCGAACAGATCACCACAGGCATCGGATGCTGGGCCATGATCCGACGCAGGAAGGTCAGACCATCCATGCGCGGCATTTCCACATCCAGCAACATCACGTCCGGCAGCCCTTTGCGCATCTTATCAGCGGCGTCAAAGGGATCCTTGGCCATGTCCACGACCTTCAGGTCGGGTTGGGTTTCGATCATATTCTTGAGCATGGTGCGCGCGGTGAGGCTGTCCTCAACGATCATCACCTTAATTTGCTCATCACTCGTTACTGCATTCATCACTAGGCCTCCTTGCGGAAGACAGCCGCGGATTTCTGGACCAAACGGGGATCCGACGCGACCGAGGTTTCTGAGTGGCCCACAAACAGATATCCACCAGGTTTCAAATGGTTTGTGACCGAAGACACAACCTGGTGCTGAGTGGCCTCATCAAAGTAAATCAGCACGTTACGCAGGAAGACCACGTCCAAGTTCTTCTCTACCGGATAGGCCTTGTCCATCAGGTTCATCTGGGCAAAACCCACGCGATCCCGCAGCTGCTTGACCACCCGCGACAGGGGGCGACCAACGCTGTCATGGCCTTGTTCCATGTAGAGCGCCTGCATGTCGTCAGGCACATCAACGATTTCTTCCGGCGTGTAGATGCCTTTGCGCGCTTTGCGCACCACCTCGGTCGACAGGTCCGTGCCGATGATCGAGTAGGTGAAACCGGGTTTGCGCTTGGCATGTTCGGTCAGCACCATCGCGGTGGTGTAGGCCTCTTCACCCGAAGAACTTGCCGCCGACCAAACCTTGAACGGTCTGCCTGCAGCATGTTCCGGCAGGACATTGCGCACCAGATAGTCAAAATGCGCGTCTTCCCGGAAGAAGTCGGTTTTGTTCGTGGTCATGACGTTGATGATATGGGGCAGCTCTGTGTCCAGCATGCCGTCATTCATCACCATCGACAGATACGTCCGAAGGTCGCGTACACCTAATGCCCGAACCCGCTTACGTAAGCGGCCCTCGATCATGGTGCGTTTGTTCTCTGGTAACTGGATCCCTGTTTTACTGGTTACAATCTCGCAGAGTTTCTTCTGCAGTACGCGATCAGCCTCGAGCGTTCCTGTGGTCATCCCGCCTCCCGATACTCTTTACTGTCCGTGTCCACTTGATCGTGGAATTCGGAAATTACACCAGAGCTGAGCATCCCATCGAGATCCAGCACGGTCACAAACTCACCATCACGACGGCCTACACCGGCAACCATGCGGTTATCCCAGTTCAGCAGGCCTTCACGGGCGAACTCCTCCAGTCGGTCGTCGTCCAGACGGGTCACCTCAAACACGCGATCCGCGCGCAGGCCCACCGAATGTTCCTGACCATTGATGTTCACCAGCAGCACGATGATGCGAGTGTCCGGTTCGTTTTCGCGGTACGGGCGCGCCAGAAGCAGGCGCAGGTCCGCAACCAGGATGCTTTCGCCACGCAGATCGATATATCCCAGCAGGAAATCGGGCGTATGCGGCAGCGGGGTGACCGGCTTGGGGTCGAGGATTTCTTTGACGCGCACAACAGGCAGCGCCACTTTCTCTTCGCCCAGACCACAGGTCAGATAGGTTTTTTGGACTTCGTCCACAGTTGTCGTCGTATCAAACACCTTGGGCCTCCTGCGGCAGCGGATTACGGCAGAGGCGGGGCGGAGGCCCGGCGGCTGCCATCAGTTCAAGTTTGGTTTGTTCGCGCATGTTTCGGGTCGCCCTTAGTGAAGGCTTTCGTCGGTGGGGACAGCACCAAGATAGGTCTCGGCGATCTTCTCCACGTCGATCAGGTTGACAAAACGGTCCTTCCAGCGGCCGATGCCTTTGATGGCACCCTGCGGCCAGCGGGTTCCGACCGATGGCACCTTCTGGATGCTCTCCGGATCCAGCGCCAGCACCGCATGAACCTTCTCGGCGATCACGCCGATGGTCATGGTGCCTTCTTCCAGCGCCAGTTCCAGAACCAGAACACGGGTGTCGATGTCGAAGGGCTTCTGCTCCATCTCAAAGAGGGGGCGCAGATCGGTGACCGGCAGAACCACGCCACGCACGTTGATCAGACCAGCCGAATAGGGGCCTGCCAGCGGCACGCGGGTCAGCTTCGGCGGTTCCAGCACCTCGCGCAGGATCCGGGTGGGCACGACCAACAGTTCGCCGCCCATTTCGAAGGCCACCATGTCCTTCAGATCGTCTTCGCTTGCAGTTACCAGTTCAAGGGTCATGCTGCCTGCTCCTTATTGTCGTGATCCAGACCTTCGGCCTTGACCAGTTGGGCCACGTCTACGATCAGCGCCACGTCGCCATCACCCAGGATGGTTGCGCCGGAGAAGACGTTGAGGCGGCTGTGCATCGGCGACAGCTGTTTGATCACGGTCTGGTAGGACCCGATGATACGGTCCACGGCCAGGCCGATTTGCTGATCGCCGGTACGGACCAGAACCACTTTGGGGTGATCCGCGCGGGTGCCGCCGGTTTCAAAGATCTCACGCAGGCGCATGATCGAAATCAGCTTCTCACGCAGTTCAACCGTGGTGGTCGACTCGGTGCCGTCGCGGATCTCTTCAGGCTCTTCCACGATGCCCTCAACTGCTGCCAGCGGCACGGTGTAACGCTCTTCGCCAACCTGCAGCAGCAGGCCATCGATGATCGCCAGAGTGAGCGGCAGGCGCAGGGTGAACGAGCTGCCATGACCCAGTTCCGATTCAATCTCAACCGAGCCACGCAGCGCCTCAACGGTGGATTTCACCACATCGGTGCCAACACCGCGACCCGACAGATCGGTGACCTGTTCCGCGGTCGAGAAACCAGGCGCCATCAGCAGGTGGAAGATCTCATTGCGCGACAAGTTTGCATCTGCCGAGATCATGCCGCGATCAACCGCACGGTTGAAGATGAACTCAGGATCCAGACCTTTACCGTCATCCTGAACTGAGATCAGAACATCAGCACCCGAGTAGGACGCTTTCAGGCGCACCGTACCACGGGCGGGTTTGCCGGCGGCGACACGGGTGTCGTTGTCTTCCAGACCGTGGTCCACAGCGTTCCGCAGGATGTGCACCAGCGGATCCGACAGTTTCTCAATAACGGTTTTGTCCAGTTCGGTCTCTTCGCCTTCGATGACGAAGTCAAAGTCCTTTCCGGTTTTGCCCGCCAGGTCATGGGCCAGACGCTGGAAGCGGCCGGTGATCGAGGACATCGGGGTCAGACGGATCGCCATGGTGGTGTCCCGCAGACCCAGCGCCAGACGCTGAATGTCTTCGACAACCTCGGTCAGGTTCGGATCGTTCAGCTTCTGTGCCAGATCCGACAGACGGGCCTCGGCAATCACCAGTTCGCCAACGCGGTCCATGATGTCATCCAGACGCTCGGCCGAAACACGCATCTGCACGTTGGCAGAACCCGATTTCTTGCCGCCCGACTTCTTGGCCTCAGCTTTAGGTGCCTCAGTCTTGGCCGCTTCTGCCGGGGCGGCTTCCGCTTCAACCTGAGCGGCTTCCGCTTCAACGGGGGCCGCCTCGACAACCGGGGCAGCGCCACGGATTGCGGTCAGCTCCAGCTCCATCGAGTCTTCGTGGAACATGAAGACATCGCGGATGTCACCTTCGTCAGCCGACGGCGGCAGGATCATTTCCCACGCGGTGTGCAGCTCATTCGGCTTCAGTTCCGCCAGCGCAGGCAGACCATCCAGCAGCGCCTCAACCTTGGTGTCCGGGCCGCCGATTTCCATCAGCTCTTCCAGAATGGCCACCGGGTTGCCGCCGATTTCCATGAACTCAGGCGGCAGTTTGAAGCGCAGCTTCCAGCCTTCCAGTTCACCTTCGGCGACGGGGGCCTCTTCAGCGGCGTCGCCAGCATCTGCGGCTGCGGCAGGGGCCGCGCCACCCGAGGTTACAGCGCCCAGGGCGGCCTTCAGTTCGGCGTCCTGTTCGGTCGGCGGCTCTTCGCCTTCCAGCAGGGCCACGATCAGGTCATAGGCCTTCAGCGATACCGCGATCAGATCGGGGGTTACAACGGCATTGCCCGAACGCACCTGTTCAAAGGCGGCTTCGAAATCGTGAATGAACTCAGCCAGACGGGCAAAGCCGAACATGGCGCCGGTGCCTTTGAGGGTGTGCAGGTCACGGAAAACCTGTGTCACCAGCTCCATATCATCCGGGGTTGAGTTCAGCTGCAGGAGGCATTCCTGCAAGCTCTCAATCAGCGCTTCCGTCTCCTGGCGGAAGATTTCCTGGGTTTCTTCATCAATCATGCGCCCACCACCTTTTTGACAACGGCAAGCAGCTTGGCCTGCTCAAAGGGTTTCATCACCCAGCCCAGGGCACCGGCGGCCTTGGCCTGGTTCTTCAGGTCACCTTCGCTTTCCGTCGACAGGAAGATGATCGGCACGCCCGAGGACGAGGGATCATTGCGATAGGCTTCGATGAATTCGATACCAGTCATGTTCGGCATGTTCTGGTCGGTGATGACCATGTCGAACCGTTTGGCTTTGGCGGTGTCGAGCCCCTGTGCGCCGTCTTCACACTGGGTCACCTCATAGCCTTCCTGCTGTAGGGTCATTGCGACCATTCGCCGGACGGAGGGCGAGTCGTCGATAATCAGGATTTCTTTACTCATTGAGATACTACCTTCAGCAATTTGGGTCTTAGGCCGCTTGGGCCAGGGCATTGTCAAAGCCCGTGGTGGCGCACATCGCGCCAAAGGGGGCTAGTTCTTTCAACGTCAGGACGGCGTCGGATTTAACCTTTCCTTCGCGGACAGCCGCACAAAGCAGCTGACCAAGGCCGAAAATCACGGCGCTGGGGGTGTCCTCCGCCAGATCCGCTTCGAAGGTGGCGTCATCCCCACCTGCCGCGGCCAGTTGATCGCGAAGCGACACCAGAGCGTCAAAGGTGCTGGTGCTGTCCAGCGAGATCTGAAGAACGGTCTCAGACATTGGTTTCTTCCTTTTTCTGCGACCCCAATTTCAGGGTCTTGGGGTCTGCGGTTTTGGCGACCGGAGAGGAGCGTCGCCCTGCGGGCTGCGGGCGCGGACGCCCGCAGTGCATGTCTTACGAAGCGAGTTTGAAATCGCCTGCGTCTTCATCGTCTGATCCAAGATCCAGCATCGGGCCGGTCTCTTCTTCGGCAGCGGGGGCCGGGGTGGCTGCCCCATCCACGCGGAAGAAGGAGATGACATCGGCCAATTGCTCGGCTTGGCTCGACAGCTCGGTCGCTGCCGAAGACATCTCTTCTGCGGCCGGGGTGTTTTCCTGGGTCACGCTGTCCAGACGCTGCACCGACTCGTTGATCTGGGTCGAACCGATGGCCAGCTCACGCGAGGCGCCGGTGATGTCGCTCACCAGCGAGGAGGTCTTTTCGATGTTGGGCACCAAGGTCTCCAGCATCTCACCTGCGAGCGCCGCGCTCTTCACGGTGTCGCCGGACAGTTTGGAGATTTCGGCCGCCGCCAGCTGGCTGTTTTCTGCCAGTTTGCGCACCTCGGAGGCCACAACTGCAAAGCCACGACCATGTTCACCGGCACGGGCCGCTTCCACCGCTGCGTTCAGCGCCAGGAGGTCGGTCTGACGGGCGATTTCCTGCAGAACGTTGATCCGATCACCGATGGTTTTCATCGCCTTCACGGCGTCTGCCACGGCGGTGCCGGACCGCTGCGCCTCATCTGCGGCACGGCGCGCCATGTCTTCGGTGGCAATCGCATTTTCCGAGCTGGCCGAGATATTGGCCGACATCTGTTCAACAGCCGAAGATACCTCTTCGGTCGAACCGGCCTGAACCGATGCACCTTCGGACAGCGATTCCGAAGTGCCTGCCATCTGATCCGCACCTGCGGCCAGATTGCGCACTGCGGTCGCAACGTTGTCGACGGTTTCGCGCAGTTTCAGAACCATGCCGTTCTGGGCGTTCAGCAGATCCGAAATCTCATGGTTGCCTTTGACGTCAACGGTGTTGGTCAGATCACCATCCGCCACCTGACGCGCCATCGCGATCGACTGGGTCAGACCACGTGACAGGGTGCGCAGGATCATCGCTGCCGAAACCAGCGCGATCACACCAGCAATCACCGCTGCGGTCAGCAGGTTGGTCCGGGTGTTTACATACTGCACCGCCGACTGTTCGATCGAGGCATTCAGCTGCGCCGAGAAGGAAGTCTGCAGATCACGGGCAATGATCGCGGCCTCACCAATCGCGGTTGCGGCATCGTGGTGGTAGATCTCATTGGCCTGGCTGTCGCCGTCCAATTCATAGTCGATGGCAAATTCGCTCAGCTCGATGAACTCACCCACTTTCAGCACCAGCTGGTCCAGCTTGGCTTTCTCTTCCGGGGTGGCCAGCTTGCTCAGTTCGTCGATGACGGCCATCAGCTGGTAGTTCTGCGTTTCCATCTCACCCTGCAGCTTCTCGATGCGGTTCGGATCTTCCTCACCACCTTCCCAACCGATCAGGATGTCGGCGGTATCCAGGCGGATGCCCTGACCAAGAATGAAAATCTGCTGAGCAAAAAGAAGCTTCGAGGCTTCTTCTTTGGCCACTCGGTTCAACGAGTCATTGGCAGCGCTAAGCTGCTGAAGCGCGACAAAGACGCTGCCCGCAAAGATGAGCAACAGCGCGGCGAAGGTCATCGCCAGCCGGGCTTTGATGGTTATACGCATTGGGGGTATCCTTCTGGGTCCTGCAGGGGAACTGGAATTTGGGTAGGGGGCAGACACGATCAATCAGCGCACGCTGGCCGGCGGCGCTGAGACGCGAAGGAGCAATCCGGTTGCTCAGATCTTTGGGAAATACCGAAACCACGGACAGACACCCAACTGCACTAAATCACTACACACACGACACATCGCGCGCCGTGACATTAACAACGGCAGGAGACCCGGCCATTTTCCGTGATTCTCTGGTTTTTTTGGGTCAACTAGGAATGAGTCTAGTTTTGGGGGCATACTTTTGGGCAGTCGAAACGCCCCAAGGCATTGGTTTTGAGGGTTCAGACCAAGACAAAGGCCCGGGTCTTGCCCGTTCCAGGTGCACCAAAGGTATTGGAAACGCTCAGCCCGATGCCTGAGCCAGTTGTGGTCCGGTCAATCGTTCGATCTGACGTTGCAGATCCGGCATCGACACGGGTTTGAGCATATAGTCGTTCATGCCCGAGCGCAGGAAGCGCTTGTCACTGCCCTGCGCAATATCAGCAGTCAGCGCCAGGATGGGCACATGCGACACGCCTTTTTCACGCTCTTCCTCACGAATGGCGCGGGTCATTGCATAGCCTGAAAGATCTGGCATCTCACAATCCGTGATCACCATATCCACGCGTTCAGACCGCCAGGTCTGCAGCGCCTCGCGCCCGCCAGAGGCGGTCACCGCAAGATGGCCCAGCAGTTCCAGCTGCGCCTTCAACACATGCAGGTTGATCGCGTTGTCGTCGACAATCAGGATCCGTTTGCCGCGCACCGGGTTTTGCCCCATCGCCGCCAGCGCCGGGCGCAGTTTTTCAACGTTTGCGCCGCCCATATCGGCGACCTCATCCTGCCCGGACAGTTCCGCCAGCGCCGTGAACAGATCGCTGCGCATCATCGGATGCACCGGCAGTACGTAGAACTTATCGTCCAGCTTCTCCAACAGCTGGCTGCGGTCCGGGGTACAGCGCAGCAGGGCCGCATCGGGGTAATCAGCCAGAACCGCCTGATGTACCTCTTCCTGTTTTTCCGGATCGGTCGGCAACAACAGGAACACCACGCGTTCGCCCAGTTTGACATGTGAACGTGCCAGATCCTCATAGCGGCTGAGGTAGGTCATGCGAACGCCGCCCTTGCCCAGAACCCCATTCAGGCCCTGTTGCAGGTTCTTGTTCACCAGACCGATGCAGACCACATGTAGCCCATCAAGGTCTGGCAGATCCGCTTTGCCGCCGACGGACTCATAGGGCAGTTGGATGGTGATTGTTGTGCCTTTGCCAACGGTGCTGGACACGTCGATTTTGCCCTTCATCAGCGTCAGCAAACGGGTGGTGATGGACATGCCCAGACCGGTGCCGCTGACCTTGGAACTGGCGGCTTCTTTGCCCTGCACAAACGGATCGCAGAAGGTATCCACCAGATCCTGATCCATGCCGATCCCATTGTCGGTCACCACGATCTCCAGGCTGGGGGCTTCCCCTTCCGTCACAGAGGGCACCGGGCGGACAAAAATTCCCACCTCGCCGGCCCGGTCTGTCAGCCCGCTGGCGGAGTATTTGATCGCATTGCTGATCACGTTCAGCAGAATCTGCCGAACACGGCCGCCATCCAGATTGACCCAAACCGGCACATCAAAATCGATAAACAGACGCTGACGCACCCCGTGCGTTGAACAAAGCGGCACCAAGGTCAGCGCCACCTGTTCCACCAGCTCTGGCAGTTCGGTGCGGCTTGGCACGACCTCCAACTTGTCCGCTTCGATTTTTGAGGCATCCAGCACATCATCAATGATGCGCAGCAGTGAAAAGGCCGATTCCCGAATGGTCGACATTGGCTGCTGCTGGTTTGCCTTGATGCCTGAGTGTTCCAGAATATCCAGCGTGCCGATAATACCGTTCATTGGCGTGCGGATCTCATGGCTCATATTCGCAAGGAACCGGCTCTTGGCTTGATAGGCATCGCGGGCCTCCTGCATGGCGCGGGTCACCTCATATGACGTGCGCTCCGCGTGATAGGCAAAGTACCCAAGCTGCATCATCACCAACATGCCGACGGTGACCACGATGCCCAGACGGATGCCCGGCAGGACCTCATACCCACCGGAATTGGGCCAGCCAAAATGGTTGGCGATGCTCCAGCTGAAATCAACAAAGGCAATGCTGGCAAAGAGTGACAGCACCAAGACCGTGCCGATCATCGCCCGCTGCTCTTCCCGCCAGGACAGCAACAGGAAAGGCATGCCGAGGTAAACAAGGAAGATCAGTTCCGGTGGTGCATCGCCCACAAAGTGAACGCTGTAGATCAACGCCCAGAACGTTGTTGCAACCATCCAGCCCACCCGGGCCAGCAGATCATAGCCGCGATTGTAAAGCACGATGACGGTTAGGCCGACGGGCACAAAAGCCGCCGCATAACTCAGGCCCAGCCAGTCCTGGAAGATTAGGAAAAAGCCAATCCAAGGGATCGTTAGGACCAAAGAGAGATAGGCCACAAACCGCCCCAACGCGATTCGCCGCCGCCGCTCCTCCCGCATGCGGAAGGACATGACGTCTTCTTCTAACTCACTCATGCCGTACCGTCGTCCATCTTCCCGACGCTATCAGTAACGGCGCAAAATTGAAAAAGAATAATAAGATTCGTCACTTACGCGCTCTTTGCGCGCAAAATCAGCAAACATACCATCCAAAGTCATGTTATAAGTCCTGATAAATAAGACATGAATCCGTGACTCCCGGTAAAAACCCGTGATGCCAAAAAACCGCATATTTCCGCGGGGTGCGGGCAGATTTTTTTCCGATGTGAGGGGAATGGTAGCGGAGGAGGGACTTGAACCCCCGACACGCGGATTATGATTCCGCTGCTCTAACCAACTGAGCTACTCCGCCGAAGTGAGCGTGGAATTACGGCGAAGGGCGCGGGGGGTCAAGGGCGAAAATGACAAAATGCAGCAGAATTTTCGCAGGCCCTCATTTTGTTCGCTCCGCAACGCTCCGGCTGCTGTGTTTGACACGCGCCTGACGGGGATCCCGAAAACCCATCCCGCAATCGCCCGCCAATTGGTCAATTCCGCGCCATAGCGCCCAAAAAAACAGCAACGACCAAGCAGCCCCCGCGCTGTGCCCAAAATTCAGGCAGCGCCTCTTGTTCCCGTGCCCGGCCAAGCGCCTGATGCCGTCCGAATTAAACTCAGCACGCAAGAGGCAGCGCCATCACACTGGCCACACATATCGCAACACAGGGTGCCACCCCTGCCGATACGGCGCAGCAACCCCGCGCCCGTGGGCAGGCGGAGCTTGCCGTGAAATACCGTGCGCCGAAAACGGCGATTGCCGGTCTGAAAACCTCGGGATGTATGAAGCTGCTGTTCCCCCAGGTGCAGGAAGACGCGATGACCGCGGTCACCCTGAACACGGCGGGCGGGATCACCGGGGGCGACCAGCTGAAGCTGAACGTCTCGGTCGGGGAAGCCGCCCATCTGCGGCTGACCACACAGGCCGCAGAACGGGTTTACCGCGCCCACCCCGGGGAGGTTGGCAGCGTCGACACCCAGCTGCAGATCGCGGCGGGGGCCCGTCTGGATTGGCTGCCGCAGGAAACGATCCTGTTTGATCATGGTGCCCTCAATCGGCGACTGACCATCGACATGGCCAGAGATGCCCGGTTGCTGCTGGTCGAACCCCTGGTGTTCGGACGCGCCGCCATGGGCGAGGTGATCACCCAGATCACCCTGCGCGATCACCTGACGGTACACCGTGACGGTACACTGATCTTCGCCGATGCCCTGCGGTTTGACGGGGATCTGCATCAGCAAATGCAGCGCGCGGCCCTCGGCGGCGGTGCTGGCGCGATGGCCTCGGCCCTGCTGGCCAGCACAGAAGCCGAATGTGAGGCCCTGTTGCCGAAACTGCGGGCGATGCTGCCCGACACTGCCGGTGTCAGCCTGCTGCGGCCGGGTCTGCTGTTCCTGCGCGCCGTTGCCGCCGACGGCTTTGATTTGCGGCGCGTTCTGATCCCGGCCCTGACCCTAATGAATGGCGCGGCCCTGCCACGCACCTGGATGATTTAACGAGAGTAACCCGATGCAACTGACACCCAGAGAAAAAGACAAGCTGCTGATCGCCATGGCGGCAGAAGTGGCCCGCAAACGTCTGGCCCGGGGCGTGAAGCTCAATCATCCCGAAGCCATCGCCCTGATCACCGAAGCCGTGGTGGAAGGCGCCCGCGATGGGCGCTCGGTCGCGGATCTGATGCAGGCCGGGGCCGAGGTGATCAGCCGCGACGACTGTATGGAGGGCATCGCCGAGATGATCCACGAGGTGCAGGTTGAGGCAACCTTCCCCGATGGCACCAAACTGGTGACCGTGCACGCGCCGATCCGCTGAGCACAGTGAGTATTTTTGGAACATTGAAAGAGGAGGCCCCGACATGATCCCAGGAGAAGTTTTCCCGGCTGAGGGCGTGCTGGAGTTGAACGCCGGCCAGCCTGTTGTCACCTTGATGGTGGCAAATACCGGCGACCGTCCGGTGCAGGTGGGCAGCCATTATCACTTTGCCGAGGCCAACCCGGGCCTGGAGTTTGACCGCGCCGCCGCGCGCGGGCTGCGGCTGGACATTGCCGCCGGCACAGCCGTGCGGTTTGAACCGGGACAGAGGCGTGAGGTTTCGCTGGTGCCGCTGTCTGGCGCACGCCAGGTCTATGGCTTCAACCAGCAGATTATGGGGGCGTTGGACTGATCGGGTGGGAATGGCTTGACCCGCGCCGTGGGATGCGGCGCAGTGAGGGCATTTCCAAACCCGATTTTTCCCGAAGGAGTCCCCGATGATCCGTTCGCCCCTAAGCGCCCTTTGCCTTACCTTCATGCTGCCGAGCCCATCCTGGGCGGCCAACTGTGAGGATGCGATGACCACCGCTGAGATGCGGGTCTGCACCGCCGAAGCCCTGGCGCGCGCTGACAGCCGGCTCAACACCGCCTACCGCGATGCCCGTGTGGCCGCGCGTGAGGCCGACCGGCTGCACAGTGAGGTGCCAGGTAATGGGGCCGAATATCATCTGCGCGAGGCCCAGCGTGCCTGGATCAAACTGCGAGACGCAGATTGTGCCTTGGCAGGGTTCCCCTTCCGCGGCGGCACGATGGAACCGGTGCTGGTGACCAGCTGCCTGGCCGATCTGACAGAAAAACGAACCGAAGACTTAAAAGACTTAGCGCAGACGCTGCGCTTCTAGCGACAACAGGAGAGGCCCATGCCTGCCACGATTTCCCGCGCGGATTATGCCGCGATGTTTGGCCCCACCACCGGCGACCGGCTGCGGCTGGCAGACACGGATCTGATCATTGAGGTGGAGAAAGACTTCACCAGCTACGGCGAAGAGGTGAAATTCGGCGGCGGCAAAGTGATCCGTGACGGCATGGGCCAGTCGCAGGCCACCCGCGCCGAAGGGGCGGTGGACACGGTGATCACCAACGCCTTGGTTGTGGACTGGACCGGGATCTATAAGGCGGACGTGGGCCTGAAATCAGGCCGCATTCACCAGATCGGTAAGGCCGGCAACCCCGACACTCAGCCCGGTGTAGACGTGATCGTCGGCCCCGGTACTGAGGTGATCGCGGGCGAAGGCAAAATCCTGACAGCGGGCGGTTTTGACAGCCATATCCATTACATCTGCCCACAGCAGATTGAGGATGCGCTGCATTCCGGCCTGACCACCATGCTGGGCGGCGGCACTGGCCCTGCCCATGGCACGCTGGCCACCACCTGCACGCCGGGGCCCTGGCATATTGGGCGGATGCTGCAATCGGCTGATGCCTTCCCGATGAATCTGGCCTTTGCGGGGAAAGGCAATGCCTCCCTGCCCGCCGCATTGGAGGAGCAGGTCAAAGGCGGCGCCTGTGCGCTGAAGCTGCATGAGGACTGGGGCACCACCCCGGCGGCGATCGACTGCTGCCTGTCGGTGGCCGACGCGATGGATGTTCAGGTGATGATCCACACCGACACGCTGAATGAATCGGGGTTTGTCGAACACACCGTGAAGGCGATGAAAGGCCGCACCATCCATGCCTTCCACACCGAAGGGGCCGGTGGCGGCCATGCGCCCGATATCATCAAGATCTGTGGTGAAGAACATGTGCTGCCCTCCTCCACCAATCCCACACGGCCTTTCACCGTGAACACGGTGGATGAACATCTGGACATGTTGATGGTCTGTCACCACCTCGACAAATCGATCCCCGAGGATGTGGCCTTTGCCGAAAGCCGGATCCGGCGTGAAACCATCGCTGCGGAGGATATCCTGCACGACATGGGGGCGTTTTCAATCATCGCATCTGACAGTCAGGCGATGGGGCGTGTCGGTGAGGTGCTGATCCGAACCTGGCAAACCGCCGACAAGATGAAGAAACAGCGCGGCCGCCTGGCTGAGGAAACCGGTGACAATGACAACTTCCGGGTCCGCCGTTACATCGCCAAATACACCATCAACCCCGCCATCGCCCATGGGATCAGCCATGAGATCGGGTCTATCGAGGCAGGCAAACGCGCGGATCTGGTGCTGTGGGATCCGGCCTTCTTTGGGGTGAAGCCTGAAATGGTGCTGATCGGTGGCTCAATCGTCTGCGCCCAGATGGGCGATCCCAATGCCTCCATCCCGACGCCGCAACCGGTCTATTCGCGCCCGATGTTTGGCGCCTATGGCCGCGCGGTGGAAAACGCGGCTGTCACCTTTGTCTCAGCCGCCGCAGCGGCCGAGGGGATCGGCGACACGCTGGGGCTGGCGAAACAGGTGGTGGCGGTTGAGAACACCCGCAACATCGGCAAAAGCGATCTGAAGCTGAACCATGCGACCCCGCATGTGGAGGTGAACCCGGAAACCTATGAGGTGCGCGCCGATGGTGAATTGCTGACCTGCGAACCGGCCGAAAGCCTGCCCATGGCGCAGCGCTACTTCATGTTCTGAGGCAGCGCGGGGGTATTCGGATCAATGCTGCAGCGGATCGGCAAACAGACGGTGGATTGGCCAGCCGGGGCGGGTGCCACGGCCCTCAATCGGGGTGCATTCCACCCGAACGTTGATCTGTTCACGCCAGTAACGGGGATTGTCGCGCACTTCGCGCGGCAGCAGCGCCGGGTCAAAATCTGTCTGGCGACGGGTCACAACCGCCACCCGGCTGGTCCGTCCGTCTGGCACCGTGCCTTCGCTGGCGTGTACCGCCGCTTCCAAGGCGGCTTCGCGGTCTTTCAGGCGGGCAATCTCTGCCCGGATTTCCGCCAGTTCATCTGCCAGTCCAATTTTGTGCATCATCTTAAGTACCCCAATTACCCTTGTTTCCACCGTCGCGGCCCCGGTTTGAGAGTGTTCAAACACCCGGCCGCTCAGGGAATTTTCTGCAAGGGCCGCGCCAACCCTCATGAGTTGAACGAAGACTCCCAAAAGAATCGCATGGATCGGCAAAAATGACACAACGCAAGCTTGCTCAGACCTATATCTCCCAGCCGGATGGCCCGGTTTCCGACACGCTGACCCTCACCTATGAGGCGCGGTTTTTGCGGCGCAAACTGTTGGTGACGGATTCAGGCGAAACGGTGTTGGTGGATCTGGCCCAGGTCACCTCACTGGATCATGATGGCGCGCTGCAGTGTGAGGATGGCACCCTGATCGGCGTGCGCGCCGCGCCGGAACCCCTACTGCAGGTCACAGGTGAGGCCCTGCCACGTCTGGCTTGGCATATCGGCAACCGCCACACCCCCTGTCAGATTGAGGTGGAGCGGCTGTTGATCCAGCAGGACCCGGTGATCCGCACCATGCTGGCCCATCTGGACGCTAAGGTGAGCGAGGTTGAGGAGCCCTTCACCCCAGAGGGTGGCGCCTATGGTCACGGTCGCACCCATGCGCATGAACACGGCCACAGCGCCCATTCTCACGCGCCGGACCAGCCACACGGGCACGACCATGCTCACTGATCCCAAACTGCTAACCCTGACGCAATGGCTGTCACCGGCATATCCGGTGGGGGCGTTCAGCTACAGTCACGGGTTGGAATGGGCGGTGGAGGCGGGTCAGGTTACCGATGCCGCCAGCTTTGCCGAATGGCTGCGCGATATTCTGGAACAGGGCACGGGGCGCAATGATGCCATCCTGATAGCCGCGGCTTACCGGTCACCGCCAGAGGCTTTGGCGGAGGTCGACGCACTGGCCTGCGCCTTTGCCGCCAGCAAGGAGCGGCTCTTGGAAACCCAGGCGCAGGGCGCAGCCTTCTGCAAGGTGACCGCAGCGATCTGGGGGGACATGCCACCGGCATTGACCTACCCCGTGGCGCTTGGCCATGCCGCGGCTATTCAAGGCATTCCACTGGATCAGACCGCTGTGATGTATCTGCACGCCTTTGCCTCAAACCTCTGCGCGGCCGCGATGCGTCTGGTGCCGCTGGGCCAGACCGAGGGCAATCAGGTGCTGCATCAGCTGGCCCCGATCTGCGAAGCGGTTGTCGCTGCGGCGCTGCCCCTCACCACAGACGATCTGGGCGGCGCCTGCGTCCTGGCCGAAATCGCATCGATGAAACATGAAACCCAATACACAAGGCTGTTTCGCACATGAGTAAATTGAACGGACCCCTGCGCGTCGGGATCGGCGGCCCGGTGGGCGCTGGCAAAACGACCCTGACCGCCAACCTCTGCAAAGCCTTGGGGGCGAAATACTCCATCGGGGCGATCACCAATGACATCTACACGCAGGAGGATGCCGAAGCCCTGATGCGACTACAGGTGCTGGCGCAGGACCGGATCATCGGCGTGGAAACCGGCGGTTGCCCACATACGGCGATCCGCGAAGACGCCTCGATCAACCTGGCCGCGGTGGACGAAATGCAGCAACGCCACCCTGACCTTGAGGTGGTGCTGATCGAAAGCGGCGGTGACAACCTCTCGGCCACCTTCAGCCCGGAACTGGCGGATCTGACGCTCTATGTCATTGATGTAGCCGCCGGCGAAGAAATCCCGCGCAAGGGCGGGCCGGCGATCACCAAATCAGACCTGCTGATCATCAACAAAACCGACCTCGCCCCACATGTCGGCGCATCACTTGAGGTGATGGAACGCGACGCCACCCGCATGCGCGCCGGCCGCCCCTTCATCTTCGCCGCCCTGCGCCACGGCCAAGGCGTGGACGAGATCGTCGCCAAAATCAAAGAGATCGGCGGGCTGGGGTAGGTCCGCTTCGCTCATTTGCAAGAGGCGCTCAGTTTAACGCTCACCCCTGGCGGCGAGCGTTAGATCAGACGTTGATCTATCACCGTTGAATATACAAAAGGCGCGCTGCGGCCCCCGGCGCATCCAAAACGTCCCATGTTTTGAACGCAGCGATATACACGACGCGGTTTTCCTCGATCGTTCCCCAAGCCTCCACAGCGTTTTTCGCAAGTCCCTGACCACGCTCAGCATTTGTGCGAACGCCGAAGGTCTTCACCCAAGGTTTGGCAAGTTCGAGACTTTGCTGCGGGGTCATCCCCTCGAGGCCAACGATACAGGCACCTTCACCGCCACTTGCCCCCAGAAGCACGACAACATCGGTCCCAGTTTTTTCAAGAATGACAGCGCGCTGTGACTTCTGGATCGAAGCCAAACGGGGATCTTCGGTCTCATGATAGCCAATCGACTTCAACGACTGCGAAGCAGCAACCCAATTGGGGGCATGACGACCACACACGGCCGCAGCTTTTTGGGCTTCGGAAAATTGCTGTGCGGACGCCGGAACAGTACTGACCATTTTCTGATCGACCGGTGCATCACAGGCCGCCAGCAGTACCGAAAAGAAAACAAGAAACAGATGGGTTAACTTCATTTTGCCTCACTCAGATCGCTTTTGAGATCGATCACCCGCAATTCGTTTTCAGGGATCGCTGCATGGTTTTAAGTTGTTTGTTCACACGTCTTGGATTTGGCAAAAGTTCCATCGTTTGCATATTGTTGGTGCCATTGTACCACGAGTCAAAAAGCAAGGATTTGATGTCCTCGTCGAGCACAGCATCGGCAACGCGATAGGTGCAGAGACAATCCTTTTGGCTCATTCCTCCGCCACGTCCGTCCGCAATCATCTTTTTACAAACTTGCTTTGCAGATGGCGCCGCGATTGCGCCGCCCGGAACAGCCAATAGCGCTGCCACGGCACATATGAAAAAGTTGTTTTTGAAATTCACGGGATCACCTCATCTAACTGCGCACAGATGAACAACTTTTAGATGATTTCGCAACAAAAAATGCTATTTCTTGTGCGCAAAACTGACCTCTTCAATAGCAAAGATACGTCACCATAGAAAAACCCGGCAATGGCGGGGGCCATTACCGGGTGAGACCATGTATCGAGGTTGGTCGGCGGGTTATTCGGCCGCGCCGGTCAGGTCTTCGGCCAGCATCAGCGCGTTGCCGTCTGGATCGTAAAACGTCGCGGTTTTGACCATACCTTCGACAACGTCGGTGTCGCCGTCAAACTTGACTTTCGCCTGTTCCAGCTTCTGCCGCGCGGTGTCCAGGTCTGCGATGCCGAAAACCGGCACACAATTGCCCGGCGCGGGCTTGGTGTGCTCCCCCATACCGATGGTCACACCGGCGGTGTTTGTCTGCACCTCGGACCAGCCTGCCTCATCCGCGTGGTAGAGAAGTTCAAAGCCCAACATCTCCTGATACCAAGTTGCGCTGGCGTGGCGGTCTTTGACCGATAGGGCGATGGTAATTGTTTTATCTACAGAAATGAGCGACATAAGCTTTCCTTTGGAATCATTTTATATTAACTATACTTTATGGACATTAGGCTGTTTGTCAACATCACCTCAAGAGCCTGGGCCTTGCCCATTCTGGCGCAGCTGGATGCGGGCATTGCGGGCCGGCAGGCCCCGTTGCTGGCCGCAACTGGCGCTGGCCGAACTGCCTTTGCGCAAAGCATGGACCACCTGATCACGCTGGGGTTGATGGAGCGTAACCCCGGCTATGGTCACCCGCTGCGGCCGGAGTTTCGGCTGACCCCCTTAGGAAAATCAGCCGCCAAGCTGGCAGGTGACATTCACCGCATTGCGGATGAAACGGATCGGGATTTGCTGCGCCGGTCGTGGACGTTGCCGGTTTTGGCGTCCCTGCAAACCCCGCGGCACTTCATTGAGATCAAGCGCGACCTGTCGCCGATCACGGATCGTGCATTGTCACAGTCGTTGAAAACGATGGAGGCCAGACATTGGGTCAGCCGGCAGGTCGATGATCGGACCCGCCCGCCCCGGTCGCGATATTCGGCGGTGAGCACAGGCGGTCTGCTCAGCGATGTGACGGCCTCGGCTGTCACTTTCGTTCAATAGCGGCCACCGTTTCCCTAGACGGCAAAGGGGCGCATCAGTCCGGCGCCCTTTCGCGAGTTTCAACTTATGTTCTACAGGCCCACGTCACCTAGCCCATCAGCGACCGCGTGATGATCAGCTTCTGAATATCGCTGGTGCCCTCATAGATCTGGCAAACACGGGCGTCGCGATAGATCCGTTCCACCGGGAAATCCTGCATATAGCCGTAGCCACCAAAGGTCTGGATCGCGTCGGAAATGATCTTCTCCGCCGCTTCGGAGGCAAAGAGTTTCGCCATCGCCGCCTCGGGCAGGCAAGGGATGCCCGCATCTTTCATTCGGGCGGCATTCAGCACCAGCTGCCGCGCGGCCTCCAGCTGGGTGCGCGCATCCGCCAAGCGGAAACCCACCGCCTGATGCTGGATCAGCGGCTGACCAAAGCTTTGGCGATCTTTGGCGTAGTCCACTGCCGCCTCCAGCGCGGCCTGTGCCATGCCCGCGGACTGCGCCGCGATCCCGATGCGGCCGGTTTCCAGGCTGGACAGGGCGATCTTATAGCCCTCACCCTCTTCACCGATGCGCATGTTGGCGGGCACCCGCATCTCCTCAAACCGCAGCGCGCAGGTGTCGGAACAGCGTTGGCCCAGCTTCTCCTCAACCGAGGTGACGTGATAGCCGGGGTTACTGGTTTCCACCAGAAACGCGGTGATGCCTTTCTTGCCCTCAGACCCTTCCATACGGGCAAAGACAACAACCCATTCGCCGATCTCCCCCGAAGTGATGAAGGCCTTTTCGCCATTGATCACATAGTCATCACCATCGCGGCGGGCGCGGCTGCGAATGGCCGACGCGTCAGAGCCCGCATGCGGTTCGGTCAGGGCAAAGGCCCCGATGAAGGCGCCTTCACAGGCCGGGCGCAGCACGTTTTGCTGCTGCTCAGGTGAGCCGTAGCGCTGAAGGATGGCATTGAAGGGCGCGTTGTGCACCGACATCACAGTGGAGATCGCGCCGTCACCGGCGGCCACCTCCATCAAAGCCAGCGCATATGACACGTAATCTGCGCCCACGCCGCCCAGCTCTTCGGGAACCGTCATCCCAAGGAAGCCCAATTCGCCCATCTGGGTCAGGATCTCAGGCTCGATCTGCTTGGATTTATCCCGCGCCGCCGCGCCGGGGGCCAGCACATCGCGGGCAAAGCTGCGCGCCATATCTTGAATCATCTGCTGGTCTTCGCTGATCACACTCATGGGGGGCTCCTTCATCGGTCTTGGGCATTGGTCTTGGGTGGAAAAACAACTTATCAGTGCGGATATCGACGCAAATCCTTGCAGAAGTTTTGCATCGGTGCTTTTCTATAGGCATTCTTTTGATGCCACATTTATGGAAAGTCCATTGTCTGACTTGTCTTCCGCCAATTCGCACGGGGGTGACGCGCGCCAAGCGATCGCTTCACCCGCGCGTAACCAGCTGACACCGCATGTAAAATGGCGCTACCAACCCGGTGACAGAAATCGCCTTGCCGTGATTATGCCCGGGTTGCTTTACCATTGCGACAAACCGCTGTTTCAGGCGCTGGCACAGGAATTTCGCCAGCAGGGCATGGGGCTGCTGCAATGCGACTTTGACTATGCCGATGATCCCGACTTCATGAATGCGCCCAAAATGAATCAGCTGGATCAGATCTACCGGGACGGTAAATCGATCGGGGATCTGGTTCAGAGGCTTGGCGATTTTGATGAGATGTTTCTGGTCGGCAAATCGCTGGGCGCAATGGCCATGGCCGCGGCATTGGACAGTGGCAACTTTGACCAGGCGCGGGCCATCTGGGTCACCCCCGGCCTGCAAAACAGTACGCTTGGGGATCAGATCATCGCTCACCCCGGCCGGTCGCTGGTGCTGATGGGCGATCTGGATCCCAGCTGTCTGCCCGAAACCCTTGCCCCGCTAAGAGAAGCAGTCCAGGTGCGCGTCGCTGTCATCGAAGGGGCCGATCACGCCTTTGCCGCCAGCGATCTCTTCAGCGAAGAGGATTTGACCCAGGCTGCAATGCAGGCCCTTGCCAATTGGATGCCCCTGCGGCCGCACGGTTAGCGTTTGCAGCTTGGGCCAGCAGGCGCCGCAAATCTGTCACAACACCCGCAGGATCACCTGCGACCGCGCCTCAGCAATCAGGTCAGAGCTGCCAATCACCTCATTCAGGTCCGCCAAGGCCGCCACCGTCGGCAGGTTCACCCGCACCACCGCGTCCAACTCACCGGAGAGTGAGGCCACCTCAACCACACCTGTCTGCGCCGCCAAGAACTGCAATGCCGGGTCGCAGGGCCGCTCAGCGATCCGCACAAACACCATAGCGCGCACACCGCCTGCCTGCCCGATCTGAACGCGGTAACCCGCGATGACGCCCGCGCCCTCCATCCGCGCGATCCGTTCCTGCACGGCGGGGCGGGACAGATGCACCTGCCGCGCAATCTCGGCCGTGGGCAGGCGCGCGTCCTTTTCCAATAGGGACAGGATGCGCAGGTTTGTGTGATCCAGATCCATTCCGCTCGCCTTTCCGTCGATCCGCAGGTCAATGGCGACGCTCCGCAACTGGAGCCACCGCATGCCGCTAGATAGCCTGATCCTCTCAGAGACAGGAGCGTAAAGAATGCGGAAAATTGTGCCAACTGACTTCAGCCCGAAACGAGCCTGGGCCGCGCTGGACATTGAACAAATTGAGGGCGCGACGGTGCGCTTGCATTGGACCGACACACCTTACAAGTGGCACGTGAACGATGGGCCTGAGGTCTTTGTCGTCCTCGACGGTCACGTCGATATGCATGTGCGCGAGGCGGGTGTGGAAACGGTGCTGCCCCTCACAAAGGGTGAGGTTTTTCACGCCGAAACTGGCGACGAACATGTCGCCCACCCCAACGGCCCTGCCCATGTCCTGGTCATCGAAAAGGTCGACAGCGTCTAATGAGCCGCCAAAAAATGTGCCGAAGCGGGTAAACCACTTCGGCCAGATGCGCTGATTGGGAGGCCGGGGGGAGGTAACTGTTGCAGGTGCGATCTTACCAGTCGATCGGGCCTTTATCGGCAAATTCATGCACCAGGAAATCGATGAAGGCGCGCACCTTGGGCTGGGTGAACCGGCCCGGCGGGTAAACCGCGTAGATGCCTTGGGTTTCCATGGGCAGTTCAGGGATCACATCTTCGACCAGACCCGCCTTCAGCGCATCGGCGTAGAGGTAGCTGGGCAGATAGGCGATGCCCAGACCCGCCACAGCTGCATTCAACAGCGATTGGCCGTCATTCACGCTCAAGCCACCAGCGGTGCGCACCTGGCGCTTCTCACCAGAGGGGGCGGTCAGTTTCCAGACATTGCCACTGGACTGGTTGGAATAATGCAGCAGCTTGTGTTCGTTCAGATCGTCGATCTTCTTGGGGCGGCCATGTTTTTCAAAATAGGCCGGCGCCGCGATCATGCGTTTGGTGGTTTCCGTCAGCTTGCGGGCCCGCAATGTGCTGTCTTCCAGCTCACCAATGCGGATGGCCATATCAAACCCTTCGGAGATCAGCTCCACGTAGCGGTTGTTCAGCACCATGTTGACGTTGATCTCAGGGAAGTCTGACAGAAATTCCCCCAAGATCGGGCTCAGGTGGTTCACCCCAAAATCCGTCGCGACCGAAATCCGCAACAAGCCCGAGGGCGCCGATTGCATCGAGGTCACCAAAGCATCCGCTTCGCCCGCGTCATTCAGCACCCGGCGCGCCCGATCATAATAGGCCAAACCGATTTCGGTCGGTGACACCCGCCGGGTGGTGCGATTGAGCAGCCGCGCGCCGAGACGATGCTCGAGGCTGGACACATGTTTGGACACAGCGGATTTGGAAATCCCCATCTTGCGGGCTGCATCCGTGAATCCGCCCTGATCCACGACGGTGGCAAAAGCTTCCATTTCGGTCAGGCGGTCCATTGGCGCGTCCTCTGCATGATCGTTTCTAAATCAGAAACAGATATCCGCTTCAAATTGGGCAAGATCAGGGCGCGCGCAGGGCTTTGTGTGGCCCATAATGCGGAACATCAGAGGCTCTGTTATATTATTTCATTTGACAAAAGGTGCATCCGCAATACGCTTTAACCACTCTCACTTACCTGCGAACATTAGATTGTGAACGGCGATTTAAAGAACCAAATTAGAAACTCTTCCCCGTTTGAGCTGCGAGAAGACATCTCATTTAGCAAGCATGTCTTGCTTGGTAAAAATGCTGTCTATCTCACGATAGCCTTGGTCGTACCTTGGACGCTTCTCCTAATTTATCTGGAAGAGTACGTTTGCGCGGCGTTGGTGCTTGGCTTCTTACCTGCCAGTTTCACTGCATTGCTGTTGTTCAGGGTAGGGTCCGATCGGCTTGCGCGCATGACATGGTTGCTCACCTCGACAACCTTGGTGACGCTCATTTCTATGTACTACGCTGGCCAAACCTCACACGAAGTCACGTTCTTCATTCTAATGGGCTTCCCGTTTTTGATCTTCGCAGTGAAACAAGAGGGAAAACAGCTGTTGATTTGCCTTGTTTACATCTTGGCTTCAGCGCTTTTGGCCTTCCTTGACGCTGCCTACGGACTGGGTGAGGCGATTGGCATACAACAACGCCAACCCAACGCCTCTGCTCCACACATTCAGTTCGCGATTTTCCTGACAGTGTCGGTACTCATCGTCTCTCAACTGGCGTATCTGGCATATCACCTGAATGAGTCTGGTGACGAAGTCCGGGCTGCACTTGTTGAGGCACAATCCGCTTACCGGGCACGCAACAAGTTTATGGCCAACATGAGCCATGAAATCCGCACACCGATGAATGGTATCATTGGCACATTGGACGTTTTGGAACACTCAGGCATCAAGCCCAACCAGCAGCGTTCGATGTCCACGATTCGGGAATCGGCCATGTCCCTTCTGCGCATCATTGATGACGTGCTTGATGCCAGCAAAATCGACGCTGATAAGCTAGACATCGTCTCAACCAGAACCGAAATCGCTGATTTGGTCGAGCAGGTTGCGCAAACGCTGATTCCGCTCAGCTCCTCACACGGGGTCGCGATCCGGCTTTTTCTGGACCCGAAAATCCCAGACTACATTGAAATTGATGCTGTTCGCCTAAGGCAAATTCTCCTGAATATTCTGAGTAACGCCGTCAAATACTCGGCGTCTTCGCTGACGAAACGACCCGGCGACGTCGTGGTTTTTGCGACTGCTGACGGCGAAAACACACTTACATTTAAGATCAGCGATAATGGCATCGGAATGGACGAAGACCTGGTTGCAACGTTCTGCGATCCCTATGTTCAGGGTCGAGAAACGCTATTTTCGTCAATCCGCGGAACCGGCCTAGGTATGGCCATTACGACCCGGCTTGTAAGCCTTATGCAGGGTAGTTTTTCTGCAGAAAGCGATGCGGGTAAGGGCACCACAATTACAATCAGCCTTCCGCTTGTTCCCGTTGCCACACCATCCCTCTTGCCCGATCTCAGCGGACTAACGGTTTACTTCATTGGCCCCTCTGTTCCCGCACTAGAGGAGGGATTGGACATCGTTGTGGGGCATGCAGGCGCAACGTGGCATTTGACCGAGGATCTAGATGACCTTCCTGATCTGCCCGCGGACCCAACTGAGCGCCCAATCTTTCTGCTGTTACCCACAACACCCGCCGAATTTGACCGTATTGAAGAAGAGATTCGACAAAAGCATCCGCATGCGGGTGTCATACGTTGCACCACCGACAGAAGTGTCTTGATCAGGCGGCTAAGCAGCGGAACCTTCATTTTCCCGGTCATGCCAATGATCCGAAATGACTTCTATTCGGCAATTGCAGAACTGGCCGGCCGCGAGGTGCCACGTCCCCCCTGGCAACAAGAAGAGCTTCCACGTGCACCCAATGAGCGCCGTGCAGACTTCAAAAGCAGAAATATTCTGGTGGTCGATGATAACGCGATCAATCTGCATGTACTGCAGTCGCAGCTAAAATTGCTGGGACACCATGCCGTCACAGCGTCCAATGGGCGCGAAGCACTTTTGCAATGGCGGGCGGGTGAGTTTGACCTCCTGATCACTGATGTGCAGATGCCCGAGATGTCAGGATTTGCGCTGGCACGTGCAATCCGTTTGCAGGAAAAAGAATGTAGCCGGCCAGCCATGCCAATCTTGGCAGTCACTGCCAATATTGAAACGGAGAACGAAGACCAATTCAAACAATCCGGGATGAACAGCTGGATGCTTAAGCCGATCAAATACGATGATCTTCAAGAGGCGATTGAGAGTATCGACTTTCCCAAATCTTAGTTTAGCACCAGTTCGATCATCGTAATCCATATCGGCAGGCTCACCGCCGCCAACAGGGTGGTCTGTGCCACCAGGGTCGCTGACAGTTCGCGATCCGCCCCAAACCCGGCCGCCAGCACATGCGCGGCCGAGGCTGTGGGCAGTGCCGCAAACAGCACCAAAGTGGCTGCAATTGCGGGCTCCAACCCCAGGGCAAGGCCCAACACCAAGGCAAAGGCAGGCAGGAGCACCAGTTTTGTGGCCACAATGATCCCGCTGAACCGGTTCAACCGCGCCAACGCGCCCCAATTCATCGTCGCCCCCACCGAAATCAGCGCCACCGGGATGGCGGCACGGGCCAACATCTCCAGCGGGGCCATTGCAACCTCGGGGATCTGGATGCCGCTCAAGCCCACAATCACGCCTGAGATGGAGGCCAGTAGGAACGGGTTTGTCGCCACTTTGGCAACGGTCTGCATCAGCGACCCGCCGCCACGCGACAGGGCGGTCACGGCAAAAAGGTTCGCAACCGGGATCGCCAGCCCCACCGCCACGGCCAATTCGCCGAGGGGCGGATCCATCAAGGTCTCAACCGCAACAAAGGCCATTGCAGTGTTAAACCGCCAAGACACCTGCCAAGCGCCCGCGAAATCCACAAAGCGATCCGGCCCGAACCGGCGCGCCAGATAGCCCGCGGCCAGCCCAAGGGTCAGCACCGCCCAGACCAGCGGCCCGATCGAGGCAATATCGCGCAGTTCAATCGGACGAGAGGACGCCGCCACAAAGATCAGCGCTGGGAACAGAATCTCAAAATTCAGCCGATCCAGCCCCTGCCAGGCATTCACCGACAGCCGCTTGCGGATCAGCCCGCCCAGACAGACCATCAGGAAACTGGGCAACAGCCCAAAAAGAATTGAGATGAAAATCATGGCGCCTACCTTCTGCGCCGATCTAGGGCCAAGGCCCTTCTCGCATCAAGCGAAATCCTCCTGCGGCCGCACAGCTTTGCCAAAATGCTTTTCAAACTGGCGCTGCCCCTGTGGGGTAAACTGCACCACCCGGCTGTCCGCCTGTCGCCGCGCCCAGCCCTCATCAATGAAATGGCTCAGCAACGCCCGCCCCAAACGGCCCGCCAGATGCGATTGCCGGGCGCTCCAATCCAGACATTCCTTGCACATCGGCGCGCGGCTCTTGGGCAGCGCCGCCAGATCCAGCCCAAGCGCGTTCAGAAACTGCCGACCGCGCGGGCTGACCTGCAGATCCGGCCCAACCAGCACGCCCCGCGCCTGCAAGCTGCGAAACATCTGAACCCCCATTTCCCCAGCCAGGTGATTGTAACAGACCCGCGCCTGCCGCATCGCTTGATCCTTTGGCCCGGTCCGCGTCCGCAGATGCCCCTTGCCCGCGGCAAGCCCCATCAGCGCCTCCAGCACCTCAGCCACCTCTTCCCCGGCCAGGCTGAAATATTTGTGGCGCCCCGATTTGCGCGGCGCAACCAGCCCGCCCTCAACCAACCGTGACAGATGGCTTGAGGCGGTCTGCGCCTGCACGCCAGCCTCCTGCGCCAATTCCGTGGCTGTCAGCGCTTTGCCACTCATCAGCGCGCTCAACATATTGGCGCGGGCCGGATCCCCGATCAGCGCCGCCACCCTAGCGATATCTGGTCCATCTCTCATGCTACACCTGTCGCATATAGTTCGATTTATAGCGAAGCATAAGCAGCATGCGATCCGCTAAGCAAGCCCAACACCAAGCCAACACCAAAAAGGAACGCCCCATGCTGACCTGCATCATCCGTTATGACATTGACCCCACCAAGAAAGCCCAATTTGAACGCTATGCCCAAAACTGGGGTCAGGCGATCCCGCGCAACGGCGCCCAGCTGATCGGCTATTACGCCCCGCACGAAGGCTCCTCCACCCTCGCCTATGGCATTTACAACATCGACAGCCTCGCCGCCTATGAGGCCTATCGCGCCCGTCTCGCCGCTGATCCGCTGGGACGGGAAAACTATGAATTTGCCCAGCGGGAAAAGTTCATCTCGCGCGAAGACCGCACCTTCCTGAAACTGGCCTCTGCACCGCACGCCCCCGCCGCCAGCCCGAAAGGAGCCCGCCCATGATTGCCGTCATCTTCGAGGTCGAAATCGCCGAAGGTCAACGCGACGCCTACCTCGACATCGCAGCCGAGCTGAAACCGCTGCTGCAGGAGATTGATGGCTTCCTCTCGGTGGAACGGTTCGAAAGCTTGGTGCAGCCGGGCAAACTCCTGTCGCTGTCCTTCTGGCGCGATGAAGCCGCCGTGCAGAACTGGCGCGCCCTGGCCGAACATCGTTTTGCCCAAACAAAGGGGCGCGAAGGCATATTTGCCGGCTATCGCCTGCGGGTGGCCGAAGTGGCGCGCGATTACGGCATGGAGGACCGGGCCGAGGCGCCCGGTGACTCGCAAGCCACACATGGCTAAGGCTCTGGTGGGCAGGTCTTGCCCACCACCCATCCGCCCCTTAACTCTCAGATACCGTAACCCGGAGATTTTATGTCCCGTTGAGACTTGGCAGCCATTGACGTGATCCCTTGATGGATCACTGGTGCAATCCACCAGCTGCCCCCACGTTTGACACCTAAGCCCTGCCAATCCGGCAGGCCGTTGGCGCGTGACCTCTCTCAACATCGCCTCAGAAGAGGCAGCAGACATGAAAGCAAGATCACCAATGATCCGACCCTTTAATACATCCGACACTGACGCCGTCATGCAGGCCTGGCACAAGGCCAGCGCCCTGGCCCATCCGTTTCTCAGCGATGAGTTGATCGCCAAGGCGGACGCCCTGATCCGTAACACCTTCCTGCCAATGGCAGACACCTCCGTCATAGAACAAGAAGGTCAGGTTGTGGGCTTCATCGCCCTCCTCGGCCATCAGGTGGGTGGTCTGTTTCTGGATCCGGCCTATCACGGCCGCGGCCTCGGCAAAGCGCTGATGGATCACGCCGCCCAGAACCATCCGGTTCTGGAATTGGACGTATTCCGCGGCAACACAATCGGCCGGGGCTTCTACGCCCCTTATGGCTTTGAAGAACTGGAGGAGAGGACTGACGGCTTCTCCGGCCTGCCCGTCCTGCGCCTGCGCTACAGCACCACATAAACAAAAAGGGGGCCCACCCGGCCCCCTCCTTTCCCCTAGCCTAGGCCCAGGGGGTGTCTCCCTCACTGACCACTTGCCCAAACCGGTTTTCCCGATGCCAGCGCAGGTTCTCAGGATGCGGGGCACAGCGAGGATCTACGGGTGGCAACAGTTTACCGGACGGGCTGATCAAGCGGTTCACAACATCCTCCGGTACCTTGTTGTGCGAAATCAAAATCGTTTCCAGATCCTCAGCGACTGAGATCAACCCGCGATCAAACATCCAATGCAAGGTGCCCGATAACGCCAATCCATTGTTGGGCGTATCCGAACCATTTTCCTCTACGGGCCGGATATGAGCCGCCTGAACTTCCGGGCGCCCCCCACCATTGCGCAGTTGTAGTCCTGACATGGCGCAACGGTAATCGTAGGCTTCGCGGACTTTGCGGCGAAAGACAACATCGCGATACTTCCGCCGCGTTAGTCGTTCAACAACAGGGCGCTCAAACGACAATGGCGCTTCTGCCAGCCCACCTGGGGTATTCGCAGGCGCGGGGTCATACCGGCGCATTTCCTGCTCAATCAAATCGCTCGGCAGGCCGATGTTCAAGATCCGCGCAAAATCCGCTTCCGGCAACCGACGAACCGCCAGTTGCACCGCGCCACCCCGTTTGGGTGTGCCATCTGCTTCGGCTAAGGCTTTCTCAAGCGGACGTCCTTGGTGGAGCCGCGACACTTCGGTATCAAACAAAAGATAGCTGTTCGGCTCCATCAGGGCCAAATAACGACCGGGGGCGCCTGGTTTGTCGATCACCTGTTCAATCTTGGCGACCGCAAAATAGCCCCGCGGACCAGCCTTTACCGGTTCGTAATATACGATCCAGTCTCCAACTGCCTCTCTGACGGCCTTTAGATAGGACTTGGGAAAATCATAAACCTCTGACGGTCGATCATCATATTTCGAATCTGTTTTGTGCAAAAGAACCAGTTTCACCATTTGACCAGGAAACAAAAACCTCCTGAAATTGCAAGAGGCATGCACCCAACACGCAAAAAGGGGGCGCCTCCGCCCCCCTTTCATCGTTCCATAAATACTCTGGGGGAATTGGCCGTCAGGCCAAGGGGGCAACGCCCCCATCCACGCAGAGCGTCACAGGGACGCTGCCAGCCGGGTGCCCTGATTGATCGCCCGTTTGGCGTCCAGTTCCGCGGCCACATCCGCACCACCGATCACGTGGCAGGTCACACCTTCGTCCTCCAACGCATCGGCCAGCGAACGATCGCTGATCTGACCCGCACAGAGCACCACTGTGTCGCAGTCAATCACCCGCGGGTTTTCGCGTGCCTCGCCAAAGCTGATGTGCAGCCCCGCGTCGTCGATACGCTCGTAGTTCACGCCGCCGATCATCTCGACCTGTTTCATTTTCAGCGCGGCGCGGTGGATCCAGCCGGTGGTCTTGCCCAGACCTTTGCCCAGCGCCTTGGCTTTGCGCTGCATCAGGGTGACCTGACGGGTGGGGGCTTCGGGCTGCGGGCCGGTTTCGGCCAGACCGCCGCGGGTCTGTTCGGGATCACCAACCCCCCATTCCTTCATCCATTCCGGCAGGTCCAGCGTCGGGCTGTCGCCGGTCACCAGATACTCAGACACATCAAAGCCAATGCCGCCGGCGCCGATCACAGCCACCTTTTGGCCCACCTCAGCCTTGTCGCGCAGCACGTCGATATAGCTCAGCACATTGGCGCGGTCCTGACCGGGAATGCCGGGATCGCGCGGCACCACACCTGTGGCGATGATCACCTCGTCAAAGCCTTTCAGGTCATCAACACCGGCCTCAACGCCCAGTTTGACCGTCACGCCGCTTGCTGCGACGCGGGCCTCAAACCAGTCAACCAGCCCGTGGAACTCTTCTTTGCCCGGCACCTGCCGTGCCATGTTCAGCTGCCCCCCGACACGATCCGCACGATCAAACACCGTGACGTCATGGCCGCGTTCCGCCGCCGTCAGGGCCGCCGACAGGCCCGCAGGCCCGGCACCCACCACAGCGATGGATTTCACCGCCTCGGTCGCGGTGATCGCCAGTTCGGTTTCATGACAGGCCCGCGGATTGACCAGGCAAGAGGTCAGCTTGCCGCTGAACGTATGGTCCAGACAGGCCTGGTTACAGCCAATACAGGGGGCGATCAGCGCGGCTTTGCCCGCCTCGGCCTTGATCACAAAATCCGCGTCCGCCAGCAATGGCCGCGCCATGGAGACCATATCGGCGCAACCCTCGGCCAGCACATCTTCGGCCACATCGGGCATGTTGATCCGGTTCGAGGTGATAACCGGGATCCCCACGTTGCCCATCAATTTCTTGGTCACCCAGGAAAATGCCCGACGCGGCACGGAGGTGGCGATGGTGGGCACCCGTGCTTCATGCCAGCCAATGCCGGTGTTGATGATGGTGGCGCCCGCCTTCTCGACCGCCTGTGCCAGCTGCACCACCTCGTCATGGGTAGAGCCATTGGGCACCAGATCGATCATCGACAGGCGGTAGATGATGATGAAATTCTCGCCCACAGCTTCCCGCGTGCGACGCACCACCTCAACCGGCAAGCGCATCCGGTTTTCATAAGATCCGCCCCAGCGGTCTTCGCGTTTGTTGGTATGGGTGACCAGGAACTGGTTCAAGAAGTAGCCTTCCGATCCCATGATCTCGACCCCATCATAGCCCGCCTTCTGGGCCAGCACGGCGGCGTTGACGATATCTGCGATCTGTTTTTCGATCCCCTCTTCATCCAGCTCCTGCGGCGGGAAGGGGGAGATCGGCGATTTCACCGGGCTGGGCGCCACACATTTCGGCGAATAGGCATAACGGCCCGCGTGCAGGATCTGCATCGCGATTTTGCCACCCGCATCATGCACCGCCTTGGTGATCACCGAATGGTTTTCAACGTCTTCATCCTTGGTCATCATCGCCGCGCCAGGCAGCACCGATCCCTCAAGGTTCGGGCCAATACCCCCTGTCACCATCAGCGCAACACCGCCACGAGCGCGCGCGGCATAGAACTCGGCCACGCGCGGCCAGTTCTTGGTCTCCTCCAGCCCGGTGTGCATCGAGCCCATGAGGACGCGGTTTTTCAATGTGGTGAAGCCCAGATCCAACGGGGCAAGTAGGTGCGGATAATCTGACATTGCGTGCCTCCCTGCGTTGGGGGACAGTCTGCGCGACGATCACCGGGCTGTCACGTCGGACGCGGCGTAAGATTGACGCAAAGGGCAGTTACGTCACCCAGTCTCACGGAAAGCAATTGCCGCCATCGCCCTAAGCAAAGACCGTTGAACTGCCCCTGCTGCTGCACCATCTTTGATGCAGGAGATACGCGATGACCGATGCCCTCAGCCTGAATGACATTTGGCCACAATACCAATCCCGCTTGCGGGCGTTTCTGCGCAAGCGGCTGGCCAATGCCGCTGATGTGGACGACGTGCTGCAGGAGATTTCCATCAAAGTGCTGAACGGGCTGCCGACGCTGGCGGAACACAGCAAGTTGCAGCCCTGGCTGTTTCAGACCGCCCAACATGCGGTGGTTGACCATTACCGGCGCAGCAAGAAGGGCAGCGATTTGCACCCGGATGATCTGTGGTACGGGGCGGAGGAGCCTGAGGTGCGCCGCGAACTGGAACATTGCATTGAGCCCTTCATCGATGCGCTGCCTGCGGAGACGGCGCAGCTGTTGCGGGCTGTGGATCTGGAGGGCCAGGCGCAAAAATCTGTCGCCGCAGATCTTGGCCTGCCCTATTCGACGCTGAAGTCACGGGTACAACAGGGCCGCACGGAACTGCGCAAACTCTACGAAAACTGCTGCACACTGCGTCGAGACAGTCGCGGGTTGATCGCGGATTACGACCCAAAACCAGAGACTTGCAAAAAATGTTAAGCTGATCGTCGTCTTTTTCCTGCGGCTTGCGTCTTACCAGATGAAGTTAGCAAAAGGACACGACCCGTGATCAAAATCGTAAGTTTCAAAATCTGCCCCTTCGTTCAGCGCGTTACAGCCATGCTGGAAGCCAAGGGCCTGCCCTATGACATCGAATACATCAGCCTGAAGGACAAACCGGACTGGTTTCTGGAGCTGTCGCCCAACGGTCAGGTGCCGCTTTTGGTCACCGAAGGGGGCGTGGCGCTTTTTGAATCGGATGCCATCGTCGAATACATCGATGAGATCTCAGCCCCGTTGCAGCCTGACCTGACGCCAGAGGCCCGTGCGCTGAACCGGGCCTGGTCTTATCAGGGGTCCAAACACTATCTGGTGCAGTGTTCGACCATGCAAAGCGCTGACCACGCGACCTATCTGGAACGGCACGCAAAACTTGCCAAGGCTTTTGCCAAGGCGGAGACGCAGCTGGCCGATGGCCCCTTCTTCAACGGTGCGACGCTTGGCAATGTGGATATGGCCTGGCTGCCGCTGCTGCACCGCGCCGCAATTGTGCAGGCACACAGCAGTCATGACATGCTGGCAGGCTTCCCCAAGGTGCAGGCTTGGCAACAGGCTCTGATGGCCACCGGGCTGCCCACCAAAACCGTCTCGCCCGATTTTGAAGAGGCTTTTGCCCGTTTCTATCTGGCCGAGCGGACCTGGCTGGGCCGTGGCGCCTCAGCCGACGAACAGGCCTGCGCCCCGGCCGCAAAAGCTGCCAGCGGCTGCTGTGGCTAACAGAAAGGGCGGGTCGCCAGACCCGCCCTTTTATTAAGTTAATGGATCAGCAACATTTGCCGCCGCTTGGGGTGGCCTTGGGGGTGCAACAGCTTGCCTTCTCCGGCACGGCCTGCACCTCAGGTTTGGCGGCCTCAGCTGTTTTTTCCGCTGCCACGGCGGCAGGCATGTTCACCCGCTCTGACAGCTTTTCCAGGCTTTCCACCCGTTCCGAATAACGGTCTACCAAATAGGCTGACTGGCTGCGGGTCAGCAGGGTGAACTTGGTCAGTTCTTCCATCACATCGACCACACGATTGTAGAACGGGCCCGGTTTCATCCGGTCATCCGCGTCAAACTCATCCCAGGCCTTGGCCACAGAGGATTGGTTTGGAATGGTGATCAGACGCATCCAACGGCCCAGAATGCGCAGTTGGTTTACGGTGTTGAAACTTTGCGACCCCCCTTCGACCTGCATGATCGCCAGGGTCTTACCCTGCGTTGGGCGAATGCCGCCGATCGGGGCCAGCGGGATCCAGTCGATCTGGGTCTTCATGATACCGGTCATCGCGCCGTGGCGTTCCGGCGAACACCAGACCATGCCTTCGGACCACATCACCAGATCGCGCAATTCCTGCACCTTGGGATGATCGGCCTCAGCGTCATCCGGCAGCGGCAGACCGGACGGATTGAACACCCGTGTTTCACAGCCCAGCCGTTCCAGAATGCGCGCGGCCTCCTCCACCATCAGGCGGGAAAAACTGCGCTGACGCAGCGAGCCATAAAGCAGCAGGATCCGCGGCTTGTGGCTGGCGCGTTCAGCGGGGAACAGTTTGCTTTCATCAATGGCGTGAAAGCTTTCTTCTTGGATATTAGGGATGGCGTCAGACAACGCAGTCTCCTTGTTCGTTCAGGATCATTTCGCCGTCCTCTTTATAAAGAGGCCCCTTGGGCCGCGTTTCGAGGAGGTCCAAAACCGCCTCAGACGGGCGGCACAGTCTGACGCCTTTGGGCGAGCAGACGATGGGCCGGTTCACCAAAACAGGGTGTTCCAGCATGTGATCCAGCAGCACCTCCTCCGATACTTCTGGATCCAAAAGCCCCAGCTCCTTCGCCGGGGATTTTGTCGTGCGCAGGGCGCTGCGCGGGGTCAGACCGGCCGCAGCAAACAGCGCCTGCAGCTGTGGCCGGGTCCAACCGGTGTGCAGATAGTCGATGACCACCGGTTCCACCCCGCTGGCGCGGATGATCGCAAGCACATTGCGTGATGTGCCGCAGGCCGGATTGTGATGGATGACGATGCTCATGCTTGTTCTCCTGCGGTCAGCTCTGCCTCATCCTGAGGCACTGCAAACAGAACCCCCGCCAGAACCATGGCCACCAGTGCACCAGCGATCTGCGCAATGATAAAGCTGGAAACATCACCGGGATTGATGCCCGCAAAGGTATCCGTGAAGGCCCGCCCAATGGTCACCGCCGGATTGGCGAAGGAGGTTGAGGCGGTAAACCAATAGGCCGCGGTGATATAAAGCCCCACCATCACGGCCACGCTTTCGCTGCGGAAGCGCACCGCGCCAAGGATGGTCAGCAGCAGCCCAAAGGTTGCTACACCTTCGGCAAACCACTGCGCGCCACCGGTGCGTGAGGTGGTGGAATATTGCAGGATCTCAAGGTCGAACATGCCGTGCGCAACAAGGCTGCCAAGGATGGCGCCAAGGCTCTGCACCGCCACATAGGGCGCCAGATCAGCCCAGCGCAGATCGCCACGGATGGCCATCACCAGCGACACTGCCGGATTGAAATGGGCGCCGGAAATCGGGCCGAAGATGGTGATCAGCACCACCAGAATGGCCCCGGTCGGGATCGTATTGCCCAAAAGCGCCAGCGCCACATCCTCGGTCAGCTTATCCGCCATGATACCGGATCCCACCACGGTGCAGACCAGCAGAGCGGTGCCCAGACCTTCGGCGGTCAGGCGGCGAAACACATCCTGCCTCATGCCGCGCCCTCCAGCTCAGTCCCGATCAGGTTCAGAGCTTGTTTCTGTGCGGCTGCATCCATCTCATCCAATGGCAGCGCAAGGAACGCCTTCACCCGCGCCTCCATCCGCTGATGCGCCTGACGGAAGGCCGCGCGGTTTTCCTCATCGGTTTCGCCAGCGCCAGCCGGATCGGGGATTCCCCAATGCGCAGACACCGGCGCACCGGCCCAATAGGGGCAGGTTTCACCAGCAGCCGAGCTGCAGACCGTGATGACGTAATCCATCTGCACCGCGCCCTCACCCGAAAACTCATCCCAGCTTTTGGAGCGGACATAGGAGGTGTCATAGCCAAGCCCATCCAGCAGTTCGACCGCAAAGGGATTCGGTCTGCCCGTGGGCTGTGAGCCAGCGGAATAGGCGCGGAACCGGCCCTTGCCCAATTCATTGATCAGCACCTCGCCCAAGACCGAGCGGGCGGAGTTGCCGGTGCACAGCACCAAAACGTTTTTGATGTCTCCCATCACAGGGATCCTTCCGTAGTCTGACCCGCTTAACAGCAGGCAATGTCATCCAGTATCGGGCGGCACAGATCTGGATTGCCGCCACAACAATCCTCCATCAGGAAGCCAAGCAATCCGCGCAGCCCCTGCATATCCACAAAATACCGGATGGAGCGCCCTTCCCGGCTGTTGCGCACAAGACCCGCCTGATGCAGCACCGACAGGCTGGCCGACATGGTGTTCTGCTTCACACCCAATGCGTCTGAGATTTCACCAGCCGCCATGCCGTCACTGCCCGCTTTGATCAGCAGGCGGAAGGCATCCAGACGGTTGGCTTGTGACAGGGCCGCAAAGGCAGAAAGGGCGATCATCTTATCCATATTTCATGAATTATGGATATATCTAGATTCGGCAAGTAAAAACTGTATGACAGTCACCGGAATTCAGAATTTTTTCCGTGCCCCCTTGCAGACTGACATACCTGTAAGTAAATAGCCTGTTATGAAAGACGCGATTCTCAAATTGGCCGAGGCCCAGTTGATGACGGGCGGCTATGGCAAACTGAACTTTGGTCAGATCGCCACGGCGCTGGACACCACGCGGGCCAATCTGCACTACCACTTCAAGAACAAGGAAAGCCTTGCGATTGCGGTGACCGAAGACTTTGGCACCCGTCAGGTGGCGGCGTTCCATGCAATGCGCGATGCCTTCAAGGGCAACTTTGCCGGCTATGTCCAGATGCTGGATGACAGTTTTTGGGCCCCGGAAACCGATCCCGAGGATCTGCGCAGCTGCACCCTCCTGGCCGCGGACCCGGACCTGCCAGCGCCCCTGCGTGTGCTGACCGAAGCCTTCTACCGCGATGTAAACGCCAGCCTGGTCGCCACGCTGGAAGATGCAAAAGCCGCAGGTGAGATCCGCAGCGATATCGACTGCCAGCGCGAGGCCAACCGGGCCCATACCTTGATGATGGGATTGATGACCTCAATCCAGCATATGCCCAACCGCGACGCAGCGCGCGCGGCGCTTGGCGGGCTCCTGACAGATTGGGCGGCTGGCCTGACATAGGCCGCCGTTTTTTACACCCCCTAAACTTACCTACATGCAAGTAAACACTCAAAAGAAAGGACATCTCATGAAAATTCTCCTCATTGGCGCCACAGGTATCATCGGCGGTGCAATCCATCAGGCGCTGTCTGGCGATCACCAGGTTGTCACCGCCGGGCGCAGCGCCGAGATGGATCATCACGTCGATCTGGGCGATCCCGCCGCGGTCAAGGCACTGTTTGCCGAAACCGGCCCGCTGGATGCCATCATCGCCGCCGCTGGCGCTGCAGCCATGGTGCCGCTGACGCAGATGACCGACGCGCAGATGGACGCCACGCTGGAGGTGCAGATGAAAGGTCAAATGAACCTGATCCGCTACGGGCACACGGTCCTGCCCAAAGGCGGCAGCATCGTCCTGACCTCGGGCACGGCCGCGCAGCACACCTACCCCGGCACCGCAGCGATCGCCGCCTCCTGCGCCGCGCTTGAGGCCTTTGTGCGGGTCGCCACGGCTGAGCTGCCGGATCTGCGCATCAACCTCATCTCACCGATCTTTGTCAAAGAAACCATGGCCAAACTGGGCCAGCCCGAATTGGGCGTCGTCTCCGCCGCGGACACTGCACAGGCCTACCTGCGTGCGCTCAACGGCGACATGCGCGGCGACGTTCTGACAACCCTTGCAGCGTGAGGCCCTGATCATGACCCAATACAGCCATCCCAAATACGGCACGGTTCTGCGCGCACCTGACAGCGCCTTTGCCAATCTGCCCGATTACCCCTTTGCACCAAACTATATGGAGGTGGACGGGCTGCGCCTCCATTATGTGGACGAAGGCACCGCCGACAAAGGCACGATTTTCCTGATGCACGGGCAGCCCAGCTGGTCCTACCTCTACCGTCATATGATCCCCCAGTTTGTCGCCGCCGGGTACCGGGTGATCGCCCCCGATCTGATCGGCTTTGGCAAATCGGACAAACCTGCCGAGGCCAAGATCTATAGCTATCAGGCCCATGTGCACTGTATCAGCCGCTTTGTTGAACAGCTGGGTGTGACCGGGGCCGATGCCTTTTTTCAGGATTGGGGCGGCATGATCGGCCTCAGGGTGATGGAACAGCATCCAACCTGGATCCGGCGTATGGCGGTGGCCAATACGGCGCTGTCGGACGTCAAAGGCCCGATGGCCTTTGCCCTGCCCAACATCCTGCGCCTGATGCGCCTCTTCGCTGGCAAGCCCTCGATTTCAGATCTGGCGGCCAAGCAGAACTATGGCAATTGGGCAGGGTATTTCAAACACGCGGGCAAAATCGAAATCGGCAAGGTGATGCAGATCCTGACCACGAAAACCCTGACCACGGCCGAACGCGCCGCCTATGACGCCCCTTTCCCCGACAGCAGGTATCACGTCGCCACCCGTGTTATGCCGCAGATCGTGGCCACCCAATTGAAGGAAGCGCAGGGCGCCTGGACCCACCTGCGCCAGTCACAGGTGCCAACCCTTGTGTTGTTCAGTGACAAGGATCCGTTTCTGGCCGGTCAAGGCATCGATGCCCAGTTCAAAGCCCTGCCCGGTGCCGCGGGTCAGCCACATGCCGAGATCCGCAATGCCTCGCACTTTCTGCAGGAAGATGCCGGTGCTGACCTGTCCCGCCGGGTTTTGCATTGGTTGGCCGCAGGGGCGGAACGCCGGGCGGCCTGAGCCTTTAAAGGGTTTCCAGACAGTGGCGGCGGAAGGCCCGTTTCAGCATATCCAGCTCCTCCCGCAGGAGCTGGACCTCCGCCCGGATATCATCCGCCAGCGCATCGCCGGCCAGAATGGTAAAACTGCTGAGCGTTTCGCCACTTTCCGCATCCAGAATGACAAAGGTCTGTACCCCGTCGGATAGCAGCTGTGACGGGATCGGCACCCGCACCAGCCATTCCCCTTCGGTGCTGCCTTCCTGCATCGAGTGCCCCAGAACCGGCTTGTCCAGATGGGTGACCGAGATCTTGGGCTGATAGCGCGCACCGCGATGGGTTTGCAGCACACCCTCCCAGACCCCTTCCAGAAGCCGGGTTTTGGTCAGTTGCATTTCGCTCATGCTGCAGGCTCCTTACAGTTCGGCGCGGGGCCGGCGCGAGAAGGTCAGGTCGCGCAATACAACCTGGTTCATCTCGGGGCCCTCAAAAATTAGGTCCAGCCAGGCCTTTTCGACCCGCTTTTCGTTCAGTTTTGTGTAGGCGAGATCAAATTCCACCATGATCTCTTCTTCGTGCAGCGGCAGTTCGCGCACGATTTGTTCGGTATTGGGACCGTGCTTGATGTTGAGCCGGGCAAAAATCTCCAGCGGCTTTTCCATCTCCACAATCGTGTCCATCCGCAGCAGGTGACGGCGTTTCAGCCCCTGCACCGCTTCGGGTGGCAGATCGATCACCAGCGACAGGAAGGATCCGTCAAACTTGAACACGTCCATGCGCAGCCCGTAAGGCGCCAGATCCGCTTCGCGGGTGTTGCGCAGCTGGCGCAGGGTCAGCTCGGAAAAGGCGCAGTCGTGAAACAGCGTGACCTCTTCGCCCAGCTGGCTTTTGTTCTGCACGCTCGACATGCCGGGCACCGGCAAAGGGCCGCGCCACAACGCCGGGCGCCAACCCCAGTCAGATCCCTGCGGACGACGAAACTGCGTTGATCCGATGGCGGGCAGCGCCAGTCGTTCATCGGCAACGTGAATCAGCTCATTCAAATGGGTGCGCAGTTCGCGCGCCTGACTGCGCTGACGGCGCAGGGCGGCCAGATCTTCGCCCGCCGCAGCGCGCGCGGCTTTGGCCCAGCGTTTCTGCACCCGTTCCGACACAAATGTCTTGATCAGATCGCTTCCCGGCATGCCTGCCATGTGGCGCGTCCCCTCTGCCCGTTTATTGCCTCATCTGCGCGGTCCTTGCCCAATCAGGACAGCCGCGACTTAGCTGAATATACGACCAAAAATATTGCGGAGTATAGGCTTAGCTTTGCCGTCTTCGGCGTCTTTCGCCACTGGGGCCTCCGCCGGGGCTGCAACGGGCAACTCACGCAGCGCCCCCGGCGTGCCCGGGCGGGCCACTGGACGAATGGCGCCAAGGCCGGTGCGCTGCACCCTTGGCTGGCCCGGCTCCGTCCCTTGCGTCCCGGCACCTGCCGGCACATCTGCCACCTCAAAGGCCGCAGCAGGGCGTGGTCTTTGCGGGCTTTCCTCGCGGATCTGCTCGGCCAGCCACATCAGTTGCGTCAGGCCACGTTCACCGGTTTCGGCGCTGTCTTTGGCGCCGTAGAGCGCCAGACCAACCATGTGACCATTGATCACCATCATACCGCGCCAGTGTTTGGGATCGCTTTCCACCGACAAGGGCGCCGGATCCACCACCTGCACCACCGTCAGCCCATCGCCATGCAACCGGCGCAGCACCTGCCGGTCCCCCAAACCGGCTGAAACCTCTGCGGCGCTGGGTTCAGGTGCGGTGCTGTCCCGTTCAACCGCAGAAATGGTCATGACGACCGGCGGCACCTGGTAGCCGCTGACAAAACCGGTCAGCCGTTCGCAGGACGCCACAAGCGCAAATCCACCATCGCGGCGGCTTTTCAGACTGTCTTTCTGAATGCAGTAGCCCTGCGGCGGCACGACGATCACCTCACCCCCGGCCAGGGCCGCGCGGGTCATCACATTGTCTTGCCGGGTGACCCCGCCATCCCCAAGGGACAGACAGCCCGACAACACTGTGGACAGGGCGAAAAACACCGCCAAACGCAGCCCGTTGCGTGACCTCATTTTGCCTGCGCCACCATATCGTTACCCCCCCTTACGGCGCAGTGAACCCGCACCTTTCACGTCCTCACAAACAGCAGCTCCGTGACAACGCGGTTAAGCGTTAGCCGATGCCTGCCCGCGACCTCAAGCCGCTTTTCCATGCTCTGCCCTGTTGTCCCGGACACTGTGGCGTTAGGGTCATCTTAAGGAGCTTTTGCGCAAATGAACCGCCCCGGCAGATCGCCCATCCGGGCCTATAGGGCCCATGCCCAATTTATCGCCCCCGCAGGTGATAGCGCAGCGGCCTGGCGGCTGATCCCCGGGCTGGTGATGGCGGCAGCGCTGTATCTGCTGATGCTCTGGGCGATGCAAAACCTGCTGCAAATCCTGCTCAGCCCTGACCAATTCAACGCCTTCACCCTTTCGGTCCAAAACGGCTCCACCGCGATCGGAACGCTTTACCTGCTGTTCAGCTTTGGGTTTCTGGGTCTCGCCATCGCGATTGTCACGGCACAGATGCACCAACGCGCGCCGTTAACCCTGATCGGGCCGCCAAAGGCCGCGTTGCGGCAGGGCATTGCCGTTCTGATCGGATTGATTCTGCTGAGCCTTGTGATCTGGATCCTGCCCCCCAGTGAGGTGCTCGCCCCGATCACAGAGAGCAAGGCCGTTGGGCGCTGGCTGATGCTGCTACCCGTCGCATTACTGGGGATCTTGATCCAAACCAGCACGGAGGAGCTGATTTTCCGCGGCTATCTGCAACAACAGCTTGCCGTCCGGTTTGACACGCCGCTGATCTGGATGGGCCTGCCTGCCCTGCTGTTTGGCCTGCTGCATTACCGCCCCGAAGCCGGTGACAGCGCTTGGCTACTGATCCTTTGGGCGGCGCTGTTTTCGCTGTTCGCAGCCGATCTCACCGCGCGTGCAGGCACCCTAGGCCCGGCAATTGCGCTGCATTTTCTGTCAAATGCCATCGCGATCCTGTTTGTCGCGCAGGATCCGGCGCTTTCGGGGCTGGCGCTTTACAGCGCGCCGATGGATCTGAGGGATTCCGTTGCGCTGCGGCAGGCGCTGACGCTGGATATCGCGCTTTTGGGACTTGGTTGGTTGACGGCGCGGCTGGTTCTGCGACGGTGAGCCCATGACAGCCTACCACCCTCACCACGGCTACAGCGCAGCCGCGCGCCTGACCCCTGACCTGCCCCGGCTGGCCCTTGGCTTCGTCCTGATTGAGGTGGGCTATAAACTGGGTCTGAATCTGCTGGATGCCGTTCTGGTCAGCGCCCCGGACGGCTTTGTGGACAGCTACTATTCCGGCACCACACGCGGGGGTTTGCTGCTGCAGCTCTTTGCCTTTTCGCTGCTGATCCTCTCGGTCATCACCGTGACCCGCAAACTGCATTTTCGCAGCGCCGTCAGCCTGATCGGACCGCCAAATCAGGCCTGGAATGACCTACGGCAGGTGACATTGGCCTGCCTTGGGGGCTTTCTGCTGATCGAGCTGTTGCCGCCCTATTATTCCTACGCGGGCGGCGTGTGGAACATGCCGCTGGCCTGGCTGACCACTTTGCCGCTGGCGATGATCGCCCTGCTGATTCAAACCGGCGCTGAGGAGCTGCTCTATCGTGGCTATCTGCAGCAGCAACTTGCGGCCCGGTTCCGCGCCACTTGGGTCTGGATGCTTGTCCCCAACCTACTGTTCGCCGCCGCCCATTGGCAGCCCCATGCTGCCAGCAATGAGGCATGGGAATATGTGATCTGGGCCTTTTTCTTTGGCCTCGCCGCCTCGGATCTGACCGCGCGCAGCGGCGCTTTGGGGGCGGCTGTTGGCTTTCATCTGGCCAACAACGCCTTTGCCTTTCTGATCTTTGGCGAAATGGGAAGCACTGATTCTGGGCTGGCCCTGATGCTGTTCCCCGCGCCTGAGGCAACGGGCGACTCACTGCTGCCGCCATCCGCCCAAGACGCCGCTTTCCCCTCAGCGCGATTGATCGCAGAACTGCTGGTGATGCTGATAATCTGGCTTTCCGCCCGAATTGCCATCAGGCGCTGATTGCATTTCCGTTACGTCGGGCTTATTTGACTAGCTCACGAACGCAGCAAGCAGGGCAATCGCTCATGAACTGGATCACCAATTATGTCCGTCCGCGGATCAACTCGATCTTCTCGCGCCGTGAGGTGCCTGAAAATCTGTGGACGAAATGTGGCGAATGCGGAACCATGTTGTTCCATCGTGAACTGGCCGACAATCTGAATGTCTGCACCAACTGTGATCACCACATGGCGATCACCCCCCGCGCCCGGTTTGAAAACCTGTTCGATGGCGGCATCTTCACCGAAGTTGAGGTGCCCACGCCGATCACCGATCCGCTGCAATTCCGCGATCAGAAAAAATACCCTGAGCGGATGAAAGCCGCGCAGAAGAAAACCGGTGAGAAAGAGGCCATGCTGGTCGCCACCGGCGAAATGGGCCGCACCCCGATTGTGGCCGCCTGTCAGGACTTCTCGTTCATGGGTGGCTCCATGGGCATGTATGTGGGAAACGCCATCATTGCCGCCGCTGAAAAAGCGGTGGAGCTGAAGCGCCCGCTGATCCTGTTCTCGGCCGCGGGCGGCGCCCGCATGCAGGAAGGCATCCTGTCACTGATGCAGATGCCGCGCACCACCGTGGCCGTGCAGATGCTGAAAGAGGCAAACCTGCCCTACATCGTTGTACTGACCCACCCCACCACCGGGGGTGTGACCGCGTCTTACGCCATGCTGGGTGATGTGCAGATTTCTGAACCCAATGCGCTGATCTGCTTTGCCGGTCCCCGTGTGATCGAACAGACCATCCGTGAAAAACTGCCAGAAGGCTTCCAGCGCGCCGAATACCTGCTGGATCACGGCATGCTGGACCGCGTGACCAAACGCACTGAGATGCGCGATGAGCTGATCTCCATCACCCGCATGCTGCTGGGCCTGTCACCCGCGATCAAAGGCGACCTGCCGGCCCCGGCACCTGTCGCCGCCAGCGAAGACAAACCCGAAGAGAGCCTGTCAGAGGCCCTCGGCGGCGCCGAGCCTGACGCAAAATGAAGCAGGGTTCCGACGCCGTGCTTGCACGGATGATGGCGCTGCATCCCAAAATCATCGATCTGACGCTGGACCGGGTCTGGCGTCTGCTCGACGCTTTGGACAATCCCCAAAACGCCCTGCCGCCTGTGATCCATATCGCGGGCACCAATGGCAAAGGCTCGACCCAGGCGATGATCCGCGCCGGGCTTGATGCGGCGGGCAACACGGTCCATGCCTATACCTCACCCCATCTGGCCCGGTTCCATGAACGGATCCGTCTGGCCGGGGATCTGATCTCTGAGGCGCATCTGACCGAGATCCTGGATGAGTGCTACGCCAAGAACGATGGCGGCAACATCACTTATTTCGAGATCACCACCTGCGCCGGCCTTCTGGCCTTTGCCCGTACGCCCGCAGATTTCACCCTGTTGGAGGTGGGCTTGGGCGGGCGGCTGGACGCGACCAATGTGATCGACCAGCCCGAACTGACCATCATCACCCCGATCTCGATCGACCATGAGCAATTCCTTGGCAACACGCTGACCAAGATCGCTGGTGAAAAGGCTGGCATCATCAAACGCGGCGTTCCTTGTGTTGTTGGCCCGCAGCCCGAAGAGGCGATGGATGTGATCGAGGCCACCGCCGCCCGTCTGGGCGCGCCGCTGATCGCCTATGGTCAGCATTGGCACGTCTGGGAAGAACGCGGCCGCCTGATCTATCAGGATGAACGTGGCCTGTTGGACCTTCCGCTACCAAACTTGCCCGGCGCCCATCAGATCCAGAACGCCGGTGCTGCCATCGCCGCCCTGCGCCATCTGGGCAAGGATGACAGTGCCGCCGAGGCCGCCGTGACGCAGGCCTTCTGGCCCGCCCGCATGCAACGCCTTGCCGAGGGTCCGTTGGTCGAGGCCGCCCCCGAGGCCGAGCTGTGGCTTGACGGCGGGCATAACCCCGCCGCCGGTCAGGCCATTGGCAGCCATCTGGCCAGCCTGCCGAAACGACCGACCCATCTGATCTGCGGCATGCTCAACACCAAAGATATCTCGGGCTATCTGACCCCGATGATGCCCCATGTTGCCAGCCTGATCGCCGTGTCGATCCCGGATGAGCCAAACTCCCTGCCCGCTGAAGAGACCGCGCGTATGGCGCGCGAGGTTGGCATGCAGGCCTCTGAGGCCGACAATGTGCAAAGCGCCCTGGCGGCGATCGTCGCGGAGGAGCCCAACGCGCGGGTGCTGATCTGCGGTTCGCTCTATCTGGCGGGCGCGATTCTACGTGAAAACGGCTAACGAATCGCTCTGTTGACTGCTTCGCACCGATTCGCTTAAGGTCGAATCACCGAATTCGAGGGCGGTGATCCACCGCGTGATCCCGGGGGGGACACGTTCGACGGGTTGCACAGGCAAGATGCGCTGGCACCGAAGGCCAGACCGAAGACGTCAGGCAGGGCAAGAAAGAGGGGTCGGGTCAACGGCCCCCTTTTTTGTTTAGGCCCCGCCTGTTACCGCTGGTCCCATGATCGATGTTTTGCTTCAGACCCTGCCCTTCTTCCTGCTGATTGCTGTGGGCTACGGCGCCGGCCGGACAGGCTTTTTCCCGGAAGAGGCCACCGCCTGGCTCACCCGTTTTGTCTTTTACTTCGCACTGTCGGCGATGCTGTTTCGGTTTTCCGCCAACCTGACCCTGGCAGAGGTTTTCGATCTGCCCTTTGTCTGGGCCTACCTCACGGGCACAATGGCGGTATATCTTCTGGTCACCGGCGTGGCACTATTGCGCGGTCGCGGCGTCGAAGAGGCCGCGGTTGAGGCCCAATGCGGCGTTGTGGGCAACGTGGGTTTCCTCGGCGTGCCGATGCTGGTCATGCTGCTGGGCGAGGCCGCGATTGGACCGGTGATGCTGGTTCTGGCCTGTGACCTCATCGTCTTTGGCAGTCTGATCGTCATCGTCATCACCGCCCGCCGCGATGGCCGCCTGTCCCCCGGCGTCCTGCTCAGCGTCGGCCTGGGACTGCTGAAAAACCCGATGATTGTCTCCATCAGCTTGGGCCTTTTGTGGTCCGCGTCTACCTGGAAATTGCCCGGTTCGATCAATGATTTCCTGGCGATTTTGGGCGCCGCCGCCACCCCCGGCGCGCTCTTTGCGATCGGTGCCTCGCTGGCCAGCAAATCGGCCGAACGTCTGGCCGTGGCGGCATGGCTCAGCTTTGCCAAACTGGTGTTGCACCCCGCCGCCGTTGCCGCGACGGCCTATTTTATCTTCTCGGTGGAGGCCTATTCAGCCGGCGTGATGATCGCCGCCGCTGCCCTGCCCGTGGCAGGCAATGTGTTTATCCTGGCGCAGCACTACGGCGTGGCGCCACAGCGGGTTTCGGCCACCATCCTGATCTCAACCGCGCTCAGCATCCTCACGGTATCGGCGATCATCGCCGGTCTGTGATCGGGGCAATCCTGTCAGCAGATCCTGCAGCGGTGTGAAAGTGACAGAAAGGATCCGGGCCTGCGCCGTCGTCCCTTCTGCGGTTTGCCCCGCCCAGCCCTGCAATCGCTGATCCGCGGCCCAAAGGTTAAAGAACAGATAGCTCGGCACCGCGGGTAATGCTGAGCTCTCCGCCCGAACCTCATGCAACAGCCGCCCCTCGACAAACCAGCGCAGCCTGTCGGGATGCCATTCAAAGGCATAAAGCCTCGGACCATCCGCAGCATCAAACCCCAGCGGCACCACGTGACTGTTCAACGCACCATCCACCCACCAAGACAGGTGCAGCTTGCGGGTGTCTTTCCCAAGAAACTCGATATCAATTTCATCATGACGGGTGCCATAATAGGGGCCTGTGTAAGTGAAAAACCCGGTCACCACCCCAGCGCCACGCGCCGGCTGCATCAGAGCCTCATAGCGACCAAAGTGGCTGGTGGCCGTCCGCCTGAGCGATGCGCCGGCAAACCCGTTGTCTTGGTTTTTTTGTGGCCTGAGCCTCAGCGTTGCACCCGCTGAAATCCGGACGTTCCTGCGTTCCCAATCGGTGTCAAAGTCCGGATGCGAAAACTGATAATCGGCAATATGCCAGTCGTGCCTGTTGGGTGGGTCAAAACGCTCTGTAAAGCCTTCATTCCTCAATTCACCGCTTCCTTGCGCGCGCAACACTGGCATGACCAGCGAGTTTGATCCTGGCGCCTCCACCCCTCTGCCCGGTTCAAAAGGCAAGCGCGCCCCGATACAGGCGTCACACGGGTATGGCTGTTGTGCCCCGTCGGCGTTTGCAACGGCTTCATCCGTCTGCCCTGCACGCAAATCCAGCGCAGGTGCCGGATTGGCGAGGGACACACCCAAAGCCAGCGCCAGACGCCAAAACCCTAGCCATTTGATCGACCCCATATCTCTGCCCCGTCAAGGTTAACATTCGTTAACACTAACGGTGCAACGAGACAGTTTTCTGCAAATTTTCAGTAGTTATGGTTAATGGATTGGTCTCGCACCGCCGGCCTCTTTACCAACGCAGGTATCCCAAGGTTTAGATAAGGAACTTAACGCACACAGGTCTTTGCCCAGAGCTCAACCCGGCGATTTTCCACCGCCGTTGTTGCAAACCCGGCGAGCGGTTGCGCCTCCCCAACACCCAGCACCTCCTGCACCCGCGTTGGATCGTCCAGCTGCGCCTTCAACACCTCAGCCACTTGCGTGGCTCGTTGCAAAGACAGGGCTTCATTCACCGAAGCACCGCCGACACTATCAGAATGACCGACCAACCTGAGGCAGGTCTGGCGCATCAATGAAATGTTCAGAACCTCAGACAGTTGCGCGATCTGAGCTTTCGCCGCCGCATCCAGACGGCTGCCGCCAGCGGGGAAGAACACATGCGATTCCCGCATCCGCGCCGCAAGACCCTCCGCAGCGCTGGCGCCGTCTGCTTCACCCGACGGGCAGCCTTCAGCAATCAACTGATATTGTGCATAGATTTGGTCACACACCGCCTGCGCGGGCTGTGATGAGACCGGGCTCCCCCAGGTCAACAACAACGACACAGGCCATACGAGCCACCACAGTCTTCGATCTAACGTGAAACGATTCATTGGGACCTCCGTCGCTGAAACTAGCAGCCCCGTGCTAACGAAAGGTGAACGGATCGCAGCGATCGGGTAGCCGACGCGCGCAGCCAAACGCCACCCGACGCAAACGAAATAATCACGCAGCCATTAACTGATTGTTGTGATTCTTCACACAACGGTGGAGCTATCAACGGCTCTGCGGGGCCTGAAGGAGGCAACGAATATGCAGGACACAAAACCATCACGCCACACCTGGATCGACGGGCTACGCCTGTGCGCCGGCGTGTCGATGGTGGGACTGCATGCTACGTCAAATTCTGCCGGGTTGCCGTTCCCGGAGGCCACAGCGGCGGAGCGGATTGCCCCAATGCTGCTACGCGCCGTCCTTTATATGGCCCGGACAGAGCTGTTTTTGCTGATTTCAGTGTTCCTCTTGCTGCTGTCGCTGGATCGACGACCGCGTGGGTACCGGGCCACGATGGCGCAACAAGCCCGCCGGCTGCTGCCGCCGTTTGTCTTTTGGACCCTGTTTTACGCCCTTTATAACCTGTTGAAAGCGAGCGCTTTTAATTACCATCCGCAGGCGTTGGCTCAGCTGACAGATCCCGTAGCATGGGCAGGCTTCCTAGTCTTGGGGGATGTGAAGTATCACATGCATTTCATCCCAACGCTGATGGGCCTACTGCTGCTTTATCCACTGTTTCTGACCGCCGTGACGCGCCCTTGGATGGGGCTATTGGTCGTCTTCGGCCTGCTTGCAAAATGGCATCTGGACGCCTGGGCCTACAGCACGCTTTGGGACAGTCCCAGCCTGCCCTATGTGCTACGCGCGATAAAAATCCTGAGCTACAGCGGCTACGGGTTTGCGGCTGCTGCCCTCGCTGGCCTGTGGCTGAGACACGGGTCAAAGTTGGCCAAGCAGACCCTCTGGCCCCTTCTCACGATCTGTATCGTTTTCGCACTGGTGCTTCTGGGGCTGAAGCTGCAAGCCATGGTGATCGTCATTCAGACCGGCGCTTGGGCCTACGGAAATGAACCGGGCTATTGGGCGGACTTTCTGATGCCCTTGGTCTTGATGAGCCTCACCATGCTGCTGTGTGGTCGCAATTGGCCTGAAAAACTCTCGGTCTGGGCGCCCTATTCCTTCGGCATTTACCTGTGCCACCCCACTTTTCTCGATCTCGCCGAAATCTGAATCCCTGCAAGCTGGTCACCAACCCAGCACGTCGCGGCGAAGATCGCCTTCACCCTACCAATGACCATTTGTCTGATCCGCACAATTGCCCGTAGCCGACATCTCGGCTGGACCATCGGGCTTGGTCCATTGCCCCAATTCACCGTGCCGAAGCGGCAGTCGCTGCGCCCCTGAAAGGAGAACTCCATGCTCATCAACGCCGAAACCTACGGTCGCATCTCAATCCTGCGGGCCAGTTCTTATCGGCTGACGTCATCGGACCTTGGTCCATTGCTCACGGCGCGTGAACAAATGATGAACGATGGCAGCGCAGCCATGATTGTTGACCTCGCCAAAGTGCGGCGGGTCACCTATGCTGGCTTAGGGGCACTGGTTGAATTTACCGCGCAGTTCAAACTTGGCCAGCCTCTGGCCTTCTGCAATGCCAATGCCTCTGTGCACCGGTTCATCCGCCAAAGCCCCGCCGAGCAGCTGTTGCCCTACTATAAAACCGTTGATGAAGTGTTGCAAACCAGCGATTTCCGCCGCTGCCAGCTGGCCGGCACCAAAGCGCTGTTGCTCTGCGCCGGCAAAGGCACCCGCATGGCCCCGCTCAGCGACGACACGCCAAAACCGATGCTGGAACTGTTCGGCAAGCCGATCCTGTCGCACCTGCTGCAGCATCTGGGACGCTTCGGCATTCAGGATGTGATGCTAAACCCCGGTCATCTTGGCGATCAGATCGTGCAGAACGTGCCACGATCCCCATCACACAGATTGCAGTTTTTCAACGAAGGCCAACAAACGCCGCAGGGCTGGCAGGCCCATGCCATCGGATCCGCCAGCACCCTTGCCCGGTTGCAGCACCGCCACAATGCCATCGATGATGATGTGTTTGTGCTCTGTGGCGATGCGCTGACAGATATCGATCTGGCAGACATGATGCGGCTGCACAAATCCAGCGGCGCTGAGGTCACAATCGCCGCCCGCAAGGTGCCACGTGCGGAGTGTTCCAAATACGGGATCCTGCAGATTGACCGCAGCGGGCGCATCCGGGCATTTCAAGAAAAACCGCAGCCACAAGAGGCGAAATCAACCCTTGCCAGCGCCGGTATCTACATCATCAACCCGCGCGCCCTGACCGGTCTGGGAACTGCAGAGGGCCTTGATATTGCAACAGACCTCCTGCTCGCGATTATGAAACGTGGCGGCCATCTGCACAGCTATGTTGCAGATTTTGAATGGGTCGACATGGGCAACCCGAAGGATTACGCACTAGCCCATTTTATGGCGCTCCGTGGCGAGGTGAAAACACTGTCGCCCTCGGGCGAACAGAAACGCCCCGGAATCTGGATCGCGCCGGAGGCGCGGGTGTCACGCCGCGCCAAACTCACACCACCCTGTTACATCGGCCCCGGGGCAACCGTGGACGCCGGGGTTGAGCTGCAAGGCCCCTGCGTCATCGGCGCCGGCAGCCGGTTGAGCGGCCCCTGCCTGATTTCAAACAGCGTTGTCCAACCCCGCACCTGGGTCAAACCCGGCGCCTGGGTTGAAGGGCAAATCACCTCTGCCCGCTGGTCGGTAGAACACAAAACCGCAACGGGGCAAAAACCACGCCCCTCCTTCGCGCGTTTGGATCAAATTGGTGCCGCCGACACCCCTCCCCCTGCGCTGCAGCAGTCAGGTATGTCAGAGGTTTCGGCATGAAACACCTGAGTCTGCTGTTATTGCTAATGCTACCCAGCCCAATCTGGGCAGAAGATCGCTTCTGGATTTTATGGGAACGCTATCGCCACGTCGGGCAAGACTGTCCAAATGGAGCTGGTTGTATCGTCAAACGCGAGTTTGTCAGCCGTCCACTGACGCCAGAATACCCCGCCAATATCTACCGCATGTTCGGTGTGATGGATCCCCGGAGCAGCGCATTGCCGGTCGAGGCTGAGCACCCCGATGCCCCTGCGGTCTGCACGCCACAGCAGACACAGTTGGCCGTTGGCTTTGACCCGTTGGAATTGCCGCGATCCCTGAAGATTGAAGCCCTGCGGGGAATTGAGGCGATCCATGTCGATCTGACCAACCTGAAGTCCCCGCCGGGATTTTCCAACAGTTTTGGTTCTGAGATACATCGTGACTTCGTAGCGATGCTAACAAAGGCCGGGATTCACGTCGTTGACAAGGACACCATCGCCACTGTGCCAGGCCACCCCACGATGAGCCTGTTTTTCTCAATGCGCGATCCGGACGGTCACTGCCTCTATGAATACTCGGTCTTCGCCAGCCTCAGCCAAGAGGTGATGCTGGCGCGTGACATTCGGATCAAAATCACCGCAGGGGTGTGGTCTTTTTCGACCGGCTCCACGGCTAAGAATCACCGCGGCGACGAACGCAGCGCAATTCTTCGGGTGGCTGAAGCCTTCATTCGCGATCACAGGCAGGTAAATCCCCGCTAACCCCTTCGTTCTCCGGCTTTGAGGCATAACATGCAGAGCGCCTATTTTTCAAAATTTGAGTATCGAAAGCCGCCGCATTTTCCGCCCTTATCACCGTTGCGTCAGGCCGCCTGGCACTTCTGCGCCGGGTTAACCATCGGCTTCCTCGCGTTGTATCTGCATTGGCGCTGGACGGCGTCACTCAATCCTGAGGCGATGATATTCTCGGTCGCAGTCGCCACTGCTGAGACGCTGTTTGCACTCGGCACCCTATTGTTTTTCTACGATATTTGGCAGGAAGGCGACACGCCGGACGCGTCTGCCACATCCGACATCACCGATAATGCTAATACGCAACCAAGGCCAATCACCCGGATCGATATTTTCGTCACAACCTTTGACGAGGGCTGCGAGGTGGTCGCGCCAACTCTGGCCGCCGCACAGGCCGTGCGCTGCCCAACCGGTTGCGACTTGCAGATCTACCTGCTGGATGACGGAGCCAGACCCGCGATGGCCAAACTGGCAGAGCGCTACGGCGCCCGCTACCTGTCGCGTACGTCCAATATCGGGTTCAAAGCAGGCAACCTGCGCAATGGGCTGTTTCATAGCAGCGGTGATTTCGTCGTAATTTGTGATGCCGACACACGGCTTTTCCCAAGCTTCTTGGACAATACACTTGGCTATTTTCGTGATCCTAGCGTGGCCTGGGTACAGACCCCACATTGGTTCTATGACCTTCCCCGTGGCCAGACCGCCATCGCAATTCTGTTGCGAATTGCCCCGAAATGCCCTCGATGGCTGCGCAAATGGGTGTACCGCATCACCACCAGACACCGTTTTGCGGTGGACCCTTTTCTCAGTGAACCCACCGTCTTTTTTGATCTGATCCAACGGAGGCGCAATCGCAACTACGCATCCTTTTGCTGTGGCGCCGCATCGATCCACCGCAGGGAAGCGATTTTTGAAACCGCGCTTTTAGGTCAGAGGCGCACGAACCTGCTGCAGGCGCAAAATCTAAACATAAACGCGGCGCAGCTGCGGCATAGGTCGGGTCTGGAACCCTATCGGTTTCACGTCTCAGAGGACCTCTATACGTCAATTGAACTGCATAGTGTGCAAGGTCACCCCTGGCGCTCGGTCTACCATCCGCAGCCAGAGGCAAAAATGCTTTCCCCGCAAAGTGCCAAGGCCTTTTGCACCCAACGTTTAAAATACGCCGGCGGTAGCATCGATCTGATCCTGCGCCGCAATCCCATTTTCCGCTGCGGCATGCCCTGGCGACATCGTCTGCATTACGCGGCCACATTCTATGCACATCTGTCCGTATTTTGGACGCCACTGCTCCTCATGGCCCCCGCCTATTCGCTGCTAACAGGCCAAGCACCGGTCGTGGCCTATTCCGCCAGCTTCTTTCTACATTTTTTACCGATGGTTTTTGCCAATGAACTGGCCATGATCCTGACCAGCAAGGGCCATAGCCTCACCAATGGCCGCTGCTTGTCAGTCTCAACGCTACCATTGCAACTCAAAGCATTCTGGCTGGTGGCCCGTGGACATCGGCCGCAATTTCCACCAACGCCCAAAACCCTGTCCACAACCGAAGACATGCGGTTTCTTCGACCAAACCTGGTGCTTGCCGTTGCCTTATGTTTGATCGGCCTCTTTGGCATTTGGCAATTTCTGATGGGAAGCCCGAACTTTAGCCTGTCACTGCTCTTGGTGAACCTGTTTTGGCTCACCTGGAATTGCATCCTGCTACTCCAGCTCCCTTTTGCCGCCTGGCTGCACGCATTAGGCAGGTCGCCTGCCCCTCATCCCGCTCACTTGTCCCCACAAATGAAGGAAGCAATGACATGAGTCGCGCCACAAAAAACCTTTCCAGTCTGGTCTTTTGCGCAGGTCTGGCCGCCACAGCGGGATTTGCTATTTTGTCTGACGAAGGGTTCAGCTCCACAACACCCTACGCAGCCTTCCCTACCGAAAACGCTCTACTCGCGCTCAAACCTGGGCGCAGCCTAACGGCCGAAGACCACCGGGCCGCAGCGAAAGCGTGGCAATATTTTGAACAAAACTACCGTCCGGAGACTGGGTTAGTAGATGCGGTGGCGGGCTTCCCCTCTGGAACACTTTGGGATCAGGGATCCTACCTGCTGGCTCTTATGGCCGCGCAAAAGCTTGACCTGATCACAGATGCGGCTTTCAAGCTAAGGGTCGGATCTCTTTTAATGAGTATCAAATCAATCGAGCTCTTTGAGGGGAAGCTCCCGAACAAAGTCTACAACACGCAGACGCTTGCGATGGTTGACTACCAAAACCAACCTGTTCCTGGCGGGATTGGCTGGTCGGCACTTGATGTTGCGCGGCTGCTCTCGGCTTTCCGTATGCTGGAAGTTCATCATCCTGAGTTTGGCGCGGACCTTCGGGCAATCTTGACACAATGGGATCTGAGCGCCATGGCGCGCGAAGGCAGGCTTTATGGCGCCCATGCGACGGAATCCGGAACGGAATACTTGCAGGAAGGACGCATTGGGTATGAACAATATGGCGCTCGTGCCGCCGCGCTTTGGGGCTTGGATGTCCTGGATGCGGTAAGTGCCAAGCCAATTGTACAATGGCGCCAAGTTGCAGGGGTTTCATTGCCGATAGACCGCCGCAGTTCGGTGCGGTTTACTGCCATCACCCCAACGCTTAGCGAACCGTTTTTCTTGCAGGCTCTCGAATTTGGCCTTTCGGCCGAGGGGCACCTGATGACCACGAGAGTGTATCAGGCACAGGAAAACCGATTTCGCGATAGCGGCATCCCAACAATGGTGTCAGAAACCCATATCGATCAGCCGCCACATTTTCTCTACACGTCGATCTTCAGCAATGGGGAAGACTGGGCGGTTGTGGACGAAAGCGGCGAAATGTATCCGGACTTGCGCAGCATAAGCCTAAAAGCCACCTTCGCCTGGGACGCTATTTTTGAAACAGGCTACACACAAATGATCCGGCAGCAATTGGCCGATCTTGCTCATCCTGCAGGTTGGGCCTCTGGCAAATACGAAACAGATCTGCACCCGAATAAAATCTATACCGCCAATACAAATGCCGTGGTTTTGCAGGCGCTTTACTATAAGCAGTTTGGGCCGATGCTGACATCAACGTCCCGCTAAACGGGCTCCAGAGAAGCGCGTTTGAGCTACATCCAAGGGACGCCTCATCTTCTTTGCGTGTGGTTCGAATAGCGCACACTTGCCGGCATCAGGGTAGGCTAACGCGTGTCCGCTGACGCTTCGGGGGCCAAAACCGGCAACGCCGCGGAGGCAAAATAGTCGGACAACAGGCGATATTCGCGCACCGTTACTGGCATCGGCGGCTTTGCTTCTATCTCAATCCCGGGCGCTGCAGCCTCAACCTCCACAACTTGGGGCTGGTTGATTTCGCCCCATAGGGTTTCGAGCAGGTCTGACTGGGCCGGCTGAGAGGAAACAGTGTTCACACTCGGGGCATACATCTCCGCGGGTTCGGCCAGCACACCGTCATCCTGTAATTCTTGCTCTGCCAGCTCCAGAACGGCAACGGCCGTGCGCAGATCAAGACCCAGTTGTTCCACCAGATATGACAGTTTTTCTGTGGTGCGGTGTTGGGATGCCTGAACAGTTTGTGGTTCAATCATTGCTGGAGAGTGAGCGAGTTCAACTTCCGCCGTATCCGGTAGGTCTGCCTGCGGCATAGCCGGTTCTCGCAGAAGCTGCACCTCATCCGTCAGGTCAAGCAACAACTGCTCCAACCTAGCGGCCTCATCTAAGGCAGAGGCTGTATCCTCACCTGTTGCCACCTCAGCAGGGCGACGCAATTCTGTCACCATGTCCCGCAGTTCCTGCAATTGCGCATCGATACGATCGGGCGACAAACCAGCAGGCTCAGGGGCTGCGGGTTGCGTGATTGCAATGACTTGTGGCTGCGGCATCGGCGATTGCCAGGATGCTGCCTGCGCCCGCCCTTGGTTGGGCGTATTGGCCCGGGCATTTGGCACCGGCCAGCCGCGCGGCAAAACCGCGTAGTCCTGACGGGCCGCGACCCAGCGCAGGTAAGCCGTCGTGGCAACAAACCCCCGTAGCGAATGGCGGCTCACCTCTTCACCGCCCCGACGAACGATCAATTCCACCGATGAAGCCAAGAGGTTTTCCATCTGTAGATCAAGAGGTTGCAGCACCCGTTCGGGGATCTGGATCTCACTCACCCCTTCTGACAGGTAGAAACCATCGCCGGCGATCACCCCTTCAAGCGCCAGCTGCAACTGGCCCTGAGGCGTGAGAAAGACGGTCAGGCCCGCTTTGCGGCCATGGCATTCCTGGGTGCGCGATTTACACAGCACTTCGAACACATCGACATCCAGGCGCGGGTTGGGTGAAAACCGCGCGTAACCATCCGGATCAAAACGGAAATACACCCCTTCGACCAGACCTTCCTGAAAGGTTGGCCAACCGAAGGCGCCGCGCAGGGATTGCCGTGCCTCGCTGGCGCCAATTGCAAAGGGGATCGAGGTGTCCATGATGGCGTTTTCCGCGGTGAATTCCTCCACCCGAACGGGGGCTGTAGCGGTTTGCGCCAAGCTGTGGCCACCTGCGACAACATGAGAGAGCGCAACAAGCGCGAAGAGGCTTAAATGTTTCATCAAAAATCCGCCTTTTCCTGGATAGAGTGACGCAATGCCGGCAGCCAATCCCGCTTTTGCGGGGGATCGGGGTAATTTCGCCGCAACCGAATGTCCTGATCACGGTATGCGGTGTACCAAACCTCGGTCTCGCCGCGATAAGGGGTCAGAATTGTGCCCTGCACCTTATGCAACAGCGCCGTCAGAATGATCCCGTTGTTGTTGGCGGTGAAGATCGCAACGCGGCCCTGGCCCCGTTCATAAAGCCCTTCGTACATGCCATTTTCGGGATCATAGAGTTCGATCATCGCCTCAAAGAGGACATCTGTGTATTCACTGTCCCAAAGCGCCCAGAGGCCCAGCGCTGCCTTGGCTGAAACGGCCGCGTGATCGGGCACGTAATCCCCCCGTGGCGTGACCGTATTCCAGGGATAGCCATCGGAGAAAATCGTATCATAGGTGAAATAGGGGGGGCCTTTGACGTTATGCTCTGACCGTGCCGTCATGAAGCCGGTGCGTCGCCAGCGGTTTTCCTGCACCTGATATATCCGATCGGCGAATTCCGCACGCCAGCCATCGCTGTGCAGCCAATCCGGCGTGACATCATCATGGGGCAGATCAAATCCCAGCTCCATCCCGTCCTGCAGATAGGATTCCGTCACCACGTAGTTCTGGGAATGGAACACCCGTGGGTCACGGCCATCATAAGGCACCTGAACGCCAAAGATGGAGGCGGTCAGGAACGGCTCAGCCCGGTGGGCCAGCAGCGGGCGAAACCCCCAGAGGGCAAAACCTTTGGCGGCATATTCCTCATAGCCCAGCCGGCCCTCTTGCGCATACACCGTCTCCCCGGTTTCTTTGTCGACATAGGTTCCGAACATCAGCCCCTCATCGTCAATGACATTGCTGAAATCCCATTTCAGCAGCACGGAATCGATGGTGTTTGCCAAATAGGGGTAGCGGTTCTTGCAGATCCGCATCCAGACCAGGAATCGACCGATATCAAGGGCGGAATATCCGATTTCGCCGGGCTTATTGGTATAGTCAACCTTGGCGCCGGTTTTGGTGTGATACACTTTGTTCGGCAGCTCCTTCCGGAACAACTCCAGTGACTTTATCGTCGTCAGAAGCAGCGTAATGCGCTGATCAAATTCGGTTTTCTCGATGATACACAACTCATAGGCCGCGACCAAACCCGCGATATAGGATGCCGTGTCCCATAAGGTGGTGGAGGGGTAGTTGCCAACCGAATTGGCCAGCCCGGTGGTTTCCTGCGTGAACTTTTCAAAATAGTGCCAGGCCACCTTTGCGGCGCGTTTTTCCCGTTCACTTAGGAACCCGCGCCGGGCGCGATATTTCCGGACATAGGCGTTATGTGGCGTATAGCCCGAAAGGCGATCCAACCCGCGATCAAGCTTGTCAAAATAGTCATCCGGCATCTCGCACATCCGGGGTGGCGTTACGCGCAGCGCTTCGCCCTCCACCAGGCTGAGCGTTGCACTGGGCAGGTTGCCACGCATCAGGGCGGGAATGTCATCCAGCGCCCCACCGGCAATAATCGGTATGACCTCTTCTTCCTGTTGCAGGAAAATCTGCCGCGCGGTGACGCCCACTGAATAGCTGGTACCGCTGAGCACCAAAATCGCGGCGCATAACACTACCCCTCCCCAGAAAGGGGATCGTCGTTTGGGGGTGTTTGGTGTGCGTGGCATCACGGCCTCCGTTGCGATTCCCTCCTATGGAACACCAAAGCCCTTAACAAATAGCGACCAAACCGCCTGTTCTTGCAGCGACGCCTGTCTTGCGCCCCAACCGGCGCAAGTTTCTCCGATGGGACAACCCAATCTTAAGAAGTGCCAGATACACAGGGCTGAGATGGCAAGGAAACCGATCATGTCACAGACCCAAACGCCCCTTGAGCACACTACAGAAGCCGTTGAAAAAATGGATAAAAAGGAAAGGTCCGCGCTGGTTGTGCAGGATCGCAGCCTGCCGCTCTGGGCGTCGGTGCTATCAGCCGGATTTACCTTTGGCAGCGCGCTTTGTGTGCTTTCCCTCACCGTCTTTGCGGTGTTTTTACATAAACTTGTCGCTATTGAGGGTATTGAAAGCCTTGCGCTGCTCCTGGGGGCCACAGCACTGGTGCCGATCCTTGGCATGGTGTTGTTCGAAACCGGTCACGCGCGTGCCCTCGCCGGACTACGGCCCTTGCGCAAACGCAGCGGCGCCATTGGTCCGGCGTTGCTGGGCGTTCTGGCCTTGGGCGGTTTGGCGACCCTGCATCCCCTGCTGGCCCTGCCTGCGCTTGCGGGATGTATGTTGGGATGGCTTATCAGTGTTCCACTCTCGCGGTGGCTGCCACCCGATCCGGGCTGGGATATCCTACCGGCGGAGGCGACATCGCTGCTGATTGGCCGTGACCAGCACGGCATCGACCTGCTGAACGCGCCCGCCAGACCGCATGCCTTTATAATGGCGTTGCTGAAATCCATGCGTCTGGCGGCCTTCATCAGCTGCTTTGCCCTTGCCTGCTGGCTGACCCTGCATGAGGTGCTGAGCGCCGCCGCCATCGCACCCACCGCCCTGATCAGCTACGGAATTGTTCTGGCGATCACTGATGTCTTTCTGCTGCGATCTGAGATCGCGCCAGAGGTGGCGAAACAGGCCAGCAGCGTCACAGCCATCGCCGCGGCCGAGGGCGACGCCGGGTTAGACGGTGGGCTGAAGGTTGAACATCTGTGCATCAGCGATCGCGACGGTCATAAACTGCTGCAGGATCTGTCGTTTCAACTGACAGCTGGCAGTGTTACGGGCATGACCGGCGACAGTTTTGCCGGAAAATCTCTGCTGCTGAAGGCCCTGACCGCCCCCCATGATCTGACTAATCTGGCGATTTCCGGGCATGTATCTATCCACGGTCAATCCCCATGGCATCGCAGCGGCCGGGAACGGGATGTGGATCTGATCTATCTCGGGGCACAGCCCCTGATACTGCCGGGAAGCGGTGGCGATAACCTCTACTGTTTCAGATCGCCGGACAGCCTGAGGGGCGAGCATTTGCTGAAATCCCTCGTCCACAACAGCGATGTGGCCCAGCATATTATCGCCAGTGCAGATGCCACCACCCTGTCCCACGCCGAACAGAAAGCACTGGCCTTCGCACGCGCCTTTTATCTGCGCCCTGCCGCCTATCTGATTGATCGCCCCGAAGACGGATCCGGCGAGTTGCTGCGCGGCACCTTATTGACCCGCATGCGTGAGGAACGCCGGCGTGGTGCAATTATCCTGCTGGTCACCGAAGATCGGGCCCTGCTGGAGGAATGTGATCAACTGATCGTGCTGCAAAACGGGCGTTTGGTGGAAATGGCCTCAGCCGCAGAGATCCGCGACCGGAAATCCTCGGGCTGGCAACGGTTTGTGGCCAAGCGTGATCTCGACAGTGAGGAGGCGCTGGACAGTTGGATCTGCGCCCAGTTCCGCCGGGATGGCGATGATGCCAACAGGCGGGCGGTCTGTATGGTAGCCAATGAAATGCTGGCGCTGGCCTGCCATGCCGCAGGGCCGGGTATAGGCCCCGGCGCCGTGACGGGCACTTCGCCACCTGAAGACACGGTGTGTTTTGAGATCAAGCTTTTTGCCGGCCATTGCGTCATGCGATTGCAACAGGCGCAGCCCCTCTCCAGCGGGGCATTGGCGAAAGCCCAAAGCGATGCGGACAGCGATCGCGCGCTGACGCAGGCCCCGCTGGCGCGTATCCTGCGCGACAGTATGAGCGTCGAAAACACCGTCCACAATGGATCAAACTGGCTGCAGGTTGCCATTTCAATCTACGACCCACGCAAATCCAGCCCGCAAAGCACCCCCTCGTCGGAGACGACAGCAGATGCCCTCAGCCGCTCATAAATCTGCAACGCCACGGCGGTTTCAGATTGCCCCGGTGATCTGGTTGTTCACCTGTTGGGCGTTCCTGACGGTTGGGGCTGCGGGCGCGGTTTTTCTGTCGCAAACTCATCAGTTGAACGCCCCCATCGTGTTGAAAGGGGCACTGCAGGCCGCGGAAACACCGCAGGATCTGCTGCTGCCGGCGCATATTCCGATGGGGGAGTTTCTGGTGCAGCAAGGCACCGAACTGACCGAGGGGACCGCGATCGTATCCTTCGATGTCACAGCGCTGGAAGATCGCCAGCAATATCTGCAAAGCGCGATCATGATCAGCTCCAGCGCGCAGGACTGCCTTCTTAACCAGGCCCGCCTTGAAGAATATGAAAATGCGGCGCGTGAACTTGAGGGCACAGTGCGGCTGGACATGCAAACCGCGCTCAGCGCATGTCGGGTGCAGCATCAAACCAATGCGTTGGACCGGCTGGAGCTGCAGCAACAGCTGCAGCAGCTGCGCCATCGGGGTCAACTGGTGCAGCAGAACCTCACCCATGCGCTTGCGGATGTCTCTGGCGTTGAGCGTGAATCCCTACGCCTGCGCATGGCACTGGTTGCGCTGCGATTTTCGGCCGAAGAACAGATGCAGGAACTGCGGATCGCGCGTCAGATCACGGCGCAGGACAGCGCGCTGGTGGATCAGGCCAAGGGGGTCGCGCAGGACCGCATCACATTGGAGCAGCAATTGACCCGGGTTGAGGCCTATCTGGCGGATCCGCATCTGCGCAGCCCCGCACCCGGGCAGTTGCAACGGATACGACCATTGCCACCGTCCAGTCGATATGATGACGACATCGTCATTGCCCAATTGAGGGTTGTGCAGGATGCCTATCACGCCTGGGCAATAATCCCTGCCGCGCGGGGCAATAGCCTCAGGGTGGGCGACACCGCTTTGCTGCGGCTTGCGGGCCTGCCACTGACCGCGCCCAAAGTGCCCGCCAGCCTGACGGCCATCGACACAGTGCCGGGGCAGATGTCTGAACAGGGGCAGAGCCAACTGACCCTGACGCTGCACCCGGACCAAATAGACGCGCCGCTCTGGCGTGATCAGGTTAGCCGCAAGCTGGAATTGCTGAACGGCCGGTCGCAGGTTGAGGTGATCCTGCCGCGCACCACATTGGCCGAGGTGATCAGCCGTCAGCTGCCACCGGGCCTGACCGATCTGTCCTAGCCACCTACCCTCACTGCGGCCTTTGCAAAGCAAACTCCTCTCTTGCCCCTTGGGGATGTGGCGCGGTAGCCATAGGCAACCCAAATCACCGGCGTTCCCCGGGCCGGGCGCGCCGCGCGCGCCACCGGGGCAGACCTGGGACAGAGAGGATAAGACATGGACGTGATTTCCGAAAACCGCTGCTTCGGCGGCACCCAAGGGGTATACAGCCACCGGTCTGAGGCCACCGATTGCGATATGACCTTTGGCCTGTTCCTGCCGGAAGAGGCCGAAGACGGCCCGGTGCCGGTGCTTTGGTACCTCTCCGGCCTGACCTGCACCCATGAAAACGCCATGGTCAAAGCTGGGGCGCAGGCCTGGGCGGCGGAGCAGGGCCTGGCACTGGTCTTCCCCGACACCTCACCACGTGGTGACGCGGTGGCCGACGATAAGGCCTATGATCTGGGCAAAGGCGCCGGGTTCTACGTCAACGCGACCGAGGCCCCCTGGGCGCCGCATTACAACATGTGGGACTACGTGACCGAAGAACTGCCGCAGCTGATCACCGGCAACTTTGCCATTGACGAAGAGCGCCAGTCGATCACCGGCCATTCGATGGGCGGGCATGGCGCGCTGACAATGGCGATGCGCCTGCCGGGCCGGTTCCGCTCGATCTCAGCCTTTGCGCCGATCTGCCACCCCACCGCCGGGGATTGGGGCCGCAAGCAGTTGCAGGCCTATCTGGGCGACGCGCCAGACGCCTGGGCGGCGCATGACGCGACCCTGCTGATGCGCGGCGAAGGGCTGGACATTCCGCTGCTGGTCGACACCGGTAGCAATGATCAGTTCATCGACCTGCTGATGCCCGAAGCCTTTGCCGAAGCCGTGAACGCCCGCCGCGTGCCGGCCCAGCTGCGGCTGCAGAAAGGCTATGACCACAGCTATTTCTTCGTCTCGACCTTCATGGAAGATCACATCGCCTTCCACGCTGAGGCGCTTTATTCATGACGATCCTCTACGTCGATGCGGACGCTTGCCCGGTCAAGGCCGAGGCCGAGCGGGTTGCCACCCGCCACCGCATCGCGATGAAACTGGTCAGCAACGGCGGCCTGCGCCCGTCACAGAACCCGCTGGTTGAAAGCGTGATCGTGCCTGAGGGACCGGATGTCGCCGATATGTGGATCGCCGAACGCGCCACAACCGGTGACGTGGTGATCACCAATGACATCCCGCTGGCGGCCAAATGTGTTGTCGCGGGGGCGCTGGTTCTGAAACCCAACGGCGAAGCCCTGACCAAGGCGAACGTGGGCAACGCCCTGGCCACCCGCGATCTGATGACCGACCTGCGGGCCGCGGATCCCTTTCGTCAGGGGGGCGGGCGGCCGTTTTCCAAGGCCGACCGGTCCCGTTTTCTGGACGCATTGGAACGGCAAATCCGTGCCGCGATGAAAGGGTAAGGCAGTGACACACATCCCCAAAACGGTGGTTTTCGATCTGGGCCGCGTGCTGGTTCAGTGGGAGCCGGAGGCGTTTTATGACGCCGAAATTGGCGCTGAGAGGCGCAAGGCGCTGTTCGCGGCAGTGGACCTTTATGGCTACAACCTTCGGATTGATCTTGGTGAGGCGCCAGAGCCCGTGATGCGCGAAGCCGCGGCAGCGCATCCGGACCACGCCGATGAAATCATGATGTGGGCGGAGCGCTGGATCGAGCTGTTGCCCGGGGCCATTGACCATTCGGTGCGCCTGCTGAAAGCGTTGAAGGCAAAGGGCCACCACGTGGTCGCGTTAACCAATTTTGGCCGCGAAACCCTGGAAATCGCCGGGGAGCATCATCCGTTCCTGACCCTGTTTGACCAACGGTTTGTCTCGGCTGAGCTGGGTCTGGCGAAGCCGGATCCTGCGATCTATCAGGTGGTTGAAGAGGCGACGGGGCGCGCGCCGCAGGACCTGCTGTTCACCGATGACACAGCCGCCAATATCGACGCCGCCGCCGCGCGGGGCTGGCACACCCATCTCTTTACCACCCCGCAGGGCTGGGCCGACTGTCTGGTCGCCCATGGAATCCTGACGGCGCAGGAGGCTTCATGAGCATCACCATCATCCCCTTTGACGAGGGCGAGTCGCATCTGAACTGGCTGGACTTCACCGCCGCTTTGGCCAAGGGTCACGAGCTGCCGAAGGCTGAGATTGCTGATACTTTCCTCTACCGCGGCAAGGACACGCTGCTGAACCGCGCCGCCTGGATTGACGGGCTGGGGCTGGCGGTTAAATCCGCCACCATCTTCCCCGGCAACCCCGACAAGGGCACGCCGATGGTCAATGGCGGTGTCTCGCTCTATGGCGATCAGGACGGCATGCTGGAGGCTTTGGTGGATTTCCATCTGGTGACCAAATGGAAAACGGCGGGTGACAGCCTCTTGGCCGCCACCCGTCTGGCGCGCCCTGACAGCCGCAACATCCTGATCGTGGGCGCCGGCACCGTGGGCCGGTCGTTGCGGCAGGCCTATGGCGCCGCCTTCCCCGAGGCGACATTCACCATCTGGAACCGAACCACCGCCAAGGCCGAAGCCTTCGCCGCCGAATTTCCCGGCATGCAGGTGGCAGAAGATCTGGAAACCGCAGTGAAGGCCGCCGATATCGTCACCAGCGCCACGATGGTCACCGAGCCGATCCTGAAAGGCGCGTGGCTGCAACCCGGCCAGCACATCGATCTGATCGGCGCCTATCGCCCCGATATGCGTGAAGCAGACGATGCCGTTCTGCAGCGGGCCAGCGTCTATGTCGACAGTTTTGACACCACAATCGGCCATATCGGTGAGATTGAGATCCCGCTGCAATCAGCGCCCTGAAGCGTGAGGAAATGATTGCCGATTACTATGACCTCAACGCGTTCCAGCGCCGCTCAGACGATGAGATCACGCTGTTCAAAAATGGTGGCGGTGCCCATCTGGATCTGATGACCAGCCGCTACATTCTGGATGCCTGGAACGCAGCGGGCTGAGCCTCGCTAGTGCATTAAAACCAAAAACGCCGCCCCAGCTGGGCGGCGTTTTGTCTTGGTCAGTTCAGGCCATGGCCTCAATCCGTTTTTCCCGCACCGGCAGGTGGATCAGGGCTGAGAAGGCGCCAACCCCGACGCCGACCCACCAGACAGCCTCATACGAGCCATAAGTGTCATACATCCGGCCACCCAGCCAAACGCCCAGGAAGCTGCCCAGCTGGTGGCTGAAGAACACGATGCCATAAAGCGTGCCCATGTAGCGCAGCCCGTAAAGATGCGCGATCAACCCCGAGGTCAGCGGCACCGTGGCCAGCCAGAGCGACCCCATGGAGATCGAGAAGATCAGCACCGTGGCTGGTGTCATCGGGGTCAGGATAAAGGCCGCCGCGATCACCGTGCGCAGGGCGTAAATCGTTGCCAGCAAGTACTTTTTGGAGAAGCGATTGCCCAGCCAGCCCGCGAAGATCGTACCAGCGATATTGGCCAGACCAATCAGCGAAATCGCCACCGCGCCCAGGGCTGAGGTGGTGGTGATCCCCATCGAATGCAGCACGCCACCGGGCATGATCGGGCCACACATTTCGGTCACGAAAGCCGGAAAATGCGCTGTGACAAAGGCCAGCTGATAGCCGCAGCTGAAAAAGCCAAGGAAGATCATCGTGTAGCTGGGATCCTTCAGCGCCTTTTTCAGGATCTCGCCCATGCTTTCCTGCAGCTCGGCCTTGGTTGCCGCCTCGGGCGCGCGCATCATCGGCAGCAGCAGCAAAACCGCAAGGATTGCAGCCGCGAAGCACAGGAACACCGATTGCCAGGTCATGAAGCCCAGCATCCATTCCGCCATTGGCGCGCCGATCACCTGCCCGCCGGACCCGGCTGCTGTGGCAATCGCCATCGCCATCGACCGGTTCTTGTCAGAGGCCGCGCGCCCAACCACGGCGAGGATGACACCAAAGCCAGTGCCAGCAACGCCGAAGCCCACAAATATCTCATAAAACTGATGCGCCCCGGGTGTGGTCGCAAAGGCCGAGGCCACAAGGCCAATCGCATACAGCACCGCGCCCATCACAATCGCTTTGCGGTCGCCCATCTTTTCAGCGATGGCGCCGAAAATTGGCTGGCCGATGCCCCAGGCCAGATTCTGAATGGCGATGGCCAGGCTGAATTCGGCCCGGAGCCAGCCAAACTCCTCAGCAATTGGGATCTGGAACACCCCGAAAGAGGCGCGGATCGCAAAACCCGTCAGGATGATGATGCAGCCAACGATCAGAACAGGCGTGAACAAAGGGGCAGATTTCTGCATGGCGGCCTCTTGAATTTGGTCAGGGTCTATTCCCTATGCGTGGGAAATTAGCCTGTTAACAATTGATCACAAGGTCAATTCAACATTTGTGAAACCCTATCCCACAGCTGGTGATGGCCCGCGCCCCCTTCCCCCATCGGGCGCGATTGGCTATCAGCAGGGCATGAGCAGTCTAATCGATCTTTACGCCCAGCGTGTTGCCTCCGGTGAGATCACAGTTGATCCCGCACAAGAGGCCGCCCTGCCCGAGTTTGAACGCATCCGCGCCGAACTGGCCAAACCCGTGAAGAAAGGGTTCTTCCGCAAGGCGCCGCCGCCGCCCAAGGGGCTCTACCTCTGGGGGGGTGTCGGACGTGGCAAATCGATGCTGATGGACCTGTTTGTGGATCAGCTGGATGTGCCTGCGCGCCGGGTGCACTTCCACGCCTTCATGCAGGAAATCCACACCGCGATGCATCAGGCCCGTCAGGACGGCATCGAAGACAGCCTGGCCCCAGTGGCCGAGAAAGTGGCCAAAGAGGTCAAGGTACTGGCCTTTGATGAGATGCAGATCACCGACATCACCGATGCGATGATCGTCGGGCGCCTGTTTCAGATCCTGTTTGATGCCGGGGTTGTGGTGGTCACCACCTCAAACCGTGTGCCCGATGACCTGTATAAAAACGGGCTGAACCGCCAGCTGTTCCTGCCTTTCATCGACATCCTGAAGGACAAGATGTGCGTCTGGGAACTGGTCAGCCCCAATGACTACCGCCAGAACCGTCTGCAGGGTGAAGAGGTCTATTTCACCCCCATTGATGAGGCCAGCCGGCAGAAAATCCGTGAGGTCTGGGAACACCTCAGCGGCGGGCCCGCGCAACCGCTGATCCTCAAGGTCAAAGGTCGTGAGGTGGAAATTCCGCAGTTCCGCAACGGCGTCGCCCGGGCCACCTTCTATGACCTCTGTGGCAAGATGCTGGGGGCGGGTGATTATCTTGCGCTGGCGGAAACCGTGAAGGTTCTGATCCTCGAAGACATTCCACGTCTGGGGCGTTCGAACTTTAACGAAGCGAAACGTTTCGTAACGCTGATCGACGCGCTTTATGAGGCCGGCACCCGTTTGATCTGCTCTGCCGCGGATCAGCCCGAAAGCCTCTATATCGAAGGCGAAGGCGTGTTTGAATTTGAACGCACCGCCAGCCGGTTGCGGGAAATGCAATCGGCCAGCTGGGGCAAGGACGGCTGAAACAGCCACCCCGCCCCTATCAATGATCCAAAAATACTCTGGGGGTGAATGGCACCGATCTGGTGCCAGAGGGGGCAAAGCCCCCCACCCTGCCGCGCAAGGATCCGCTACCCCGATCCGATCAGCACACCCGCAGCAAAGACCAATGCGCCGCCCAGAACGACCTGCAGTGCGGCGCGCAGGAGCGGGGTTTCCATGTATTTCTTCTGGATCCAGGCGATGGCCCAAAGTTCCAGAAACACCACCGCAAAGGCGATCAATGTGGCGGTCCAGAAATCCGGGATCAGATAGGGCAGCGCATGGCCCAGCCCGCCCACTGTTGTCATCACCCCTGATGCAACACCGCGCTTGAACGGGGAGCCGCGACCAGACAATTCACCATCATCTGACGCCGCTTCGGTGAAACCCATGGAGATCCCCGCCCCGACCGAGGCCGCAAGCCCCACCAGAAAGGTGGTCCAGGTGTCCTGCGTGGCAAAGGCAGTGGCAAAGATCGGCGCCAGGGTTGAGACTGATCCATCCATCAATCCGGCAAGACCTGGCTGTACCCAGGTCAGCACAAACTGGCGCCGCGCGGTGCGCTCTTCGTCGCTGCGCTGATCTGGGCCTAACAGGCGATTTTCCAGCGTCTCCGCGTGATCGGCATGGCCTGCTTCTGCCGCCGCCAGATCCCCAAGCAACTGGCGGGTGTCGGCATCTGCGGTCTGATTGGCAGCTTTCAGATAAAACGCCTCCGCGGCCCGTTCCATCGCGGCGGCCTCGGTCCGGATCCGCTCCACGCCAAGGTTTTCCAACAACCAGACGGGCCGGCGCGCATGATACCCGGCAACATGTTCGCGGCGGATCAGCGGCACATGATCGCCAAACCGCTGTTTGTGCAGGGCCAGCAGCTGACGACGATGATCATCCTCCTCCGCTGCCATACCGTCGAAAATCGCCGCGCTGTCGGGGTAGTCTTGGCGCAGCTGCTGCGCATAGCCCCGATAGATGCGTGCATCATCTTCTTCGGATGAAATGGCCAGCGCCAAAATCTCTTGTTCCGAGAGATCGCGGAATTTCCTTCGGTGTATTGAAAATCGCATGGGAACCCCCAATTTAGAATAATTCTAAACTAAGACCTAACCCGTCACAGCGCAACCCATCGCTTGTTTAAACTGAACTGCTCAGTTTATAGTGACAGCCTGCTGACACACGCCCGCAACCGATTCCCGCCCGCCAGAAAGACGACGCATCTTGGTCAGTCTCGGGCCCCGCCAAAAGGACCCACATGTCGCAAGCTGTCAAAGAAGTCATTCGCACCGGACGTAAGTTTGATCAGGTCCTGCAGGGTGCACGTGAAGTGTTTATGGCAGATGGGTTTTCCGGCGCCTCAGTGGATGACATCGCCAAGGCGGCAGGCGTATCAAAGGCGACGCTCTACAGCTATTTCCCTGACAAGCGGCTGCTGTTCATTGAGGTCGCCAATAGCGAATGCCAGCGCCAGGCCGAAGAGGTGGTGGAGCTGACGGATTTCGACGGCGCACCGCGCGAAATCCTGACGGTGGCAGCGCGGCAGATGATCCGCATCCTGACCTCCTCCTTCTCTCAACGCGTCTTCCGCATCTGCGTTGCCGAGGCCGACAGGTTCCCCGAACTTGGGCGGGCCTTTTACAAAAGTGGGCCAATGAATGGCCGCGCCAAGATGATCGAATATTTCGAATGCGCCGTTGCCGAAGGGGAGATGCAGATTGACGACATGACCCTGGCTGCGGACCAGTTTCTGGAACTGTGCAAGGCGGATCTGTTCACCCAGATGGTGTTCGGCATCCAATCAACGTTTTCGGATGCCGAAATGGATCGCATCGCCAGTGGTGCGGTCGACACGTTCCTTGCCCGTTACGGCGTAGATCAGCCCAGCTGATCCGCCCGTTCGATCACCTTATCCAGCAACCCATAGGCCACCGCCTCATCGGTGGTCAGCCAGAAATCCCGCTGGGTGTCTGCACTGATCTTTTCAGGGGTCTGGCCTGTGGCTGCGGCAAACAGGTGGTCAAACCGTTCCCGCATGATCCGGATCTGTTCCGCCTGGATCTGCATATCAGTCACCTGACCGCCAATCCCGCCTGAGGGCTGGTGCAGCAGGAAACGGGTGTTGGGCAGGCAGTAGCGGTCTTCCTTCTCTGCCCCGATGAAGATCAGCGCGCCAGCACTGGCCACCCAGCCGGATCCGATGGTGCGGACCTTGGGGGTGATGAACTTGATCATGTCATGCACCATGTCACCACTTTCGACGTGACCGCCGGGGGATGAGATGAACATGTTGATCGGATCGTCGCTTTCTTCGGCCAGTGCCAAAAGCTGCGTAACCACTTTGTTTGCCAGCTTGTCGTTGATCTCCCCCGTGACCAGCACGCTGCGGCTTTTGAGAAACAGCGAAGCAAAGGCGCCCCCGCCCTCCTCGCTCTTGTCGGTGTCTTTACTCATGTGAATGCTCCCTAAACACAAATGCGCCGCCCGAGGGGCGACGCATTTCGACGTAGGGCAGTTTTCCGGTTGGGAAAGATCAGTACACAACCACCGAGCGGATAGATTCGCCGGCATGCATCAGATCGAAGCCTTTGTTGATGTCTTCCAGACCCATGGTGTGGGTGATCATCGGATCGATCTCAATCTTGCCGTCCATGTACCAATCAACAATTTTCGGCACATCGGTCCGGCCACGTGCGCCGCCAAAGGCGGTGCCGCGCCAGCTGCGGCCCGTGACCAGCTGGAACGGACGGGTGGAGATTTCGGCGCCCGCCGGGGCCACACCGATGATGATCGATTCCCCCCAGCCTTTGTGCGCCGATTCCAGCGCGGTCCGCATCACCTGCACGTTGCCGGTGGCGTCAAAGGTGTAGTCTGCACCGCCGCCAGTCAGTTCCACCAGATGGCCCACCAGATCACCTTCGACCTCGGTCGGGTTCACGAAATCGGTCATGCCGAATTTTTTCGCCATCTCGACTTTGCCGGGGTTGATGTCCACGCCCACAATCTGATCCGCACCGGCCATGCTCAGGCCCTGAATGACGTTCAGACCAATGCCGCCCAGACCAAAGACGATCGAACGGTTGCCGATCTCGGCCTTAGCGGTGTTGATCACCGCACCGATGCCGGTGGTGACGCCGCAGCCGATGTAGCAGATCTTATCAAAGGGTGCGTCGGGGCGCACCTTGGCCAGCGCAATTTCGGGCAGAACCGTGTGGTTTGAGAAGGTCGAGCAGCCCATGTAGTGCAGGATCGGCGTGCCATCCAACATCGAGAAGCGGCTGGTCCCGTCAGGCATCACACCCGCGCCCTGGGTCGAACGGATCGACTGGCAGAGGTTGGTTTTCGGGTTCAGACAGTATTCACACTCACGGCATTCCGGGGTGTAGAGCGGGATCACATGATCGCCCGGTTTCAGACTGGTGACACCGGGGCCTACCTCCAGCACCACACCGGCGCCTTCATGGCCCAGAATGGCGGGGAACATGCCCTCAGGATCGGCGCCCGACAGGGTAAATTCATCTGTATGGCAAATGCCGGTGGCCTTGATTTCCACCAGAACCTCACCGGCTTTCGGGCCTTCAAGGTTCACTTCCATAATTTCCAGCGGTTTGCCTGCTTCTACGGCAACAGCGGCTCTTGTACGCATTTTATCCCTCCCGCGACAATTTCGGGCAGCGGTTGAGCGGCCCGTTCTGGTGCCCGTTTACAGGGTCACTTCTTGATACGGTAGACTTTATGACATCCACCGCAACTTTGGCCAATGGCGCCAAGGCCGGCCTTCAATGACTCCAATGATGAGGTATCCAGCGCCTCTAGGGCTACGTCCATAGCGACCGCTTTGGCGGAAAAACCGTCCCAGTCACTCCAGATCGCGGGGGCGGCTTCGCTGGCCGGGTCCTGCGCGGCCGGTTTGAACGCAGGCTGCACCTTGGCCGAGGCTTTCAGCAGTTTGGACTTTGCCGTTTCGGCCTTTTTGGCGTCAAAGGGCAGCTTGCCTTTGGCCATGCCGCCGATCGCGCCCATGTTGATGCGGATCTCTTCCATGACCATCATGCGGGATTTGACCTGCGGGTCACTGACCCCTTCATGTGCCAAGGCGGCAGTGGCCAATCCCAATGTCAGAACGAGGGGTAGGGCTGTGATCTTCATGGCGAACCTCTGTATCGTTTCGACCAGACTATGAGATTTCGCCGCAAAATGAAGATATTAAAAAGGGACGCACGCCATTGTGCATCCCTCAGTGTTCGAAATCCGCCAGATTATCCCGGGTCAGAGTGCCCGCAGACCGCCCACCACAAAGTCGGTCGCCAGTTCAGCATAGGCTTCGCGGCTCAACCCTTTGCCCGGGCGGTGCCACATGTAAAACCAGTTCAGAACCGCAAAAACGCTCATCACGGCGGCGCGCAGACGGTCCGGGTTGTTCTGCAAATCCGGGGCCACAGAAATTACTGTGTCAGACATGATATCCACCAGCCGCAGCTGCAGACCAATCAGCGGTTTCTGTTTGTCTTCCGGCAGAACACCCAGCGCGTCCAGCTGCAGTTTATGTTCCGCGTCAGCACCGGCGTATTCCTCAAGGATGGCGGCAATCAGACCACCCATCCCGGCACCGCGCTGCCCTTCGACAACCTCAACAAGGTCGCTCAGATGTTCATCAAGGATGTCAAACAGCAGGTCCTCTTTCGAGGCCCAGTAGTGATAGATCAGCGCCTTTGACACGCCACAGGATTTGGCCGCGCCGGTCATTGAGGCACGGTCAAACCCATGGGTCGCAAAGTAAGCTGCAGCGCCCTTGCGGAGCGCTGCGCGTTTTTCATCGTGATCGCGTGCCAGTCCGCGCGCCATTCAACTCTCCTTGGGGCGGTTGTCGACGATACGCACGGCCTTGCCTTCGCTGCGCGCCACCTGCCCCGGTTCCGTTACATTCACCTTGACCGAGATGCCGACATTGGACTTCACCTTGCCACTCAGGGATTTGGCCGCGGCGTCGCGCGCGTCGGCGCTCAGCCCTTCGGCCAGTTCCACATGCACCGTCATCAGGTCCATACGGTCCGGGCGGCTCAGTTCGATCTGGAAATGCGGCGCAAGGGCGGGCACATCCATCAGCTGCTCTTCGATCTGGGTCGGGAAGACGTTTACACCGCGCAGGATGATCATGTCATCACTGCGGCCGGTAACTTTCTCCATCCGGCGCATCGAACGCGCTGTGCCGGGCAACAGACGGGTCAGGTCCCGGGTGCGATAACGAATGATCGGGAAGGCCTCTTTGGTCAGGGAGGTAAAGACCAACTCGCCCAGTTCGCCATCTGGCAGCACCTCACCGGTCTCAGGATCGATGATTTCGGGGTAGAAGTGATCTTCCCAGATGTGCAGCCCGTCTTTGGTTTCCACACATTCGTTGGCCACGCCGGGGCCGATCACCTCGGACAGGCCGTAGATGTCCACCGCGTGCATATCAAAGGCGTCTTCGATTTCCTTGCGCATGGCGTTGGTCCAGGGCTCCGCGCCAAAGATCCCCACCTTCAACGGGCTTTCGCGCGGATCGCGGCCCTGTTTGGCGTATTCATCAAGGATCGACAGCGCGTAGGACGGCGTAACGGTCATGCCATCGGCCTGAAAATCCTCAATCAAGCGCACCTGGCGCTGCGTCATCCCGCCTGAGACCGGCACAACGGTCAGCCCCAGCTTTTCGGCGCCGCCGTGAATGCCCAGACCGCCGGTGAACAATCCGTAGCCGTAGGCGTTGTGCAACACATCACCCGACCGCAGGCCGGAGGCGCGCAGCGATCGCGCCACCACATCGTTCCACATCTCCAGATCGTTTTTGGTGTAACCCACCACCGTCGGCTGCCCCGTGGTCCCTGAGGAGGCATGGACACGTGCGATCTGATCCCGCGGCACAGCAAACAGGCCAAAGGGGTAGTGATCGCGCAGATCCTGTTTCACGGTGAAGGGAAACTTGGCCAGATCCGCCAGCGAGGTCAGATCGTCAGGATGCACGCCGGCCTCATCAAAGGCCTTCTTGTAGAAGGGCACGTTGTCATAGGCGTGGCGCAGCGACCATTTCATCCGCTGCAATTGCACCGAGGCAATCTCATCACGCGATGCGGTTTCGATATGTTCCAGATCACCCGGCTTGGGGGAGAGATCTTTCATGGGTAGTCCTCCAAATATCCCGCACCGCCTCCACGCAGTGCAGGGTCATTCTCATTCCTCGAAATGCTGGCCTTTGATCTGCCGTGACAGCCCGCGAAACAGCGCCACCTTACGGCCGTCTTCACCGGTCACAGTCACATCGTAAACGCCCGAACGCCCAGTTTTGGACTGTTCCACCGCCGTTGCGGTCAGCAGTTCACCCGGCTGACCGGGGGCCAGATAGGTGATGGTGTTTTCCTGTGCCACAACCAGTTGGTTGTAGCTGTTGCAGGCAAAGGCAAAGGCGCTGTCAGCCAGCGTGAAGATATAGCCGCCATGACAGATGCCGTGGCCGTTCAGCATCTCATCCCGCACCCGCATGGTCAGAACCGCGCCACCCGGGCTGACCGCGGTGATCTCCATCCCCAAGGCCTGACTGGCCTGATCGGTGGACCACATGACCTGCGCCGAACGCGCTGCCCGGTCCTCGGCGGTGATCTCACGGTCAGTGATCGGATCTGTCATCTAAGGCTCCTCTTCCTTGGCTCTACCCTGCACAAAACCGACCGGTCGGTCAATAGTGTTGAAATCTGAATTTATCTGGCGCATGCTAGGGCAAATGCCCGATGCGGGTTTCGAAAGGATTGCGAGATGCTGACACCTGAAAGCTACGCCTGCGGCCAATGGGTCGCCCCCGGCGAAAACGCCACTGAAATCACCGGCCCTGTTACCGGTGAGCTGATCGCCCGCGCGGGTGGTTCTACGCTGGACATGCAGGCGATGCTGGACTTCGCCCGCAGCAAAGGCGGCCCTGCCCTGCGCGCGATGACCTTCCACCAGCGCGCCAAGATGCTGAAGGCACTGGCGACCTATCTGGATGGCCGCAAAGACGAACTTTATGCGCTGAACCCGATGACCGGCGCGACCAAACGGGACGGTTGGGTCGACATTGACGGCGGCATCGGCACAACCTTTGTCATCGCCTCCAAAGGCCGCCGTGAAATGCCGGACGGACATGTCTATCTGGACGGCGATGTGGAACAGCTGTCGCGCAACGGCACCCTGCTGGGGCAGCATATTGCCGTTCCGCTGCAAGGGGTTGCGGTGCATATCAACGCGTTCAACTTCCCCGTCTGGGGCATGATGGAAAAGCTGGCCCCGACCCTGCTGGCCGGTGTACCCGCGATTGTGAAACCGGCCACCCAGACCTGTTACCTGACTGAGGCCTGTTTCCGCATGATCATCGACTCGGGCCTCCTGCCCGAAGGGGCCGTGCAGCTGATCGTGGGCCGCACCGGTGATCTGCTGGACCGGTTGACCGCGCAGGATGTGGTCAGCTTCACCGGTTCCGCCGACACCGCCGCAATGCTGCGCGCCAACCCCAAGCTGGTGGAAAACTCCACCCGGTTTGTCGCCGAACAGGACAGCCTGAACGCCGCGATCCTCGGCGCTGATGCCACCCCGGACAGCCCCGAGTTTGCGCTGTTTGTGAAGGAAGCCGTGGCCGAGATGACCACCAAAGCGGGGCAAAAATGTACTGCCATGCGCCGGCTGATCGTGCCCGCGACCCAGCTGGACGCTGTGATTGAGGCCATGGGCACCAAGCTGGCCGCGCTGACCATTGGCGATCCGTCGGACAAGGCAAACCGCATGGGCGCGCTGGCCTCACTGGGGCAGAAGGCCGACGTGCTGGAAAAGCTCGCCATCCTGAAAAAAGAGGCCCGCGTGGTGCATGGCGATCCCGACAGCCTGCCGGCCGATCTGGCCGCCTGCGCCTTCCTGCCGCCGGTCCTGCTGGCCTGTGATGATCCCGACAGCGCCGTTTCGGTACATTCGGTAGAGGCTTTTGGCCCTGTCTCCACCCTGCTGCCCTACCGCGACACCGCCCATGCGGCGGAGATTGCCAACCGGGGTGGCGGTTCGCTGGTTGCGTCCCTGTTCACCAATGATCCCGCCATTGCGCGCGAGGTCACGCTGGCCTCTGCCGCCTGGCATGGCCGCCTTTACGTGATGGGCCGCGCCTCCGCCGATGAAGCCACCGGCCATGGTTCGCCCCTGCCGCATATGATCCACGGCGGCCCCGGCCGCGCCGGTGGCGGCGAAGAACTGGGCGGCGTGCGCGGCGTCTTGCACTACATGCAGCGCACCGCCATTCAGGGCAGCCCGGACGTGCTGACCGCGATCACCGGCACCTGGATCAAAGGCGCGGCGGAACTGACCGGCCCCAGCCACCCGTTCCAGCGCACCTTCCGCGAAATCCAGATTGGCGAGACGATCCACACCGATCCGCGCACCATTTCGCTGGAGGATATTGAGCATTTCGCCCATTTCACCGGCGATACCTTCTACGCCCATATGGATGAAGAGGCCGCAGTGGCGAACCCCTTCTTCCCCGGCCGTGTGGCACATGGCTATCTGCTGTTGTCCTTCGCGGCGGGCCTGTTTGTGCAGCCCGATCCCGGTCCGGTTCTGGCCAACACCGGCCTTAACAGCCTGAGCTTCCAGAAACCGGTCAGCCCTGGTGACAGCGTGAAGGTGCGCCTGACCGCCAAGCGCAAGACCCAACGTACGGATGAATATGGTGAAGTTGCCTGGAACGCGACACTGACCAATCAGGACGGCGATCAGGTGGCGGAATATGAGCTACTGACCATGGTGGCCTACGAACGCTAAACGGCCAACAATACAGCTGGGGCGGCTGGGAAACCTGCCGCCCATAGCACTCCGGGGCGTTCTGGGGCCTCGTGGGGCTTGATTTCGTCGCCAATCAGCGCGACTCTGGCTTTATGAATATCGAGCAGCCGACACCCTTTCCCCGCCCACCTGTGCCGGAGCAGGTGTCCTTTCATCGCACCGAACTGGCCGTAATCCTGTCGCTTTACGGGCGGATGGTGGCCGCTGGCGAATGGCGCGATTACGGCATTTCGGCCCTGCGGGATCGGGCGGTTTTTTCGATCTTTCGCCGCACCGCTGAGAACCCGCTCTACCGGATTGAGAAACACCCGAAACTGCGCCTGAAACAGGGCCAATATTGCGTGATTTCGATGGACGGGCAGGTGCTGAAGCGCGGCAATGATCTGAAAACCGTTCTACGCGGGCTGGAACGCAAGCTGATCCGCGCAATCGACTGACGGGGACATTTCCATGCAAATTCAGAAAGTTGCCATTCTTGGCGGTGGCCTTATCGGGGCCAGCTGGGCCGCGCTGTTCCTATCACGCGGATTGACCGTGGCCATAGCGGACCCACGGGCTGAGGCCGAAGGCTTTTGCCGCCAGCTGATCACAGAGGCCTGGCCGCATCTGGCGGCGCTGGCGGCGATTCCTGAGACCCCGAATTGGGACGCGCTGCAGTTCAGCCAATCGATCGCTGAGGCCTGTCAGGACGCCGATCTGGTGCAGGACTGTGGCCCTGACCGGATTGAGGTCAAACGCGCCATGGTGGCCGAGGCTGAAACCACGCTGCGACCAGAAGCGATTTTTGCCTCCTCCACCTCCTCGCTGATAGCCAGCGATATTCAGGCGGGGGCGCACCATCCCGAACGGGTGCTGGTCGCCCATCCAATGAACCCACCACATCTGGTGCCATTGGTTGAGCTGGTTGCGGGGAACCATACGGATCCGAATGCAATTGCCGCCGCACAGCAGTTTTATGACGCCATGGATCGGGTCACCGTCATTGCGCAGAAAGAACGCCCCGGTCATATCGCCAATCGCCTGACCTCAGCGCTCTATCGCGAGGCGGTGAACATCGTCGCGGAAGGCATCGCCACGGTGCAGGATGTGGACAAGGCGATCGCCTATGGGCCCGGTATGCGGTGGGCCCTGATGGGGCCGCATCTGATCTATCATCTTGGCGGCGGGCCCGGTGGCTACCGCCACTATCTGGATCACCTCGGCCCGACGCAGGCCGAACGCTGGAAAGATCTGGGCACACCCGCACTGACGCCCGACTTGATTGAGACGATGGTGAGCCAGTTGGATGCATCGCTGGCTGAGGTCGATGATGCGGCGCTGAAATCCAGCCGTGACGCCGCCCTAGTCGCCCTTGCCAAGCTGAAGCAGGACCTGCCGGTCTAGGCCGGCCCATCAGGGTCAGGCAATATCAGACAGCCGGTTTCTTGAGCCGTGGCAGGCGCTTATGCGATGTCACGGGACCATCCCCAGCGGCGATGATCCGGGCAATCGCGGCATCCATATCTTCGTAGGTGGTGGTCATGCTGCCCGCATTGGCGTGCAGAATTCGGTTCTTTCCCGCCACCAGCGCCACATGCCCTTTCCAGAACAGCAGGTCACCTTTGCGCGGCTGGGTGCCCTCTGGCAGGGCGCGGCCCAGCTCGGCCTCTTGTTGGTCGCTGTCACCGGGACAGTCAATCCCGCAGGACAGGCAGGCCGCCTGCACCAGACCGGAACAATCGATCCCCCAAATGGAGTTGCCCCCCCAAAGGTAGGGCGTGCCCAGATAGCGTTCCGCGACCGTCAGCATATCATGGTCCCGCGCGCCCGCGTCGCGCAAATGGATCAGTGGCACGAAGCCATCCGCCACCACGAGGAAGCCGTTTTCCTGACCCCGCGCTGACAGGCCCGAGCCGAGGCTCAGCGCCATGCGTTCGCGCGATTTGAAGTTTGGCTCAGAATAGATGTGGGTTGATTTGGCAATAACCCGGTGGGTGGGGGCGCGGCGATCTTCCAGATCCTGCGCCTGCACATAGCCCACGTAACCGTCGCGCAGGGATTGCACGAAACACCAACCATCGCGCGTTTCATAGCGCATCACAGGTTCGCCCAGCACCAGTTGACGTTCCCGCCGTCCCAGCGGCGCATTCAACAGGTCCACCACGGGCCGCGCGACAATCCGGGTATCCCCCTCAACAAATCGCGGCGCCTCAATCAGGCCTTTCAGCTTGCTGGCTGCGACACGGGCGTTGGCGGGCAGTTGGCGGCGGTCCTTGGTCAGCGTGGTCATCGATCAAAGCTCCAGCAGATCTGGCAGGGCCTCCAACAGGGCACGCGCGCCCATGCCGACGCCCCCCTTGGGACGGGCCGGCGCGGCGCTTGGCTGCCAGCCGTAAACGTCAAAGTGGCTGTAATTCACATCCTCCCCAGCGAAGCGGCGCAGGAACAGGGCGGCGGTGATCGCCCCGCCAAAGCCGCCCTTGGGCGCATTGTCCAGATCAGCGATGCCCGGTTCAATCTGCGCCTCATAGGGATCCCAGAACGGCAAGCGCCACAGCGGATCTGCCACCGTGGTCGCGGCCTGCATCAAGCGGTTGGCGGTTGCATCATCATCGCAGAAGAACGGCGCCAGATCGGCGCCAACTGCCACCCGCGCAGCGCCAGTCAGCGTCGCCATCGACAGCATCATGTCGGGGTTTTCTTCGGCGCCATAGGCTAGTGCATCGGCCAGCACCAGGCGCCCCTCGGCATCGGTGTTGTTGATCTCAACGCTGAGACCCTTGCGCGACGGCAGGATATCGCCGGGGCGGAAGGCATTGCCAGAGACCGCATTTTCCACCGCAGGCACCAGCACCCGCAGTTGCAGCGGCAGGCCCAGCGCCATGATCATTTGGGCCAGTCCCAGAACCGTGGCCGCGCCGCCCATGTCCTTTTTCATCAGCCCCATGCTGGCGCCGGGTTTGAGATTCAGACCGCCCGTGTCAAAACACACGCCTTTACCCACGAGGGTCAGCTTGGGGCCACTTTCGCCCCACCGCATATCGATCAGCCGCGGGGCGCGGTCGCTGGCGCGCCCAACCGTATGGATCATCGGGAAGTTCTGGGTCAACAGATCCTCCCCACGGGTGACCTTAATCGTCGCGCCGTGTTGCGTGGCCAAGGCGGTTGCGGCAGCTTCCAACTCCTCCGGGCCCATGTCATTGGCTGGGGTGTTGATCAGATCGCGGGTCAGGAATTCCCCTGCGGCAATCGCCTCAACCTTGGCGGCGTCCACCCCGTCCGGTGCGACCAGTGTCACAGGTTTCGGTTTGCTGCCGGCGTAACGATCAAAGCCGTAAGAGGCCAAAAGCCAGCCCAGCGCCTCTTGCTCGGCCAGGTCAGAGGACAAGCCCGAGGCGATCTGATACGCGCCTTCGGGCAACGCAGGCACCGCGGCGGCCAGATGGAACCGGCTGCGTTTGCGGGCAGCGGCCGTGCCGTAGCCCACCAGAACCTCTTCCACCGCGCCACTGGCGCCGGGGATCAGCAGCACCTTGCCCAGGGCGGGTTTAAACCCGCTGCCACGCACCCATGTCTGCAGCCGTGCCGGTTGTTGATCGATCCAGGATTGCAGCCCTTCGGCGTCAACCAGATGCACAGCGATGGGCGCATCGGCTTGGGTGGCGAAACGAGGGGACATGGCGCGGTCCTTTCACGGCAGGGCAATAAAATAATTTGCGCCAGCCTAGCCCTTCCACCGGGACCTGCAAGCCCCCTGCCCCGCAAGACGGTGACTTAAACCGAAAGATCCTGCAAATCCCATATCTCACGCAGCGATTGCGCGCCGAGGCGCAGCAACCGCGCCAAGGTGGCTGCCTGCGCAACCGGATCACCGCGATCCACCGCCTCCATCAGGTGGCCTGCCACCGCAGCCAAAGAGGCCATGCCAATCTGACGCGCTACGGCGGCAAGGGCACGCGCCTGTTTACGCAACTGCTGTGTCTCACCTTTGCGAAACAGGGCCTCACATCGCTGCAGCCGCTGCGCCAGATCCGCCATGGCCCGGCACAGCACATCCTCCGCGCCGTGTGGCCCCAGATCGGTATAAAGCTGCATCACCTCGCGCGCATTCAGCTGCACCCGTTCCTGCGGGATTAATCTGATAATCTCATCCACTGTCTTCCCCTTCGGTCGAACCCGGCCGGTCTGCCCCCACGGCAGTGCCAGTGTGACCGCGCAGGGTTCCCAAAAGGTTTATGGGGGATCAGGGATGTGTTTCGAATTCGGTTCAAAGCTGCGTCAGATACCGTGAAACTTCTTGGCAATATCGCAAGGCCCTGAAGGGGTTGGATAACCCCGGCCCAAACACGCAGGTCAATGCCGAGACCAGGCGCCTGCCTAAACGCCGGTGCGGGCAATCTTGGCCTTCATCTCCACCAGACGTGGGCCAAACTCCTCCAACAAGCGTTCACCGGGCAGCATGTAGGATGGCCCGCCAAGGTTAAAGGCCAGCATGGGCGTATCGCCATGCGGGGACCGATAGGGCACGGCGATGGCGTTCACATCATACTGCCATTCGCCAAGGTTGGCATAAAAGCCCCGGGTCGCGACCTGCTCCACCGCTTCGTCAATGCCATCACGCAATTGCGGCCAATTGGCCGGGTCGGTGCGATCTTCGATCATCGCCATGATCCGGGCCCGTTCTTCGGCGGCGCAGCCCGCGATATAGGCCCGGCCCATCGCAGAACGCGCCAGCGAAATGCGTGAGCCGACATTCAGCTGCAGCGAAATCATCGCCCGGGACGAACGTGCCACCGCCAGATAGGTCATCGCGTGCTCATCGCGCCCGCCCATTGCTACCAGCACCCCATCGCCGCAGGTGTCCGCCAGTTCCTGCATATGGGGCAATGCGGCTTCGCGAATTTTCATACCGCCCAGACAGGCATAGCCGAGGCTCAGCGCCGGCAGCCCCACCTTGTAGCGGCCGGTGCCGTCGGCATAGGTCAGATAGCCCAGCTTCAGCAACGTATAGGTCAGCCGCGAGATGGTGGAATTTGGCAGGCCGGTCCGTTCGGCAATTTCGCGGTTGGACAGACCGTCCAGATCAGCCGGACGAAAGGCACGCAGGATATCCAGCCCGCGCTGCAGCGCGGTGACGAACTGGCGATCATTGCTGAGGTCTTCGCCCTCGGCTGTTGCCGTGTCAGCCATTCGTTTGCGCATTTGCTGTCCTGTTTACCGTCTGGTGTTTCCCGCAACATAGGGTGGCATAGGGGCATAAGGCGCGCAAGGCGCTGCTGGATCTGAGATTCCGGTCAAAAATGCCGCGAATTCGGTGTGAAATCTGGACGCAGGCGCAAATCTCTGAGATAGCAGCCTCATCTAATCCTTCAGCAATGGGACCCGATCATGACCCGCCAGGCCAACGTCATTTCGCCCGACCTTATTCCAGCCGCGCTTTACCCCACGATCAACGCGCTCTGCGCCACCTCGATTGAGGTCGCTGCCATCATTGCCCGCGCTGGTCTGGGCCAGTCGCTGGCGGCACAGGTTGGTGAAAACAGCGATGGCGACGGCCAGAAGGCGCTGGATGTACTGGCCGACGATATGTTTGAGGCGGCGCTGCGCGGTGGTGACGTGCGCTGGTATGCGTCTGAGGAACAGGAAGATGCGCTGCTGACCTCAGAAAGCGGCAAGTACGCGCTGGCCATCGATCCGCTGGACGGCTCCTCCAACATCGACGTGAATGTGTCGATTGGCACCATCTTTTCGATCTTTGAGGCCCAGGACGGCGCCGAGGAAAGCTTCCTGCGCAAAGCCTCGGAACAGATCTGCGGCGGTTATATCCTCTACGGTCCGGCAACCTGTCTGGTGGTGACCTTTGGCGAGGGCACCCAGCAATATGTGTTGGACCCGACCAAGGGTGAGTTTGTGCTGGTCGAAAAAGCGATGAGCGTGCCGGAAACGTCAAAAGAGTTTGCCATCAACGCCTCCAACTACCGCCACTGGACCACCCCGGTGCGCAACTACATCGACAATTGTCTGGCAGGCAAAGACGGCCCGCGCGGCATGGATTTCAACATGCGCTGGGTCGGCTCACTGGTGGCGGAAACCCACCGGATCCTGACCCGTGGCGGCATCTTCCTTTACCCCGGTGACGCCCGGCCCGGTTATGAAAATGGGCGTCTCCGCATGGTCTATGAATGTGCGCCCATTGCCTTCATCATCGAACAGGCCAAAGGCCATGCCACCGACGGTGAAACCCCGATCCTGGACCGTCAGGCCGAGACCCTGCACGGCCGTATCCCGCTGGTCTTTGGCTCGGCCCATAAGGTACAGCGCGTGGCCGATCACCACGATCTCAGCGAATAACCCCTCTTTCCCGGAGAAACCCCATGAGTTTTGACCGTTCCCTGAAAATCGCCCCATCGATCCTGTCGGCCGATTTCGCCAACTTTGGTCAGGAAATCGAAGCCGTCGAGGCGCAGGGCGCCGACTGGATCCACGTGGATGTGATGGACGGGCATTTTGTGCCCAACCTGACTTTTGGCCCGCCGCTGTGCAAAGCGATCCGTAAGCACATCAACACCGTGATGGACGTGCATCTAATGATTGCGCCGGTGGATCCCTATATCGACGCCTTTGCCGATGCAGGCGCCGACATCCTGACCGCCCATCTGGAAAGCGGCCCCCACATTCACCGCACCCTGCAGGCGATCCGCGGCGCGGGTTGCAAGGCCGGTCTGGCGCTGAACCCGGCCACCGGTCTGGATGATGTGGAATACCTGCTGGATATGGTGGATCTGGTCTGCATCATGACCGTGAACCCCGGCTTTGGCGGCCAGAAGTTCATTCACAGCCAGGTTGAGAAGGTGCGCAAGCTGCGGGCTATGATTGGCGACCGTCCGATCCATATTGAGATCGACGGCGGCGTGACCCCGGAAACCGCCCCGCTGGTGGCCGAAGCAGGCGCCGATGTGCTGGTGGCGGGTTCCGCCGTGTTCAAAGGGGGCTCGGTCTCAAACCCGGCGCCTTACGGCGACAACATCCGCGCCATCAAAGCCGCTGTTCAGGGCTGATCTGGACAAGATACTCTGGTGGCCCCACCGCAGGGGCCACCGATCTGATTACCGGGGCGGACTATCACCCGGGGTGGCCCTCATACTGTTTGGCCGCATCCCCGATGATCAGCCAAGACGGTTTTTCCGAGACAAATTCGTGGAACTGATTGCTGAGCGGCAGATCCGTGTCCAGCGCGTTTGCCGCGATGGGGAAGCTATCCTCTTTTGACAGAATCTCGCCCAGCGAACTGCCGCATGTTTTGCAAAAACAGCGGGGGTATTTGTAAGGCGCTTCTGGTTGGTAGAGGCCGACGTTTTCCTTGCCCTGCACCCAGCTCAGATGCTCTTTCTGCACAAACACGATGGCGCTGGCACCCAGCTTGCGGCAGCGTGTGCAATGGCAGGTGCCCATCATCTTCGGCGCTTCGCTCAATTCAAATTTAACCGCGCCACAACAACAACTTCCGGCAATCATTGCCCTCTCCTCTCACTTGAAATGAGGAAGAACAATACGTGAACACCTGACCTTTCTCAATACAGTGTTTCGACCTGCCCGCTTGCAGAGGCGCAGCGTTTGCGGCACGGATGGCATGCATAAGAAATCCACCGGAGGCGACAATGCTGTCAGGCGTATGTATCGGAACCAATGATCTGGAAGCTGCAGGTCAGTTTTATGATGCGCTGCTGGCCACGATCGGCATGTCACGCGCCCTGACCGTCCCGCGCGAATTGGGCTACGCCGGCGCAGATGACAAAATCACCCTGTTTGTGCTGCTGCCCTATGACCGCGATCCTGCCACACATGGCAACGGCACGCAGGTGATGTTCTACGCCGCCAACAAGGCCGAGGTAGATGCCTTTCACGCCAAAGCGCTGGCGCTTGGGGGCAGTGACGAAGGGGCGCCGGGCCCGCGCGATTATCATCCTGAGTATTACGGGGCCTATGTGCGCGATCTGGACGGCAACAAGCTGAACATCTCCGTCGATCCCAGCACCCGGAAAAATCCCTGAGCCCGGCCTGGGCTACGCTGAAGCCGTGAAAACCCGCGCCTGCAATTTGCCACGCACCGGCCCCTTGCCCAACTGACGTTCCAGATCCTGCGCGATACGCGCGGTGACGTGATCCAGATCCGCACCGCGGTCTTCGATGGTATTGCGCAGTGGCTTGCCCTGACAGAACGCTTTGGCCACTGTTGCGGCGCTATCAGCGCGGCCTTCGGCAATCAGCATGGCAGCTTCGACCTTTTTGAACCCGGCCTCACGCAGGGTGGCGCTGATCGCCGCTACATCGTGGTAGCCATGTGGGATCCGGGGCATGAAGTCTGGCGGATCATCGGGAAACACCCGTGCCGCCGCGGCCGTGACGCTGCGGGCGAAATCATTGTGGTCAATGTGATCCCAGACGCTGAACACATAGTGCCCGCCCGGCGCCAGGACCCGCAGCGCTTCGCGGTAGCCCTGCAACTTGTCCGGCAGAAACATGACGCCAAACTGACAGCAGACAACCTCGAAACTGCGATCCTCAAAGGGCAGTTCCATCATATCCGCTGTGTGCCAGCTCAGCTGATCGGCATGGGGCTGTTGTGATTTTGCCCGTTCCAGCATTGATGGGTTCAGATCCGTGGCCGTGTAACGTGCCCCCGCCGGAAGCTGCGGCGCCAGCGCGCGGGTCACCACACCGCTGCCCGCTGCAGTTTCCAACACCCGATAGGGGGCAAGGGCGGCCACACGCCGGGCCATATCCACCGCGCAGACCTGAAACTTCAGCGGCACCATATAGTCGTCATAGATATCAGGGATCGAGCCGGTGAAACTCTGATCACCGTGCCTCACAGATGCCGGGCTTTTGATAGACATGGGGGACCTCCTCAAATGCGTTTGAGTGATCGCTCCGATACTACCACAGATTTGCCCCGCTTCGGGGAAAATGTCCGCAACGCGCAAAGGCCGCGGACATATTAAGCCTTTAGGGGTTTGGCTCCCCCGGGTCCCGTTCACCGTTGAACCCCGACAGGCGGGCCAGCAGCACGGCGACGTTTTTGACCTCAAACTTCTTCAGAAGGCGGGCGCGGACGTCTTCGATGGTGCGCGGCGACAGTTCCAGCACCTGCGCAATTTCTTTGCTGGTGCGGCCACGGCTGAGCCACATCAGCACCTCGCGTTCGCGGGGGGTCAGGCTGGGGCCGGTGGGCTTCTGATCAATCGGTGCAAAGCTGAGCACGATCTGCGCCAGCGGATCCTCAGGGGTCAGCGTGCGGGCGCGGAAGCGCACCCAAATGCGGCTGCCATCGGCGCAGCGCATGATCCGTTCATCGGTGTAAGGGTGCGACTGGCGCAGCGGCGCCAGACCGATGTCACGCACCTGATGGAACTCCTGATCGGTTCCGTAAAGCAAACGGAAGCTCTGGCCGATCAGCTGCTCTTTCTCATAGCCGAACATTTCAGCAAAGCTTTGGTTGCAGCTGCGGATCACGCGGTTTTCGGTCAGCGCCAGCCCCATCGGCGCTTGGTCAAAGGCAAGTTGTTCTAGGTCTTTCATAGGTCACCAGTGTGATACGGTGCGGACACCGTTATGGTACGGTATTGGCACCGTAAGTTCGCGTAAAGCATAGTTTCCATACCAAGTTCAAGAGACGAGACCCCTAAATGTCATCGAGTGACCGTACGTCTATTTCCCCTCTCTCTGCCTCGGCAGACGCCGCCCCGAAGGCGGCCTCAAACCCTATGGCTGAGCATCTGGCGCAGCGTCTTTATGCAGAACTGGAAGACCGGCGCGATGATTTGATCGCGCTGACCCAAGACCTGATCCGCATTCCAACGCTGAACCCTCCCGGTGAGTTTTATCGAGAGATATGCGAATATTTGTCAACACGACTGGCCGCAAAAGGTTTCGAAATTGAAATGGTGCGCGCTCATGGCGCACCCGGTGACAGCGAAAAATACCCACGTTGGAATGTCATTGCCCGCCGTGAGGGGAAGTTTCCGGGCGAATGTGTGCATTTCAACAGCCATATCGACGTCGTCGACGTCGGGCTGGGCTGGACGACGGATCCTTTTGGCGGTGAGCTTAAGGATGGCAAGATCTACGGCCGGGGCGCCTGTGACATGAAGGGGGGGCTGGCGGCCTCCATCGTGGCGGCCGAGGCGTTTCTGGCGATCTGCCCTGACTTTCACGGCGCGATTGAGATCAGCGGCACCGCGGATGAGGAATCCGGCGGCTTTGGCGGCGTGGCCTATCTGGCCGAAAAGGGCTTCTTTGCGCCGGAACGGGTGCAGCATGTGATCATCCCTGAACCGCTGAACAAAGACCGGATTTGCCTTGGCCACCGCGGCGTCTGGTGGGCCGAGATTGAGACATTTGGCGAAATCGCCCATGGCTCCATGCCCTTCCTTGGCGATTGCGCGGTGCGCCATATGGGCGCAGTGGTCAATGAAATGGAGGAAAGCCTGTTCCCCGCATTGGCACAAAAACGCACCGACATGCCGGTGGTGCCGGAAGGCGCCAAACAGTCCACGCTCAACATCAATTCAATGCACGGCGGTCAGGCGGAGCAGGACCCAGATTTCACCGGTCTGCCAAGCCCTTGCGTGCCGGACAGCTGCCGCATGATCATCGATCGCCGCTTCCTCATCGAAGAGGATATCAACGAGGTCCAAGAGGAAGTTATGCAGGTTCTGCGCACCGTCGAAGAGAGCCGCGACAACTTCCGCTATGATGTTAAAGAACTGCACCGGGTCCTGCCCACCATGACCGAGAAAAGCGCACCGGTTGTGCAAACCGTGGCAAAAGCAATTGCAGAGACCATGGGAAAAGAGGCAGAATATGTCGTGTCGCCGGGCACTTACGATCAAAAGCACATTGATCGCATCGGAAAACTGCACAATTGCATCGCCTATGGGCCAGGCATTTTGGATCTGGCGCATAAGCCGGACGAATACGTCGGAGTCGAAGATATGATCGACTCTGCCAAGGTAATGGGCCGTTCATTGATTGACCTGCTGGCAAAACCAGAGGCGGCGGCCTGAGATTAGGGAGAACACGAAATGACGACCAAGACTTTCAAACTTGGCCTCCTCAGCGCAGCGGCGCTGGCGGCCAGCACCGGGCTGGCCATGGCCAAGTCCGACATCGTTGTGGCCATGCAGCTGGAGCCGCCACATCTGGACCCGACATCGGCCGCCGCAGGCGCCATCGAATCGGTGCTTTATTCCAACGTGTTTGAAGGTCTGACCCGTTTCGGTTCGGACGGTTCCGTAAACCCCGGTCTGGCCAAAAGCTGGGAAATCTCGGACGACGGCAAAACCTACACCTTCATGCTGAACGAAGGCGTGACCTTCCATGACGGTTCGGCGATGGACGCCGAAGACGTCAAGTTCTCGCTGGATCGCGCCCGCGCCGAAGACAGCGCCAACGCGCAGAAAGCCCTGTTTGAAGGCATCGAAAACGTCGAGGTGGTGGATCCGCTGACTGTCAAGGTCACGCTGGCCGCACCCAACGGCAGCTTCCTGTTCAACATGGCCTGGGGCGATGCGGTGATCGTGGCGCCGGAAAGCATTGAGAACATCAAGACCAACCCCGTCGGCACCGGCGCCTTCAAGTTTGCCAACTGGGTGCAGGGCGACAAGATCGATCTGGAAAAGAACGGCGCCTATTGGGGCACACCGGCGAAACTGGACAAGGTGAGCTTCAAGTTCATCTCGGATCCGACCGCCGCCTTTGCCGCAGTGATGGCTGAGGATGTGAACGCCTTTGTCGGCTTCCCCGCGCCGGAGAACCTGCCGCAGTTCGAAGCCGATCCACGCTTCCAGGTGCTGGTGGGTTCGACCGAGGGTGAAACCATCCTGTCGACCAACAACAAGATGCCGCCCTTTTACAATGTGAAGGTCCGCAAGGCGCTGGCCCATGCCATTGACCGTCAGGCCATCATCGATGGCGCGATGTTCGGCTATGGCACCCCCATTGGCACCCATTTTGCGCCGCACAATCCCGATTACGTCGATCTGACCGGCAACAGCGCCTATGATCCGGCGATGGCCAAGGAACTGCTGGCCGAGGCGGGCTATGCGGACGGTTTCAAAACCACGCTGAAACTGCCGCCGCCCTCCTACGCCCGTCGCGGTGGGGAGATCATTGCCGCCCAGCTGCGTGCGGTGGGGATCGAGGCTGAAATCAGCAATCTGGAATGGGCGCAGTGGCTGGAACAGGTGTTCCGCGGCAAGGACTACGGCTTGACCATCGTCAGCCACACCGAGCCCTTCGACATCGGCATCTATGCCCGTCCGGACTATTATTTCCAGTATGACAACCCCAGCTTCCAGCAGCTGATCGCAGATCTGGGTGTGGAGGCCGATCCGGCCAAACGTTCGGCGCTGCTGGCGACCGCACAGGAAACCATTTCCGGCGATTATGTGAACGGCTACCTGTTCCAGCTGGCCTTCCCCACCGTGGCCAATGCCAAGGTGAAGGGCCTTTGGAAAGACGCGCCCACCCAGGCGACCGATCTGACCGGCGTTTACTGGGAGTAAGTTGACCCCACCCCGGCGGCTGTGTGTGTGGCTGCCGGGGATTTGAGTATTTTTGGAACATTGAAAGACAGGGGCCGACGTCCCTTGGAGGGAAGCGGCGCCGATGCTGCACTATCTGTTGAAACGATTGCTGTCGCTGGCGGTCAGCCTTGTGGTGGCCTCACTGGTGATCTTTCTGGCGCTTGAGGTCGTGCCGGGGGATCCGGCCGCCTATATGCTGGGCATCAACGCACAGGAAGACACACTGGCCGCCCTGCGCGAGGAGCTGGGGCTGAACGGCAGCGTGGCAGAACGCTACCTCAGCTGGGCTGGTGGCCTGCTGCAGGGCGATTTCGGCACCTCCTATACCTACCGCACCCCCGTGGCCGAGATGATCGGCGAGCGGCTGTGGATTTCCCTGCCGCTGGCGCTTTATGCGCTGACGCTTTCGACCTTGATTGCCTTCCCCGCCGGGATCTGGGCCGCGTCCAAACGCGGCTCGCCGGTGGATGTGACCGTGATGGGGGTGACGCAGCTGGGCGTGGCGATCCCGAATTTCTGGTTCGCCATGCTGATGGTGCTGGTCTTTGCCATCAACCTGCGCTGGTTCTCCGCCGGTGGTTTTGTCGGCTGGGACGCCGGGTTCTTTCTGGCGATGAAATCCCTGACCCTGCCGGCCATTGCGCTGGCGCTGCCGCAGGCCAGCATTCTGGCGCGGGTGATGCGCTCGTCGCTGCTCGACACCCTGTCCGAGGATTTCATCCGCACCGCCCGTGCCAAAGGCCTAAGCAAACGCCAGGCGCTGTGGCGACATGCGCTGCGCAATGCGCTGATCCCGGTGCTGACCATCATCGGGTTGCAGTTTTCCTTTCTGCTGGCGGGCGCGATCATCATCGAAAACGTCTTCTTCCTGCCCGGCCTTGGACGGCTGGTGTTCCAGTCGATCTCGGCCCGCGATCTGATCGTGGTGGAAAGCGTTGTGATGCTCCTGGTCTTTGCAGTGATCGTAGTGAATTTTCTGGTGGATCTGGCCTATGCCATCGTGGATCCCCGTTTACGGGGGCGGCGCTGATGCGAAACCTTTGGCTGGGCGGCGTGTTGACCGTCATCTTTGCCGGCATGGCAGTGCTGAGTTTCCTCTGGACGCCCTATGATCCGACGGTGCTGGACATCGCCAACAAGATCAAAGCCCCCACGCTGGCGCACCCCTTGGGCACCGATCACTTCGGCCGCGATATCCTGAGCATGATCATGGTGGGCGCCCGCACCTCTATCGCGGTGGCGCTGGTGGCTGTGGGCATCGGCATGGGGCTGGGGGTGCCACTGGGCCTGACAGCAGCAGCGCGCAAAGGCGGGCTGCTGGATGAGCTGATCATGCGCGGCAACGATCTGGTCTTTGCCTTTCCGTCGCTGTTGATCGCCATCATGATCACCGCTGTTTTTGGCGCCTCAGCGGTCAATGCGATCATTGCAATCGGCATCTTCAACATCCCGGTCTTTGCCCGCCTGACCCGTTCCGGCGCGCTGAGCCTTTGGACCCGTGACTATGTCATGGCGGCCCGTGTGGCCGGCAAAGGCGCGACGCGGATTTCTGTTGAGCATATCCTGCCCAATGTCACCAACCTGGTGATCGTGCAGGGCACCATTCAGTTTTCACTGGGGATCCTGGCCGAGGCGGGCCTGAGCTACGTTGGCCTTGGCGCACAGCCGCCGACCGCCAGCTGGGGGCGGATGCTGGCGGACAGCCAGACGATGATTTCCTTTGCCCCGCATATGGCGCTGTTCCCCGGTCTGGCGATCCTGCTGACCGTGTTGGGGCTGAACCTGATGGGCGACGGGCTGCGCGATATGTTTGACCCCAAACTGCGGAGGGCACGGTCATGAGCCTTCTGAAAATCGACAAGCTGAACCTGAGTATCCACGGCAGTCAGATCCTGCACGATGTGTCGATGAAGGTCGCGCCGGGGCAGATTCTTGGGGTGATTGGCGAAAGTGGCTCGGGCAAATCTATGTCCGCCTTTGCGGCCATGCAGCTGTTGCCTAATGGGGCGACCTGTGAGGGGCAGATCACCGTGGCTGGGCAGGACGTTCTGGCGCTCACTGAACCGCAGCTGTGCCAGATGCGCGGGCGCGACGTGGGCATGGTGTTTCAGGAACCGATGACCGCGCTGAACCCAATCCGCACCATTGGCGATCAGGTGGCCGAAACCATCCTGATCCACGAAGACGTCAGCAAGGCTGAGGCGCTGGAGCGCGCCGCCGAGGCGCTGGCCCGTGCGGAACTACCGCAGGACCGCTTCCCGCTCAGCCGCTATCCGTTTGAGCTGTCCGGGGGGCAGCGCCAGCGGGTGGTGATCGCCATGGCCATCGCGCTGCGCCCCAAGCTGTTGATCGCGGATGAACCGACCACCGCGCTGGATGTGACCACGCAGGCACAGATCCTTGAGCTGCTAAAACGGCTGGTGGCCGAGGATCAGATGGGCCTGATGCTGATCAGCCATGATCTGGCGGTGGTGGCCGATCTGGCGGATGAGAATGTCATCATGCAAAAAGGCCGTGTAGTCGAAAGTGGCCCGGCAGCAACCCTGTTCCGCGACATGCAGCACCCCTATTCCAAGGCGCTGCTGGCAGCCTCCACCCATGTGCCGGACCGTGAGGGTTCCGCGCAGGACCAGCCGCTGCTCAGCGTGCGGGATGTGGTGCGGGAATACACGCTGCATGCCAATGGCTGGCTGGGCAAAACCAGCAAACTGCAGGCCGTGAAAGGTGTGAGTTTTGACATCCGCAAGGGCGAAAGCCTGGGCCTGGTGGGGGAGTCTGGTTGTGGCAAATCCACCCTGACCCGCGCCATTCTGGGACTGGAAGAGGTGCAGGGCGGTGAAATCCTGCTGGACGGTCAGCCGGTCTTCAGCGGCAAGAAACCAAACCGCGCCGTACGTCGCCGTATGCAGGTGGTGTTTCAGGATCCCTATGGCAGTTTTAACCCACGCTGGAAGGTCAGCCGGTTGATCTGTGAGCCAATGCATCTGCTGGACCAGCCGCCGAAAGGACGGGCATTGCAGGATGCGATGGTTGAAGCGATGGAGAGCGTCGGCCTCACTGCTGATGACCTTGATAAATACATTCACGAGTTTTCCGGTGGCCAGCGTCAACGGATCGCCATTGCCCGCGCGCTGATCATCAAACCGGATCTGATCATTCTGGATGAGGCGGTTTCAGCCCTTGATGTCTCGGTCCGGGCGCAGGTGTTGGACCTGCTGGCGGACCTGTCGGACCGATTTGGGCTGACCTACCTGTTTATCAGCCACGATCTGTCAGTGGTGCGTTCGATCACCGACCGGGTGCTGGTGATGAAATCCGGTGAGATCGTGGAACAGGGCGAAACGCAGGCGGTCTTTGACGCGCCGCAGCATGACTACACCAAAGAATTGATCGCCGCCGCGCCTGTGTTGCCGGCCGATGTTGCGTGAGACGATAAGACGAAGGACAAGATGATGAGCGATGCGCTGAACCTGTGGTTTGACCCCGAAAAATGCCTGATCGATGGGGCTTGGGTGGCCCCTGCCTCTGGCCAGACGCTGCCGCTCTCAAACCCCTCCACCGGGGCAGAGATTGGCGCGATTGCCCGCGGTGGTGCGGCGGATATTGACGCCGCCGTGGACGCGGCGCACCGGGCCTGGCAGGGCGCTTGGGGCAAGGTTACCGCGGTTGAACGCGGCCGTATCCTGTACCGGTTGGGTCAGTTGGTGCTGGACCGGGTGGAGGATCTGGCCCGGATCGAAGCCTTGGACGTGGGCAAGCCACTGAAACAGGCCCGCGCGGATGCCATCGCATTGGCCCGTTATCTGGAGTTCTACGCCGGTGCTGCTGACAAGCTGCATGGCGAAACCATCCCCTATCTGGACGGCTACACCGTCTACACAATGCGCGAAGCCCACGGGGTGACCGCCCATATCGTGCCGTGGAACTATCCGATGCAGATCATTGGCCGCTCCGTCGGCGCGGCGCTGGCCACCGGCAACGCCTGTGTGCTGAAACCGGCCGAGGATGCCTGCCTGACCGCATTGGCCTTTGCCGATCTCGCCAAAGAAGCCGGCCTGCCCGACGGTGCGCTGAACGTGGTGCCGGGGCTAGGATCCGAGGCGGGCGCGGCGCTGAGCGCCCACACTGGCGTGCATCACGTCAGCTTCACCGGTTCGGTGGGCACTGGTGTGCAGGTGCAGATGGCGGCGGCGCAGAACGTCATTCCGGTGACGCTGGAACTGGGCGGGAAATCCCCGCAGCTGGTGTTTGAAGATGCCGATCTGGATGCGGCGCTGCCCTTCCTTGTGAACGCTGGCATTCAGAACGCGGGCCAGACCTGTTCGGCCTCGTCCCGTATTCTGGCGCATCGTTCGGTCTATGATCAGGTGGTTGAGCGGATGGCGGCCCGCTATGGCGAATTGCGTGTTGGTCAGGCGATGTCTGATCTGGACGTGGGGCCGCTGATTTCGGCCAAACAAAAAGGGCTCGTCTCCGGCTTCCTTGATCAGGGTAAGGATTTGGAAACGGCGGCGCAAGGCGTGCTGCAGGACGCACCGGATGGCGGCAATTACGTGCAGCCCACCCTCTTTGCCGGGGTCGCGCCTGATCACTCCTTGGCGCAGGACGAAATCTTTGGCCCGGTGCAGGTCGTCATTCCCTTTGACAGCGAAGAGGAAGCCGTGGCCATCGCAAATGGCACCGATTACGGGCTTGTCGCCTCGGTCTGGTCGCAGAACGGCGCCCGCCAGATGCGTCTGGCCAAAGCGATCCGCACCGGTCAGGTCTTCCTCAACAACTATGGCGCCGGGGGCGGGGTGGAACTGCCCTTTGGCGGCATCGGCAAGTCAGGGCATGGCCGCGAAAAAGGGTTTGAGGCGCTTTATGGCTTCACCACCCTGAAAACCGTCGCCGCCTTTCACGGGTAACGCAGATGGCTGAGATCGAAACAGGCCGCCGCGTGGTTGCGGCCAGCGAATGTGATACACTGGGTCATGCCAATATCGCCAGCTACATCGCCTATGTCTCAGACTCGGGCTTTGCCATGATGAACCATGTCGGGCTGGGCCGGGACAATATCCTGGGGGGCCGACGCTTGGGCATCGCCGTGGTGGATATGCAGGCGCAATATAAGGCCGAGCTGCTGCCCGGCGATTGCATCCATCTGCGCACCGGGCTGCTGTCGACCGGCACCAAGTCGATGGTGTTTCGCCACCGGATCTACCGCAGCCGGTCTGACGGGTCAGAGCAGCTGGTGTTTGAGGGCCGATTTACCAAAGTGCTGATGGATCTGGAGGCGCGCCGCGCCATCGCCATCCCCGAGGATATCAAAGACAAGTTGGAGACGCTGCGCCTTGCGCCAGCGGAGGAAGGAGAAACAACATGAGACTGGCAGGCAAAACCGCCATCGTAACGGGTGGCGCATCCGGCTTTGGCGCCGGGATTGTACGCAAGTTTGCTGAGGAAGGCGCCAATGTGATGGTCGCTGACCTGAACATGGATCTGGCCCGCGACGTGGCCGCCGAGGTGGGTGGCATCGCCCAGCAGGTGGATGTGTCCAAAGACGCCGATGTCGCCGCCATGGTCGCCGCTGCGCGTGCGCAGATGGGCGACATCGATATTCTGGTCAACAACGCCGGGATCACCCATCTGCCCAAACCGATGGAAGAGGTCACCGAGGATGAATTTGACCGGGTCTGGGCGGTGAACTGCAAATCGGTCTACCTGACCGCCAAACACGCCGTACCGCTGATGAAGGCAGCGGGCAAAGGCGCCGTTTTGAACGTTGCCTCCACCGCCGGCCTTAGCCCGCGGCCGAACCTCAACTGGTACAACAGCTCCAAAGGTTGGATGATCACCGCGACCAAAACCATGGCCGTCGAACTGGCCCCTGCGGGCATCCGCGTGAACGCCATCTGCCCGGTGGCCGGTGAAACCCCGCTGCTGACCAGCTTCATGGGCGAAGACACGCCTGAGATTCGCGCCAAGTTCCTGTCGACCATCCCGATCGGTCGCTTCTCCACCCCAGAGGACATGGGCAATGCCGCCTGTTTCCTCTGCTCGGATGAGGCTGGCATGGTCACTGGCGTCGCCATGGAAGTGGACGGCGGCCGCTGCATCTAAAGCCAACGAAGTTGCGCCCTTTCCTACTGTGAAACGGGCGCAACCCTATCCCGCTGTTGCAGAATTCGCAGCCGGTCCAGCGGGCAAATCCCCCCGCCCCACCGCAAAAGGGGCGATGTTTCGATACAATATAGTTCATCACATCCGCGCGAATCCCCTTTTTTCCTTTGGTTTGCTGCGCTAAGAGCGCCCTGTCCAAACCTTAAGGAGTGAGCCAAATGGGCTACAAAATCGCCGTCGTTGGCGCCACGGGCAACGTGGGCCGCGAAATGCTGAACATCCTGGCCGAGCGCCAGTTCCCTGTTGACGAGATCGTTGCGCTGGCAAGCCGCAAATCTCAAGGCACCGAAGTAAGCTTCGGCGATACCACCCTGAAGACCAAAGACCTGGACACCTTTGACTTCACTGGCTGGGATATCGCGTTGTTTGCTGTCGGCTCGACCGCAACCAAGCAATACGCGCCGAAAGCGGCAGCAGCTGGTTGTGTGGTGATCGATAACTCATCGCTCTACCGCTATGATCCTGAGATCCCGCTGATCGTGCCTGAGGTGAACCCGCAGGACGTGCACCAGTACAAAAACAAAAACATCATCGCCAACCCCAACTGCTCGACCGCGCAGATGGTTGTGGCGCTGAAGCCGCTGCATGATCGCGCCAAGATCAAGCGCGTTGTGGTGTCGACCTACCAGTCGGTCTCCGGCTCGGGCAAAGATGCAATTGATGAGCTGTGGAACCAGACCAAGGGCATGTATGTCCCCGGCCAGGAAGTGGAGCCGAAGGTCTACACCAAACAGATCGCTTTCAACGTGATCCCGCATATCGATGTCTTCATGGACAGCGGCGACACCAAGGAAGAGTGGAAAATGATCGCTGAGACGAAGAAAATCGTCGACCCCGCGATCAAAGTGACCGCCACCTGTGTGCGCGTTCCGGTCTTCGTTGGCCATTCGGAATCGATCAACATCGAATTCGAAGAGTTCCTGGACGAAGATGAAGCCCGCGACATCCTGCGCGAAAGCCCCGGCCTGATGGTCATCGACAAGCGCGAAGACGGTGGCTACGTGACCCCGATTGAATGCGTCGGCGACTTCGCCACCTTCATCAGCCGCATCCGTCAGGACGTCACCGTTGAAAACGGCCTGAACCTGTGGTGCGTCAGCGACAACCTGCGCAAGGGCGCTGCCCTGAACGCGGTACAAATCGCTGAGCTGCTGGGCCGTGAGGTTCTGAAAAAAGGCTGATCCATCGGCTGATTATCACCACTTGAGGGCGTCCCGATGGGCGCCCTCTTGCGTTTAGGGGGTGCAGGGTTTCACCATGGTCGCACTTGATCAGGAGAGATTTCATGCGCGCCCTTCCCTTTTTGCTGAGCACCGCCCTGGCTTCGCTACCCGCTATTTTGCTGCCCACCGTATCGCTGGCTGAGACCTTTCAGCTCACCAGTCAGATTTCCAATGTGATTGTCTATCCCAACGGCGCCAAGGTAACCCGCACCGCCCAGTTTGGTCTGCCCGCTGGCAGTCACCAGCTGCAGGTCCTGGATCTGCCCCAAACCGTGGCGCTTGATGGGATCCGGGCCAAGCTGACCGGTGCGCAGCTGGGGGCCGTCACCCTGCGCGATGACTTTGTGCCCCCCCGCGCCGAGGTCGAAGATGCCGCCCGCGCCGCCGCCGAACGCCGCCTTGAGGCCGCACGTGAGGAGTTACAGGCCCATCAGGATGACATCCGCAGCCTGCACCTCAGCAAAGAAGCGGCGGACACCGCCATCGGGTTCCTGCGCGGTCTGACCAAAAGCGATGCGCTCTCAGGCCTAAGCGCCGAAGACCTGCGCGATATCGCCCGGATGATGGGCGAAGAAACCTTCGCTACGCGTCAGGCCGTGTTGGAGGCCGATGCCGAAGCCCGCCAGTTGTCGCGTGATCTGCCAGAGCTGCAACAGGCGGTCGATAAGGCGCAGCAAGCGCTGGATGCGCTGGTGCGCGGTCAGGGTGAGGTGCTACTGGTGGAGGTCGCCGCCAGTGCCTCCGCCGCCAGTGAAGCCACGCTGGAAATCAGCTATTTCATCGATGCCGCCGGCTGGCGCCCGGTCAACGATGCCTCCCTCACGCTTGACAGCGGCATGCTGCAGCTCGATCGCGGCGCATTGGTCGAACAGTATTCCGGTGAAAACTGGCAGGATGTCGCGCTGACCCTCTCCACCAGCCAACCCAGTGGTGAGGTTGCTGCCAGTCAGGTCTACAGCGATTTCCGCCAACTGGTGGAACCGCACCGCCCCTTGGCCAAAGTGCGATCTGAGTCCGCGGCCCCCGCATTTGCGGATATGGCCGCCCCGATGATGGAAGTGGCCGAAGCCGAACCCGTGGTCATGGCGCCGCCCGTGGCGCTGGCCGGCGGGCTGATCCTGACCTACCCCTACCCCCAGCCCGTCAGCCTTGCCACCGGGGCGGATGCCGCGAAACTGTCGCTGGGCACGTTGAGCTTTGAGGCCACGATTGAGGCAACGGCGGTACCGCTTTACGATCAGACCGCTTTCCTCACTGCCAAAATCCTGAACGACAGCGGCGAAGAAATCCTGCCCTCACCTGAAACCCTGCTTTATCTGGATGGGGAGTTGGTCGGCCGTTTTGATCAGCCGATGCTGGCCGCCGGCGATGATCTGCGCCTGCCTTTTGGCCCTATCGACGGCCTGCAGCTGCGCCGTGAGGTCACGCGCAATCAGGGCGACCGTGGCATCTTGTCGAAATCCAACGACCGCACCGAAGCGATCCGGATCACCGTGGACAACCTGACCAACCGCGCCTGGGACATGCGCCTGATTGACCGGGTGCCCTACGGCGAACAGGACGATCTGCAAATCACCTGGAGCACCCTGCCCGAGCCCAGCGAGACAGACCTCGACGGGCGGCGCGGCGTCCTCGCCTGGACCTTCCCGCTGGCCGCCGGGGCTGAGAAGATCATCAAACTCAACCAACGCATCAGCTGGCCGGGTGAGATGGAGCTGATCCCACGGTAACCCCCCGGTGAAACTGACGTTCAAGCCAGTCGGACCCCGAGGTTTTCAGACCATGGAAAGGTTTTGTTAACCAGAATCACCTGAGGCTTCGTTTGCGGTTCTGGGTACACACACCATCCGCAAACGGAGAGGCCCCCTGCTTGGCCCCACTTTGCAGGGGGCATCTTTTTGCCCGCACCTTCCCCCGCTCAACACCCAACCCGAGGACGCCGCCGCAGGCGAAGGACGAGGCATCGAGCGCGCGCCGCATGGCGCGCCCTATTTGGTTACGGCTTGATTACACGATGGTTAGGGCGCCAATACCAATTTACCCACCGCGCCCCGATTGAGGATCCGCTCCAGTACCTGCGCAGCCTCTTCCAGCGCGTAGCGGCCTTCGATCAGCGGTTTGATCTGCCCGCCGCGATACCACCCCATCAGCTCCTGCATGTTGTCGGCGTAGACGGCTGGCTCCGCGCGGGTGAAATTGCCCCAGAACACCCCGACAAGGGCAAATTCTTTGACCAGCGCCAGGTTGACCGGGAATTTCGGGATCTCACCGCTGGCAAAGCCGATGATCAGCAACCGGCCATTGCGCGCCATTGCCCGGCAACAGGCGTCAAATGCAGCGCCGCCCACCACATCAAAAACCACATCTGCACCTTTGCCATCGGTCAGGCGTTTGATGTCTTCTTTGAGAGCGTCATAGCCAATCACATGATCTGCACCCGCGTCCCGGGCGATCTGCTGTTTCTCGGCCGAGGAACAGACCGCGATCACTGTTGCGCCCATGATCTTGCCGATCTGAATGGCCGCCAGACCTGTTGCCCCGGCCCCTCCCAGCACCACCAGCGTCTCGCCCGCTTGCAGGGCTGCGCGTTGTTTCAGCGCGTGATGCGAGGTGCCATAGGCCACGAGCAGCGCACAGGTCTCCGCCGCGTCCGCATCGCCAATGGGGAAGGTCGCGCGTTCGTCCGCCACGGCCTGTTCGGCATATCCGCCCAGCTGCAGCACCGCACCGACCCGATCACCGATCTTCACATTGCTCACGTCCGGCCCCAGCGCGACCACCTCACCAGCGGCTTCCATTCCCGGGGTAAAAGGCAACTCGGGCTGCATCTGGTAAAGACCCTGCACCAGCAGGCCGTCAGGGTAATTCACCCCTGCCGCCTCCACCTTGATGACCACCTGCCGTCCTGTTGGCACTGGTTCGGCCACCTCTGCCACAACAAGATCTGCCAGCGGTCCAAAGGCGTTGCACTGCACCGATTTCATCAACTCTCTCCCTCTCTTCACCGCGTCAGGCTGCCGTTCAGGCCACCTCTGATCAAGCGTTTTACAGGCCCACGCCGCCAAACCCTTGTTTTTGTGGAAACTTACGCTCCGTCCTTTGACAAATTGGATTTTGCAATGATCCCGCCGCGCGCTAGGCTCCTCCTCAGGGAGACATATGGGAGGTACGCATGCTGGGCATGATGATGCATCGTCCGCTGCTGATCAGCGACATTTTGAAATACGCCGCCGAGGCATATCCGCAGGCTGGCATCATCTCGGTTCGCACCGAAGGTGACGTGCATCGCCAGACCTATGCTGAAACGCTGGGCCGGGTGCAGCAACTGGCCAACGCCCTGCAGGCCTGGGGCGTGCAGATGGGGGATCGCGTTGCGACGCTGGCCTGGAACGGCTACCGCCATTTTGAACTCTACTATGCAGTTTCTGGCATGGGGGCGGTCTGTCACACGATCAACCCACGCCTGTCGGCCGAGCAGCTGATCTACATCGTCACCCATGCCGAGGATCGCCTGATCTTTGTCGACACAACCTTTGTGCCGATCCTTGAGGCGGTGCAGGACCAGCTGCCGGGTGACATCACCTATGTGGTGATGACCGACCGGGCGCATATGCCGGAAAACAGCCTCAACGCGCTGTGCTATGAGGATCTGCTGGCCGAACATCCTGCCGATTTCGACTTCCCAGAGTTTGATGAAAACACCGCCTCGGGCCTGTGCTACACCTCCGGCACCACCGGCAATCCCAAAGGCGCGCTGTATTCGCACCGCTCCTCAGTGCTGCATGCAATGATGATCTGCACCTGCCTGGGTTCCACCATGCCCGAAGGATCCGCGGTGATGCCCGTTGTGCCGCTTTTCCACGTCAACGCCTGGGGACTGCCCTATACCGCGCCGCTGTTGGGGCTGAACATGGTGATGCCGGGGGCGGCGCTGGATGGGCCCAGCCTGTTCAAACTGATGGATGCGGAAAAGGTCCATTCAGCCTGGGGCGTGCCCACCGTCTGGATGGGGCTGCTGGCCGAGATTGAGGCACAGGGCCGCAAACCTGAAGGTTTCGGCGATCTGGTGGTGGGCGGGTCGGCCGCCCCGCGGGTGATAATCGAAACACTGGAAAAGCTGGGTGTTGCCGTGGGCCACGCCTGGGGCATGACCGAGATGAGCCCGATCGGCACCCATGGCCATATGCCCAGCTGGGTGCGGGATCTGCCGTTTGATCAGATGATCGACAAGAAAAGCCTGCAGGGCCGCCGCGCCTTTGGCGTGCAGATGAAAATCGTGGATGAGGATGGCAAAGCCCAGCCACATGACGGCGTAGCGGCCGGCGAGTTGTTTGTGCGCGGCAACACCGTGGTCGCAGGGTATTTCAAAAACGATGAGGCGACCCAAGCCACCATGGATCAGGATGGCTGGTTTGGCACCGGTGACATCGCCACGCTGGACCCGAACGGGTTCCTGTCCATTCAGGACCGCTCCAAAGACCTGATCAAGTCGGGTGGGGAGTGGATTTCTTCCATCGATCTGGAAAATGCCGCCATGTCGCATCCCGATATTGCCAACTGTGCCGCGATTGCGATTGCCCATCCCAAATGGGATGAACGGCCGGTTCTGGTCGCCGTCCCGGCGGGGGAGGCCCGCCCTGCATTGGATGACATGCACGCCCATATGGCTGAGCATTTTGCCAAATGGCAGCTGCCCGATGATCTGATCTGGGTTGAGGATCTGCCCCTGACCGCGACCGGCAAGATTTCCAAGCTGACACTGCGCAAACGGATGGCGGACTATGTGCTGCCAGATCTGCGCTAGCGGCTGTTTGTCAAAATCAACGGCCTGACGGGGATCTCGTCAGGCTGCTCTGCCCCGGCGCAAATACGCCCCTAAAACTTGATGACAATGCAAAATAAATGCACCCGGTCGACCGCCGTCAACCGGGTGCCACCCCTCCTGAGTACAGGAGTTGGCGAAACAGGGCTCCTCCCTTCCCCGTTTCGCAGGAAACTGATTCGTAAGAAACTATAGGGCCAAGTCCCTTTGATCGCCTAGGATTTTTCTTTGACAGGGCAAAACGAAGTGAAAATCGCAGGTTGCTCTTTGGCCGAAAACACCACTTTGCGACGTTACGTCTTGTTGGTTTGCGCTGCTTGTTCCGCCCTGGTGCAGCGCCTAACCTGCTGATCGGCGCAGACTCTTGGGAGGGGTGGATGCCGCCCTGCGCCCTGCGCTGCTTTGCACCGGATTTGCGCCCAGACTGGCCCCTGAGCCGTCACAGCGGCCCAATTGCGTGCCTGTTTCCCCCACCAGATGACCGCTGCCGTCAAACTCTTGACCAAGCGCAGACCGACGACCGCTCAGAGGGAGGTACGGATGACAACACTAACCAAAGCCGCGCTGCTGGCCAGCAAAGGCCAGGACATGGGCACCTCAGACTGGTTTGAGATCGACCAGAGCCGCATTGATACCTTTGCTGAGGTTACCGAGGACCGCCAGTTCATCCATGTGGATCCGGCCCGCGCTGCCGAGACCCCGTTTGGTGGCACGATTGCCCATGGCTTTCTGTCGCTGTCGCTGCTCTCGGCCATGATGCTGCAGGGCTACCCGAAAATGAGCGGGCTGCAGATGGGCGTGAACTATGGCTTTGACCGGGTGCGCTTCACCGCGCCGGTGCCTGTCGGCGCACGTGTGCGGGGCCATTTCAAACTGGCCGATGTGGCCGAGATGCGCCCGGGTGAGGTGCAAACCACCAGCGAAGTGACGGTTGAGATCGAAGGCCAGGATCGCCCTGCCCTCGTCGCGCTTTGGCTGGGACGGTTCTATTTCGGAGAGGACGAATGACTGACGTGAGATTTGACGGCCAGGTGGCCATTGTAACCGGCGCAGGTGTCGGACTGGGCCGCAGCCATGCGCTGGGACTGGCGGCGCGTGGCGCCAAGGTTGTGGTCAACGATCTGGGTGGCGCGGTGGATGGTACCGGATCTGGATCGGATGCCGCCAAGGCAGTGGTGGCCGAAATCCAGGCGATGGGCGGTGAGGCAATGGCAAACGGCGCCGATGTCTCAAACGCCGATCAGGTCAGCGCCATGGTGGCCGATGTGATCGCCCACTGGGGCCGGATCGACATCTTGGTGAACAACGCCGGCATTCTGCGCGACAAGACCTTTGCCAAGATGGAGATGGCCGATTTTCAGGCGGTGATGGATGTGCACCTTCTGGGCTCTGCCAACTGTGCCCATGCGGTCTGGCCCCATATGGTGGCGCAGGGCTATGGGCGGATCGTCTTCACCACCTCGGCCTCGGGCATGTATGGCAACTTTGGTCAGTCCAACTATGGCGCGGCCAAATCCGGCATGCTGGGGCTGATGAACGTTCTGGCCATCGAGGGCGCCAAGTTCGACATCCGCGCCAATATGCTGGCCCCGTCGGCAGCAACCCGAATGACCGAAAGCCTGCTGTCCGAGGATGTTTTGGCCCTGTTGCAGCCGGAAACCATCACCCCCGGTGTGCTGGCGCTGGTCAGTGGTGACGCCCCGACCAAGATGATCCTTGGTGCCGGCGCCGGCTGCTTTTCCGAGATTCAGATCCGCGAAAGCGCCGGTGTGGCCTTGACCGATGAGGCGCTGACCCCTGAGGCTGTGCTGGGGGCGATGGATCAGATCCGGGATCCTGCCGGGGCCGAGGTGATGGATCACGCCTTTGCCCAGACCCGCAAATATGCCCGCATGGCTGCGGCGGCCCGTGGGCTGCCCCTGCCCTGGAACGACTAACCTGGAACGATTGACCTGGAATGACAAAAGCGCCGGGAGGCCCAAGATGAGCACCACCGCGGATTTGGATTTAGCGGCCGTCACGGCCTACCTCAGCCAGCATATCGATGGCTTCCAAGGCCCGTTGCAGGCCGAGAAGTTTGCAGTGGGCCAATCCAACCCCACCTTTCGCCTCAGTGGGCCGGATCGCTCATGGGTGCTGCGCCGCAAACCACCCGGCGTGCTGCTGAAATCCGCCCATGCGGTGGAGCGGGAGTATCGGGTGCAAAAGGCCCTGGCGGGCAGTGATGTTCCGGTGCCGGCGATGTATCACCTGTGTGAAGATGACAGCGTGATCGGGTCAGCCTTCTACGTGATGGAAGAAATCAAAGGCCGCCATTTCAACGACCCCCGGCTGCCCGATGTGGCCGTGCCTGATCGCCTGGCGATTTTCGAAGAAATGAACCGGGTGTTGGCTGCAATCCATTCCGTTGACCTAAGTGCGGTGGGCCTGTCGGACTACGGGCCTGATGGCAATTACTACCGACGTCAGATCGACCGCTGGACCAAACAATACCGCGCCTCGGAAACCGATCAGATCCCCCCGATGGAGGAGCTGATCAGCTGGCTCGACAGCAATGTCCCGGCAGAGGACGGGCAGCGCACGCTGGTGCATGGCGACTACCGGATCGACAATATGCTGTTTGCCGCAGACGGGCCGCAGTGTCTGGCCGTTCTGGACTGGGAACTCAGCACAACCGGCCACCCCTATGCCGATCTGGCCGCAGTCATCATGCAGTGGCAGATGCCCCCCGGTGGCGAAGGTCGCGGGCTGGCGGGTGTTGATCGCAGCGCCGAAGGGCTGATCAGTGATCAGGGGTTCATTGACCTTTATTGTCAGCGCCGCGGCCTGCCGGGCATCGACAGGTTTGGCTTCTATCTGGCCTTTGCCTTCTTCCGCATGGCGGCGATCCTGCAGGGCGTTTACAAACGGGCGCTTGATGGCAATGCCTCAGACCCCGGCCGCGCCAAGGCCTTTGGCGCCTATGTGCCGCTGTTTGCCCAGCACGGGCTGGATGCGGCGAAGTGAAGGACCAGACATGATTGACCCCGCCCTGCGCGAAGACCCCTACGCGCTGCAAAAACACCTTGGATTTGAAATCACCGATTGGCAGCAGGGCTATGCCCGTGTGGAAATGCCCATCCTTGAGGTGCACGGCAACCGCTACGGCATTCCGCATGGCGGCGTGCATGCAACGCTGATCGACACGGCCATGGGTTTTTCGGGCTGCTACACTGGTGACCCGGACAATCCGCAGATGGCTATGACCCTATCGCTGACGGTGAACTACCTAGGTCAAGCCCGCGGTGAGCGGCTGATCGTTGAAGCCCGCAAAACCGGTGGTGGCCGCAAGGTGTTTTTTACCGAAGCGCTGCTATCTGATGAACATGGCAACCCGGTTGCCAGCGGCGTCGGCACCTTCCGTTACCGCACAGGCACCAAAGCCCCAGAGGAGAGCCCCAAATGACCGAGATGCAGCATATCGTTTTGGCCCGCCGCCCCGAAGGTGCGCCGGTGGCCGAAGACTTCCGTTTGGAAACCGCCCCGCTGCCGGTGCCGGGTGACGGTGAGGTGCTGGTCAAACTCAGCCACTTCTCCCTCGATCCTTATATGCGGGGGCGTATGGATGATGCCAAGTCCTACGCGGCCCCGGTGCCCTTGAACGGCACGATGGAGGCCGGCGGCGTGGGTGAAGTCATCGCCTCAAACCATCCCGGATTTGCCCCCGGTGACATCGCCTTTGGCATGTTTGGCTGGGCCAGCCACGGCTGCCTGCCGGGCAAGGAGCTGCGCAAGCTGGATCCCGCACATGGGCCGGTGACCGCCGCGCTGGGGGTTTTGGGGATGCCTGGCTTCACCGGCTGGGCCGGACTGATGGAATATGGCCGCCCGAAAGCCGGCGAAACGCTGGTGGTTGCTGCCGCAACCGGACCGGTTGGATCGATGGTTGGGCAATTGGCCAAGTCGCTGGGCCTGCGGGTGATCGGCATCGCCGGTGGCACCGAGAAATGCCAGATGGCGGTCGAAACCTTCGGCTTTGACGCCTGTCTGGATCACCGCGCCTTTGGTGACGCCAAAGCCCTGCGCGCCGCGCTGGCGGAGGCCTGCCCGGATGGTATCGACATCTATTTTGAAAACGTCGCGGGCAAGGTGCTGGAGGCGGTGCTGCCCTTAATGAACGTTGGCGGGCGCATCCCGCTGTGCGGCATGATCGCCTGGTATAACGCCGGGGCGCTGGGGGCCAATCAGGGCGGTGAGGTGGACCAGCTGCCCAAACTGTGGCGGACCATTTTGGTGAAGCGCCTGCATGTGCACGGTTTTATCATCACCGATCACTTCCACCGCTTTGGGGACTTCCTGAAAGAGGTCGGGCCCAAAGTGGCCGGTGGCGACATCCGTTTTGTCGAAGATGTGGCCGTGGGGCTGGAAAACGCGCCGGCTGCCTTTATGGCGATGCTGGGCGGGGGCAACACCGGCAAACAGATCGTGGCGCTCTAACCAGATAGAAACACATGAAAAAGGGGCCTCAGCGGCCCCTTTTTCCATCCAGCAATATCACCGAATTATTTCATCAGCAGAACCGGCACTTTACAGGTGCGGATCATCGCCGTGGTTGTGGACCCGATGATCATCGCGCGGATCCGCGAATGGCCATAGGCCCCCATCACCAGCATGTCATGCCCCTCGGCCTCAATCAGCTCCGCCAGGGCGGTTTCGGGCTGTCCCTCAACCACTTTGATCTCAGCCTCATGGCCACCGGCGGCCAGCGTCGCCTTGGCGTCTTCCAGACCTTTTGACACTGCATCGGACGGGGTGCCAACGGTCACCACCGTGCAGGCCAGACCGGCAAACAGCGGATGACGCGCCACATAGTCAACAGCCTTCATCGCGCTGACACCGCCATCAAAAGCGATCAACACTTTCTCAATCGGTTTGAACTCACGATTGGCCACGAACACAGGCTTACTGGTGGCACGCGCCACACGTTCCAGGTTTGATCCCAGATGCAGCTTGGCAAAGTCAGCCTTCTCACCGCGTTTGCCGATCACGATCAGATCGGCGTCGCCTTCCAGCTCTTCCACCGACTCGACAATGTCACCAATCCGCAGGTGCGGCCGCACCTCAGCCACGCCATCGGTTTCGATGATCGCCTGCGCATCCTCAAGGATCGCGCGCCCCTGCGCCTGCGCCAGCTTGGCGCGCTGTGCGTCCAGCTCGGCCAGTTCGCCCATGATCTTGGTGCGCGCACCAAGGCGCAGGTTGCCACTCAGATCATCCGAACCCGCATCGCGGCGGCCCAGAACGTGGAACAGATCCACCGAGGCGCCAATGCGGCCGGCAATCCAGGCGATGTGATGGCAGACCGACTCGGAATAAGCAGACCCATCCACCAATGCGAAGATTTTCTTGCTCATGTCAGCCCCCTCAATGCGCCAAGAGCTTGTCCATCGCGCCGGGTTTGTCATGCTCCCCCAGACGATCAACAATGGTTTTCGATGCTTCGTTCATGCCGATGATCTCCACCTCGGCGCCGTCCCGACGGAACTTGAGCACAGCCATGTCCAAGGCCGCAACAGACGAAATGTCCCAGATGTGGGCACGGCTGACGTCAATCACCACTTTCTCCAGCGCTTCTTTGAAGTCAAACGCCTTCATGAAGTCCTCGGACGAGGCAAAGAACAACTGGCCGTGGATGGTGTAGGTGCGGGTGCGCCCATCTGCCGACAGGTCACTGGTGACGGCAAACAGCTGCGCGATTTTCCAGGCAAAGAAGATGCCCGACAGCAGCACACCAACCAGAACACCGATGGCCAGGTTATGGGTGAAGACCACAAAGACCACCGTTGCCACCATCACAATGGACGAAGACGCCGGATGTTCGCGCAGGTTCGCGATGGAGGACCAGCTGAAGGTCCCGACCGAAACCATGATCATGATTGCCACCAACGCGGCCATCGGGATCAGCCCCACGATGTCATCGAGGAACACAACAAGGATCAGCAGAACCACACCCGCGATGAAGCAGGACAGGCGGCCTCGACCCCCGGATTTCACGTTGATCATCGACTGACCGATCATCGCGCACCCCGCCATACCCCCGATGAAGCCGGTGGCCATGTTGGCAACACCCTGGCCGATGCATTCCTGGTTCTTGTCCGAGGTTGTATCGGTTAGATCATCCACTAGGTTCTGGGTCATCAGGCTTTCCAGCAGACCCACAGCCGCCACCGCAGCCGAGTATGGCAGGATGATCATCAGGGTTTCCATGTTCAACGGAATGTCCGGGATCAGGAACATCGGCAGCGTATCGGGCAGTTCGCCCATGTCGCTGACCGTGCGCAGATCCAGCCCCAGCGCCAGCGATATGCCGGTCAGAACCACGATGCAGACCAGCGGCGACGGGATCGATTTGGTCAGCAGCGGGAAGGTGTAGATGATGCCCAGACCGGCCGCGACCATCACATAGGTCAGCGGTGGGACATCAATCAGCTCAGGCAGCTGCGCCATGAAAATCAGGATCGCCAGCGCGTTCACAAAGCCGGTCATCACCGAGCGGCTGACAAAGCGCATCACATAGCCCAACTTCAACAGCCCGGCGCCGACCTGCAGGATGCCCGCCAGCACGGTTGCCGCCAGCAGATACTGCAGCCCGTGATCCTTCACCAGCGTCACCATCAACACGGCTGTCGCCGCTGTGGCTGCTGAGATCATGCCGGGGCGACCGCCGACAATGGCGGTGATCACCGCGATCGAGAAGGACGCATAAAGCCCCACCTTCGGGTCCACACCCGCGATGATCGAGAAGGCGATCGCCTCGGGGATCAGGGCCAGTGCGACCACCAGGCCGGACAAGAGGTCGGCGCGGATGTTTCCGAACCATTCGTGTTTGTAGTTGGATAGCAGCATCATCGGCCCTCCGTTCCGGACCGCGCCAGGGGCGACCGGGGTGCAAAGTTTTGTCCTGTTCAGCAAGTTTCGGGCCGGTTTCGGCCGCAAGACCACGTTTCGAGCCGCTTATATAAAGGGGTTTGAGGATCGCAAGCCCTAAGCCCGTTATCGTTTCCGCCTTGCCGGAACTGTCACAGCGCAATCACATTGCCGGGAGGCAGCGCCGCTTTTTCGGGCTTTTGTGCTAAGGTTAACAACACCAAGGCCAGACACAACGCTCGCCACCGTGAGTGACCCGGGCACGCTGATCCGGCCTGATCGCAACACGCGACACCCCGCGGCACTGCGCGCAGCAGCTGCCCCGGACCTGCCCAACCCCAACCGGTCTGCCCGCCCCAATCGTGGCAGCCGCACCGAAAAGGGAGGATCAAAATGGTCAAAACAATTGGAAACCCGCTCAGCTGGGGCGCTGGCGCCGTCACCGGGGCGGGCGCAATGATCGCTCATGGATCCGAGGCGATGGCAAGCCAGGACATGGCACTGCCTGAAGTCAGGCAACTCAGTACTGGCGACCTGTGGGACGCCCTGCGCGAAGGCTTTGATGACCTCACCACCTTTCGCAGCGATGTTCTGATGATGGCGGTGATCTATCCGCTGGTCGGGCTAACCCTCTGTTTCTTCGCCTTCCAGCAGGCCCTGTTGCCCCTGCTGTTCCCCATCGCGGCGGGCTTTGCCCTGCTTGGGCCACTGGCCGCAACCGGCCTTTATGAAATGTCACGCACCCGACAGGCCGAGGGCCGCGCCAGCTGGGCCGATGCGCTGATGCTGATGAGCAGCCCAAGGTTCGCGCCGATCATGACGCTGGGCCTCTATCTGATCGTACTCTACGCCATTTGGCTCTATGCCGCGGCCTGGATCTACAGCCAGACATTGGGCGGCCTCGCCCCGGCAGGACCTGTTGAGTTCCTGCGCCTTCTCTTCACCACGGGCGAGGGCTGGCAGATGATCGTCTTTGGCAATGCGGTTGGTTTCCTTTTTGCGCTGACGGTGCTGGCCACAGGCTTCATCGCCTTCCCCATGCTGGTGGACCGCCCGGTCGGCCTGCCGGTTGCCGTGGCAACCTCGCTGAAGGCAGCCAGAGAGAACAAAGCCGTCACCCTCACCTGGGGCGCCATGATCGCCGTATTGCTGGCACTGGGCTCAGCCCCACTGTTCCTTGGCCTGATCTTCGTGATGCCACTGCTGGGCCACGCCAGTTGGCACCTCTACCGTAAGGCAGTGCATTTCCCCGAGGCCAAGTAGCCCCGGACACGCCGGCCCTGAGGAGAGGGAGGTAAGAAAGCGGGGTCACACCCCCGCCCATTGCGCTATTTGGTACGCCTTAGGGTAAAGGCCATTTAGCAATCGATGCGACTGTCTGAGATGTTAAAACTCGCGTTGGGTTTCCAGCAATTCACACGCCGAGCCAGAGAAGCAGTCCAAAAGCTGCAACACCAACAAACATCGTTAAGATGACGTGGTTTGTGAAATATGCAACGGCCAGAGCAACGCCAGCGGCAACCCACGTTCCCAGAGGTTGGCCAGCCAATGAAGATGCCACCAGTGAGACGACAATAAGGCCGGGCAACTCATCCAACACCCAGTTGAAACGCGACGACTTGATCGCATCTCCTGCAAAGAGACCGAGAACACGGATAGTGAATGCAGCAATCGCAAGGACGAGGATCAGCAGCCAATAAGAAATAGTCATTTTGGGGTCTTTCCTCGCTTTCTAAGCTGATGGGAGATGACGAGGCCACATATAGCCCCGGTGACGATCGCATAGGCTTTCGGTGTTCCCAGTGATACGGCTGCGATTGTTGTGACAAAGCTGGCGGACCATGGGAGCAGATTTGCATACCCCCGCCATAACCCTCTGGCCATTGCGATAAACGCAGCGGTAAACGCAAAGCCCAAACCAAACTGCTCAAGGTTTGGCAGGGTTGATCCTGCGACTGCTCCAAGCGTTGTCGAGACGGTCCAGACGCAAATCATCACCAGCCCAGAACCGATCAGAAAACGAGCACCGATCGCCGGGTCTTTTGCACGCTCTGCCATCGTCAGTGCCCAGTTTTCATCACCGGTAATGTGGATTGTTAACAGCTTCATTCGCAGCGAAAGACCACTTAGAATCTCTGATAAGGACGCAACAATACCGATGTAGCGCAGGTTCAGTGCCGCGCCTGCCAAGGCCGCACCTAGCACAGAGGCGGATCCAGCGAATTGCTCAACCGCGACAATCTGGGAAGATCCAGCGTGGACCATACCGCTCATCAGCGTGACGCCCCACCATGGGAAGCCAACCTGAGCAGCCAACAAACCAAAAGCGAAGCCATAGACAGCTGCGCCAGCAGCCAAGGGAAGAATTGCAAGAGCACCGTGTTTCATGGCGCTCAAATTAGATTTTTATTGTGATATGATAAACGGTGTAAATTGATATATAGTGATCTTGCAAAATCAAATTTCCAGAAAAAGTGAGGCAAGTCGATCATGGATCAGCTGGACAATAAGCTGCTGGCATTGCTGCAGCAAAACGCACGAACAACCATTCAGGACATGGCGGACCACACCGGGGCGTCCACGGCATCGGTGCAGAGACGGCTAAAGGTTCTGCGCGACAAGGGCGTCATCCAGAAAGAAGTGGCCGTTCTTGACCGAACAAAGCTAGGTTTTGGTATCACTGCGATCGTGTCCGTCGAACTTGAACGTGACCGTCTGGATCAGATCAGCGCATTTAAAAGAAAGGCGCGCGAAGACAGGCAGGTGACCAACTTCTATTGCATCGCCGGTGATGCAGATTTCTTGATGGTCGTCGTCGCCAAAGACATTGAGGATTACGAACGTTTCACCCATCGGTTTTTCTTTGCTGACAAGAATGTTCGTAAGTTCCGCACATCAATTGTCGTTTCGACTGAAAAGGCAACTTTGGAGCTACCGATCTAACCTCTGCCCAGTTTTTGCAACGATATCAGAAGCCGCTACCTGCGGCATTGCCGACATTGATGCCGAGCACAGCATCCGGCTCTGAGGGCTCAAAGCGTCCTTTGTGCCTTGGGCCTTAAATTGCCTCATGAGTCGCATTTACCCCGATGCCTGGGGGCTCGACGCCACCCATTATGACGCCCTAGACCCAGGGTCGTCAGCCGTAGGTGGGGTGGAAGCGGCCGGTGGGGGAGAGGGTGAAGATCTCAAACCCGTCTGCCGTCACGCCGATGGAATGTTCAAACTGCGCTGACAGCGATTTATCGCGGGTCACGGCGGTCCAGTCATCCGCCAGCACTTTGGTTTCAGGACGGCCCAGGTTGATCATCGGCTCAATGGTAAAGAACATGCCTTCTTCCAGCACCGCTTCGGTGCCGGGGCGGCCGTAGTGCAGCACGTTGGGCGGCGCGTGGAACACCCGGCCCAGACCGTGGCCGCAGAAGTCACGCACCACGCTCATGCGGTGGCTTTCGGCGTAGCTTTGAATGGCGTGGCCGATGTCGCCAAAGGTGTTGCCGGGTTTGACCGCTTCGATGCCTTTGAACAGCGCATCATGGGTCACCTGGATCAGACGCTCAGCCTTGCGGCTGAGTTTGCCTGCGACATACATCCGGCTTGAATCGCCAAACCAGCCATCCACGATCACCGTGACGTCGATGTTCAGGATGTCGCCATCTTTCAGCTTCTTCTCACCGGGAATGCCGTGGCAGACCACATGGTTGATCGAGATGCAGCTGGCGTGCTGATAGCCTTTGTAGCCGATGGTCGCCGAGGTGGCGCCAGCCTCTTTCACCTTTTCTTCGATGATCCGGTCAATCTCACCGGTGGTTTGGCCGGGGAAGACATGTTCGGCAATCTCATCAAGGATCTTGGCCGTCAGCGCGCCAGCTTTATGCATGCCAGCAAAATCCGCAGCCTGATGGATGCGGATACCGTCGCGTGTAATACGGCCCTGATGCGTCTCGTTCACGGGATCACCCTTTTCACAAAAACCATTTCACCCGTATTTAGGGTGTTTATCCCCTGAGGACCAGAGGCAGCCGCAGAAGGGGGCTAGGCGTGAACAAATGGCAACGCTTTGCCGACCTCAACCGCCTCAGGCGTGATCGCGCAATCAAAGCACAGGATCTCGACCCCGGCGGCCACCGCTTGTGTCAGCCCCGCCGCATAGGCTGGATCAATGTCAGCGGCGATGCTGACCCGGTCACAATCGGTGCGCTGCACCAGATAAAGCATCACGGCCCGTTGGCCACCTTCGACGATTTTGGTCAGCTCGCCCAAGTGTTTCAGCCCGCGGGCGGTCACGCTGTCGGGAAATTCCGCCAGCCCCGGTTGACGGCAGAGTGTCACGGATTTCACTTCGACATAACAGTCCGGTCCAGCGCCTGAGAGCAGGAAATCGATCCGGCTCTTTTCGCCATATTTCACCTCTGGCCGCACCTCGGGTGCCTCAAGGCCCGGCACCTCGCCCGCCATTAAAGCCGCCTTCAGGGCGCGGTTGGGCACCGAGGTATCGACCCCGGTGAAATGGCCGTTTTCATGATCCACCAGCCGCCAGCCGAACTTGAGCTTTTTCTTCGGATCGTCGTTTGGCTCCAGCCAGATCTTCATGCCTTCCTCGGCCAGCCCCATCATCGATCCGGGGTTGGCGCAATGGGCTGTCACCTCACGGCCATCGTCTAAAATCACATCGGCCAGAAAGCGTTTGTAGCGACGGATCAGCCGGGCGGGGACAAGAGGGGTAGGAAAGCGCATATCTCGCGCCTATACCGGGGGAAAAGATTTCGCAAGGAAGGAGAGGCATGATGCAAAATCCAACAGCCGCCATGTTGGTGATCGGGGATGAAATCCTGTCGGGGCGCACCCGTGACAGCAACATGCACCACCTTGCCAATGAGCTAACCAAACACGGCATCGACCTGAAAGAAGCGCGCATGGTCTCAGACGAGGCTGAGGCGATCACCAGCGCGGTCAAGGCACTGGCCGCCAGCTATGACCATGTCTTTACCTCGGGCGGGATTGGCCCCACCCATGATGACATCACTGCAGAATGCATTGCCGCAGCCTTTGACACCCCCATTGGCGTGCGTGACGATGCCCGCGCCATTCTGCAGGCCCATTATGACCGGTCAGGTCAGGAGCTGAATGAGGCCCGTCTGCGCATGGCGCGTATCCCGGATGGCGCGGCCTTGATTGACAATCCAATCTCTGCCGCCCCCGGATTCACGTTGGAAAACGTGCATGTCATGGCCGGGGTACCGACAATTTTCCAGACGATGGTGGCCTCCATCCTGCCCACGCTCACCGGCGGGGCACCGCTCCTCAGCCAGAGCCTGCGGGTGGAACGTGGCGAAGGTGACATTGCCGCGCCGCTGACCGCGCTGGCTGAGGCCTATCCAGATCTGTCCTTCGGATCCTATCCGTTCAGCCAAAACGGCATCTATGGCACCAATATCGTGATCCGTGGCCAGGATGGCGTGCAGCTGGATCAGGCGATGACCGCGCTGAGCGAGGCGATGAACACATGATGCCCGATGCAAATGCGCTTTATGATGTGATTGACGGCACCTGGCCGGCCGCCACCGAACGGCGCGTGGGCCCCTGGCTGATCCGGGATGGTCAGGGTGGCGGGCAGCGGGTCTCGGCCACAGTGGCCAAGGCCCCTTTCACCGCCACTGACCTGCCTGCGGCAGAGGCCGCGATGCAGGCCTTGAACCAGCCCCGCCTGTTCCAGATCCGCCAGGGCGATGAGGCATTGGATCAGCTGCTGGCTGAAAACGGCTATCAGGTTGTGGATCCGGTAAACCTTTGGGTGGCAACCGTGGATGACATCGCCACCGAATTCCCGCCCCCCGTCACCGCCTTTCAGGTTTGGGAACCGCTGGCGATCCAGCTGGACATCTGGGCCAAAGGCGGCATCGGTCCGGACCGTATCAAGGTGATGCACCGCGCCGAAGGGGCCAAGACCGCGCTGCTGGGCCGTTTGAACGATTCCCCAGCGGGTGCCGGGTTTGTCGCGATACACAACGGCATTGCCATGGTGCATGCGCTTGAGGTGCTGGAACATCAGCGCAAACAGGGCATGGGGCGGTATTTCATGCGGCTCGCCGCCTTCTGGGCGCGCGACAATGGGGCGTCACATCTGTCTGTGGTCTGCACCCAAGCGAACAAAGGCGCCAATGCGCTTTATTCCAGTTTAGGAATGTCTCTTGCAGGACAGTACCATTACCGCAAACATGGCGATGACCTGTAACCGAACACGAAAGACCAACATGAGCCGCCAAGACGACATGCCCACCGCCCTTGATCTGCCGATGGTGGATCCGCTGCCAGAGCAAACACAAAAGTATTTCGACATTTGTCAGGACAAACTGGGATTGGTGCCCAACGTGCTGAAGGCGCATGCCTTTGACATTGAAAAGCTCAACGCTTTCACTGCGCTTTACAACAACATCATGCTGGCCGAGAGCGGCCTCAGCAAGCTTGAGCGGGAAATGATCGCGGTTGTGGTCTCGTCTGAAAACAAATGTTTTTACTGCCTGACCGCCCATGGCGCGGCGGTGCGTGAACTGTCAGGTAACCCCGCATTGGGGGAGATGTTGGTGATGAACTACCGTGTTGCCAACCTGCCCGCTCGTGAGCGCGCGATGCTGGATTTCTCGGTCCAGCTGACCAAGGCCAGCGCCACCATTGAGGAAAGCGACCGTCAGGTGCTGCGCGATGTTGGCTTCAGCGAACGCGATATCTGGGACATAGCCAACACGGCGGCCTTTTACAACATGACCAACCGGGTGGCCTCGTCCTTGGACATGCGCCCGAACCCGGAATACCACGCCCAAAACCGCGGCTAAGACACAATGCGCACCCTTGCTTTCCTCACCTGTCTGGCGCTGCCAGCCCCCGCGATGGCCACCAGCCTGACGCTGGAGCTGCCCGTCGGCAGTGAGGTTCTGCGCGATCAGACCAGCCAGCTGGACAGCTACGCCCTGCCCGTCGGTACCTTTGCCGATGGCCAGCTGCCGGTGCTGGACCTTCAGGGGCTGGTGCATCGCGGCAGCTGGTCGGTGGCGTCGCAGGGGCTGACCTCACTGCAGCTGCTGGATCCCTTGCAGACCCAGCTGGAAGCGTTGGGCTACACCATCCTTTTTTCCTGTGACACGCAGGCCTGCGGCGGCTTTGACTTCCGGTTTGAGACCGAGGTGCTGCCCGCCCCTGATATGCATGTGGACCTGAGCGATTTCCGGTTTCTGGCGGCGCAGAACGGCGACAAGGATCATCTGGGCCTGTTGGTGTCACGATCTGCCAACACCGGGTTCATCCAGATGATCCGGGTGACGGATGCGGCAGACACCGACGGGGTGATTGCCGCCAACACACCTGAGGGTCCTGCCGAGGTTCCGGATGTCGCCCGTCTGACCAACAGTGACATCGCCAGCGATACCGTGCCGCACCTGCAGGCGCAGGGACATGTGGTGCTGGAGGATCTGTCCTTTGCCACCGGATCAGCCGATCTGGGGGCCGGGCCCTTTGCCTCACTCAACAGTTTGGCGGCGTACCTCAAGGCCGATCCCTCACGCCGGGTGGCGCTGGTCGGCCACACCGATGCCCTCGGCACGCTGGAGCGCAACATCAACCTGTCCAAACGCCGGGCCGCCTCGGTCCGGGATCGGCTGATTGCCGTCCATGGTGTCTCATCCGCGCAGTTGGACGCCGAGGGCATGGGATACCTGGCGCCACGCGGACCAAACCTGACCGAGGAAGGGCGCGAAGCAAACCGCCGGGTTGAGGCGGTTCTTCTGAACACCGAATAGGGTTGCGGCCAACTTCGGACTGCTATCGCGTCAGCCTTCGATCAAGATTGCCCTGAAATCATTCACGTTTGTGCCGGTTGGGCCGGGGGCAAAGATCTCCCCCACGGCATCAAAGGCCGTGTAGGCATCATTGCCCGCCAGCGCCTGCGCCGGATCAACCCCGGCCTGACGCATCGCAGCAGCCGTGGTGCCATCAGCAAAGGCACCGGCGTTATCCTCAGACCCATCGATGCCATCGGTGTCTGCCGCCAGCGCTGTGACGCCAGCCACGCCATCCAATTCCATCGCCAGCGACAACAGAAATTCGCTGTTTCGCCCTCCCCGGCCCCCTTTGCCGCGCAGTGTCACGGTGGTTTCCCCACCCGACAGCATGACCAAAGGTGCCTTGAACGGGCGGTTGCGACGCACCACTTCGCGGGCCATGGCGCCATGCATCTTGGCCACTTCGCGCGCTTCGCCTTCAATGGCGTCTGACAGGATGACCGCTGGCCAACCTGCGGCCTCCGCTTTCGCGGCAGCCGCCTCAAGGGAAATCGCGGCGGAGGCGACAACATGCACCTCATTGCGGGCAAATCGCGGATCGTCTGGCTGCGGGGCATCTTCGGGCGCCTTGGCCAAATGGGCCGCGATTGCATCGGGCAGAGCAATGCCATAATCGACCACCGCTTTCAGTGCTTCGGCCCGGCCCACCGGATCCGGCACCGTCGGCCCCGAAGCCACCTGCGCAGGGTCATCGCCCGGCACGTCGGACACCACCAACGACACCACCCGCGCCGGCGCACAGGCCGCGGCCAGCCGGCCACCTTTGATCCCGCTCACCTGTTTGCGCACAGCGTTCATCGCCCCGATGGGCGCACCCGAGGCCAACAGCGCCTCATTCAACGCCACCTCATCGGCAAAGCTCAGCCCCTCAGCCGGGGCCGCCAGCAGGGCGGAGCCGCCACCGCAAACCAGCGCCACCACCAGATCATCCGCACTCAGGCCCTGAACCTGCTGAGACAGCGCCTCAGACGCCGCCAGACCAGCCGCATCCGGCACCGGGTGCGCAGCCTCCAACACGGTCACATGCTGGGTCTCACAGGCGTAGCCATAGCGGGTGACCACCGTGCCCTCAACCGGTTCCCCCCAAAGCTCCTCAAAGGCTGCGGCCAGTTGCGCCGCGCCTTTGCCCGCGCCGATCACAATCGTGCGGCCTTTGGGTTTTTCCGGCAAATGCGCCGCCAATGCCAGCTTCGGATCTGCGGCAGCGATGGCTGCATCAAACAGTTCGGTCAAAAATGCGCGGTGTTCCAAGGGCCCCTCCTGTTTGCGCGAACATTAGAAACGACGCTGGGTAAAGAAAAGCGCAAAGCGCCCGCGTGCTGCGCAATCTCCTGCAAAAAAGGCCCATCATGGGCACTGCACCCCACAACTCAAATTTGGCCCTAATCGCATTCCCAATCTGGACCTACGCAAGCGCAGGATTTCCCCGTTCAATAACGCCAACGCCCAAGGTCAGCGACACGCCTGCCCAACGGCCCTCCCCTAAGAAGAAAGGACAGTCCCATGGACGGCACCCGTGACAACGATATTCAGGCAGTGGTTGACGCAGACCGCGCCCACGTCTGGCATCACCTGACCCAACACAAACCCTTTGAAGAAGCCGAGCCGCGCATCATCATCGAAGGCAAAGGCATGCGGGTCTGGGACCAGAACGGCAAAGAATACATCGATGCCGTTTCCGGTGCGGTCTGGACCGTCAACGTTGGCTATGGCCGTGAAAGCATTGCCAATGCGGTGCAGGAACAGCTGATGAAGATGTGCTACTTCGCGCAGGCGGCGGGTTCGATCCCCGGGTCCAAGTTTGCTGAGAAGCTGATCTCGAAGATGCCGGGCATGAGCCGCGTTTACTACTGCAACGCCGGATCTGAGGCCAATGAGAAGGTCTTCAAGATGGTGCGCCAGATTTCGCACAAGAGATATGGCGGCAAGAAAAACAAGATCCTCTACCGGGATCGTGACTACCACGGCAGCTCACTGGCGACGATGTCGGCGGGCGGTCAAGATGAGCGGAACCTGCAGTATGGTCCCTTCGCGCCGGGCTTCGTTCGGGTGCCGCATTGCATGGAATACCGCAAGGATGAACTGGGGCTGGGCCATCTGGAAGGCGAGGCCTTCGGCATCGCTGCAGCCAACCTGATTGAGGATGTGATCCTGCGCGAAGGCCCGGACACCATCGGCCTGCTGTGCCTGGAACCAGTGACCGCCGGCGGTGGCGTCATCACCCCGCCCGAAGGCTACTGGCCGCGCGTGCAGGAGATCTGCAAAAAGTACGACATCCTCTTGCACATCGACGAAGTGGTTTGTGGCATTGGCCGCACCGGCACCTGGTTTGGCTACCAGCAATACGGCATCCAGCCGGACTTTGTGACCATGGCCAAAGGCGTGGCCTCGGGCTACGCGGCGATCGCTTGTATGGTCGCGACCGAGGAAGTCTTTGACTGCTTCAAATCGGACCCGTCGGACAAGCTGGATCACTTCCGCGATATTTCCACCTTCGGCGGCTGCGCCGGTGGCCCGGCGGCCGCACTGGAAAACATGCGCATCATCGAAGATGAGGGCCTGCTGGAAAACTGCGAGAAGATGGGCGAGCGGTTCTTTGCAAACCTTGAAGCGCTGAAGGAAAAGCACGCCGTGATCGGTGACGTCCGTGGCAAGGGCCTGTTCCTGGGTGCGGAACTGGTCAAAGACCGCGACAGCAAAGAGCCGGTGGATGAGGCGCAGGTTGGCGCCGTTGTGGCCGCCTGTGGCGCGATGGGCGTGATCATCGGTGCATCTAACCGCTCGGTTCCCGGGCGCAACAATGTGCTGTGTTTCTCACCCTCGCTGATCGTCACCGCAGAAGACGTGGACAAGATCACCGACACGGTTGATCAGGCGCTGACGCAGGTGTTTGGCTGATGTGGCCGACACCGGTAACCTTAGGGGGGCAGCACGTTGTGCTGGCCCCTTTGTCTATGGACCACCACGACGCCCTGCAGGCGGCCAGCGCCAGCGGTCAGATGCACCGGCTGTGGTACACCTCGATCCCCTCTGCCGACGGGATGAAAGCGGAGATTGAGCGCCGCCTTTCCTTGCAGGCCGCAGGCTCCATGCTGCCCTTCACCGTGCTGACCCCGGCGGGCAAGGCCGTGGGCATGACCACCTATATGAACATCGACGCAGCCACCAAACGGGTTGAAATCGGGTCCACCTGGTATGCGCCCGAGGTCCAGCGCGGCCCGTTGAACACCGAAGCAAAACGTCTGCTGCTGGCCCATGCCTTTGACGATCTGGACTGTGTCGCGGTGGAGTTTCGCACTCACTTCATCAACCACCAAAGCCGCCGTGCCATCGAACGGCTGGGGGCCAAGCTGGATGGGGTGCTGCGCAATCACATGCGAATGGCAGATGGCACCCTGCGGGACACCGCCGTTTATTCGATCCTGTCCAACGAATGGCCGATGGTGCGATCCCACCTGACCTGGCAGCTGGAAAAGCCGCGCGACTGACCGCTGCATCCAGAAAATGCCCACGCAAGGGCCGGGCAGCATTGCGCCCGGTCCCGAGCCATGCTTTGGAGGATGTCTAAACAAGGGCATGACCCAACCCGGGATGCCCGGATGACCAAAGATAGGATCCGACATGACAAATCTCACCCGCCTCACCGGCCTGCCGCTGGCCGGCGCAATCGCAGCCTTCGCCTCCCCCGCGCTGGCGCATATGGACCCTGCGGAGCACGGATCTGTGCTGGCGGGCTTCAGCCATCCGCTGTTTGGGCTGGACCATATTCTGGCGATGATCGTTGTAGGCCTCTGGGCGGCGCAGATTGGCGGCCGGGCGATCTGGTCGGTGCCGCTGGGTTTTGTGGCCGCGATGCTGGCGGGGTTCCTCCTGTCGCTGGCGGGTGTTCCCCTGCCCGCGGTTGAGCCTATGATCCTTGCCTCCTCGGTTGTGCTGGGGTTTCTGGTCGCACTGGCGCTGCGCCCTGCCGCATATTGGGCGATCCTGACCGTCGCGGGCTTTGCCCTGTTCCACGGTCACGCCCATGGCACCGAACTGGGCGCGGCCGAGGCCCTGCCCTACGGCGCCGGGTTCCTTTTGGCGACAATCGTTCTGCACGGGTTCGGCACCTTGATCGGCGCTTTGCTGCAGCGCCAGGACCTGCCCCTGCGTATCCTTGGTGGCGGCACCGCCCTTGCCGGGCTGATCCTGGCGGTGGGCTGACACCTTAGGCTCAGACCCCAAAGCAAAAAGGGCCGCAATGCGCGGCCCTTTCTGTTTCATCAGTGTGGCAGGGATCAGATCAACTGGAACAGGATCCCCGACAGGATCGCCCCGCTGATCCCCAGCGCCAGATAGGTGGCGAAGACCTGCGGTTTGACCAGCGACCAGACAGCGGCCATGGCCGGGATGGAGCTGACAGATCCCGCGATCATGAAGGACATGGCGGCGCCTGCGCTCATCCCCTGTTCCATCAGGCCAGCCAGCAGCGGCGGTGCAACATAGCTGTTGAGGTAGGCGGGCATGCCCACAAAGGCCGCGGTCACGATCGGCAGCACGCCGTCGCCGCCCACCACAGTGGCGATCACATCCGCTGGCACATAGGTCACCAAGAGCGCCTCCAGCACATAGGCCAGTGCCAGCCATTTCAGCAGGAACAGCGCGTTGGAACCGAACTCTTGGCGGAATTTCACCCGACGTTCTGCCTCTTTCCAGAAGGCCCAGACCGGCTTGCCCTCCATCTTGGGGGCGGAACAGCAGCTGCCGCAGCTCTTTTTCTCTTCTTTCTTCAGCGGGTTCTGGAACGCGCCACCAGACATCAACGCCCGCAACAGGAAACCACCAAAGAGGCCCAGACCAACAGCAAACACCGCTTTGCCAATTGCAAAAGGCCAGCCCAATGCACCCGCGGTGATCAGCAGGGTCGGCGGATCGATCAGCGGAGAGGACAGCCAGAAAGCCATAACCGCTGGCAAGGGCGCGCCAAGGGCCAGCAAACCAGCGATAAACGGAATGACCTCACAGGAACAAAACGGTGCCAATCCGCCAAACAGCGCGGCAAACAGGATCATCCGGGTTTGGCGCCCCTCAAAAGCTTTGGCGACCAACACCTCAGCCCCGGTGGCTTTCAGGTAGGCCAGTAGGAAAACAGCAAAGAGGATATAGCGCCCGGTGCTCAACAGGGCCGCACCAGCAAAGGAGATGGTGCCCTGCAGGTTGGCCGGATCCAGCAGCGCCACCAGCGCCAGGATCACCACAATTGCGGCCCAGGGCGTTTTCAAAGCAGAGAGCAGCGTGCCCCAGTTGCGGGATGGGTTTTGTGTCAGATCAGCCATCGTTTGCTGCCTTTCGTGGTGCGTCAGCGCAGCATTCACACAGGATGTAATCTGCCAGCAGACGCAGGTGGTCAAAATTTGCGCGGGTGATGGTGCTGCGGCCCTGCTTTTCCTGGGTCACAACATTGCCCGCCGCCAAGAACTTCAGGTGATGCGCAAGAGTTGAGGGGGCGATGCCGGACCGTTCCTGAATTTCACTCACGGTCAGACCGGCCTCACCGGCGCGGATCAACAGGCGCAGCACTTCCAGCCGTGCCTCTGATCCCATGGCGGAAAACCCGCCTGCTGCCACTTCTAGATTCATGGCTCTCTCCAATATGATTCGATAAAACTAGTTTTATGGTTTTATTTATTCCGAAGCAACCCCCTTGGTGCAGATGCCTCTGGTAGATCCAGATTGAACCCCAGATAAGGCCAATCTAGACTGCGGCTATGGCCATCCCTGTAGAAACCTTCTTTCTGAAACCCGATGCACAGGGCACCCTGCAGGCACAGATCCAGCAGATGATCGCCGAAGGCATCCTGTCAGGCCGCCTGCGCCGGGGGGAAAAGCTGCCCTCATCGCGCAAACTTGCGGCCCATCTGGGGGTGAGCCGGATCACCGTGACCTTGGCCTATACCGAATTACAGGCCTCGGACTACCTCGCGGCGCGGGATCGATCGGGCTATTTCGTTTCGGAAAATGCGCCAGAACCGCTGCCCGAACCGGAACTGCCCGCCGCCGCCGAAGCGGTGGATTGGGACAAGGCGCTCAGCCGTCAGATCACCTCCTCTGTGGTGCCGGGGCGGCCTTCGGACTGGGCGCGCTACCGCTACCCCTTTGTCTACGGTCAGGCGGACCCGGCGCTGTTTGACCACGCCCATTGGCGGCTTTGCGCGATTCAGGCGCTGGGGCAGAAGGACTTCACCGCGCTGACCACGGATTACTACGATCAGGATGACCCTGAACTGGTGGAGTTTATCCTGCGCCACAGCCTGCCCCGGCGCGGAATCATGGCCCGCCCTGAGGAGGTGCTGGTCACCATGGGCGCGCAGAACGCCCTATGGTTGGCGGCGCAGGTGCTGCTTGGGCCGGGGCGGCGCGCTGTAATGGAAAACCCCAGTTATCCGCCGCTCAAGGACACGCTGGCGCAGATCGATTGTGACGTCACCGCGGTGGATGTGGACGCCGAAGGCCTGCCACCCGCCGCGCTGCCAGAGGCCTGCAATGTGATCTTCACCACGCCATCGCATCAATGCCCCACCTCCGCCACCATGCCACGCCCCCGGCGCGAGGCCCTGCTGGCCGCCGCCCGCGCGCGCAACGCGCTGGTGGTGGAGGATGACTACGAATTTGAGATGTCCTTCCTGTCGCCCCCTTCGCCCGCGCTCAAAAGCCTCGATGGCGATGGCCGGGTGATTTATGTCGGCAGCTTCTCCAAGGTGCTGTTTCCGGGGCTCCGCCTAGGATACCTCGTGGGGCCAGAGCCGTTCATCCGGCAGGCGCGGGCCCTGCGTGCCAATGTGCTGCGCCATCCCCCCGGCCATATCCAGCGGACCGCCGCCTATTTCCTGCGCCTTGGCCATTATGACGCCCAGATCAAACGCATGTCGCGCCTGCTGGCGGAACGCCGCGCGGTGATGCAGGCCGCGCTGCTGGATCACGGGCTGACGATTGCGGGCAGCGGCACCTTTGGCGGCTCCAGCTTCTGGATGAAGGCCCCTGAGGGTGTGGATATGGAGCAGGTGCGTCAGCAGCTACAGGCCGACAGTGTTCTGATCGAAAGCGGCGACAGGTTCTTCACCGGCGCGCAGGCCCCGCGCAATCATTACCGGCTGGCCTATTCCTCCATCCCGTCAGACCGCATCGCTGAAGGCGTGGCGCGCATCGCGCAGGCGATTGCTGACGTCAGCGCTTGATCGCACCAAACAGCAAAAAGGGGGCCAAAGCCCCCATTCCATTAGCTCTTGGCCATCCGTTCTGGGCCATCACTTCTTGCTGCGCCAGCTGTCCAGCCAGCGGCTAACCCGGCCGCGCCGATCCGCCAGCGCGTCTGAGGCCGCATCATAGCCTTCGCCGATATCTTCCAGCACCGGATCAATCCGCGCCTGACGGAACCGCCGCCAGCGCACGTAAATCGCCCAGAACACCGCAGCAAACAGCGTCAGGATCACGATGTTGAGCCAGGGGATGATCCGCTCATCCGGTCCGGTTGCGGTACGGACAGACACCGCATTGGGGAAGATCGACAGGAACTCATTGCGCCAGCCGTAGTGTTTGATCACCACCCACTGCGGCGCGTCTGCGCTGGATTTCAGATCCGCCGCCTCGGCCTGCAAATTCGAGGTGTCGAACTTGAAATAAGGCGGCCAGCCCCAACCGGTGTCTTCGTTGCGATAGACCATCACCCGATCATTTGGGTATTTAGCCTGAATGAAGAACACATCGCGGTTCACGGTGGTGGTCGCATTGCCGGAATCCGAGGCCGCCCAGAAGATCGAGTTTTCGCCAAAATCGATCCGCTTTTCATAGGTGTCAGTCACCCGGGCAATATCATGCTGCGGCAAGGTGTAGTGGAAGAACCCCACCACAAGGGTCAACAGAACAACCCGAAACGCCCATTTCAAATAGACCATGTTGATGGTCCCCCTTAGTAGAAATTCACCAGATAGACGGTCACGGCGACCAGTACCACCGGTACAATGTAAATCAACAGGATCAACTTGCGACGGAAGCTGTCGTTATAGTCTTCCAGCCCCTCGCGAATGAAGGCATCGCGGTCCCCGACGCCCCCCTCTTCCTGCCATTGCTTGGCCAGTTTGCTGCGGCGCACCAGCCGCGAATAGATCGAAACACCGACATAGAGGATGGTCAAAACGATGAAGCCAAAAAACGCCAGTCGTGCCAGTGGAAACATGTCTCTCCTCCTCTTGCTTTAACCCCAGGGGCCACGCGGCTTTTCAGGGCGGCGCGGTGGTTCTGCCTGCCCGCGCCGCAGCGCAGACCACGGGCCAACGCGCTCAATCAGATCATCCTCGGGCGCGGCCTCAGCAACCTCAAGCGGCGCATCATGGCCGAACAAGGCCGCGCGGGTGCCGGCCTTATCCACTTGGTACTCTCGGGTAAGGAAATCAACCACATAGCCCTTTTTCGTCTCACTCCAGCCCTGATAGGCGCTGTAAAACGCCTCTTTGTGGCAGATGAACAACTGACGCATGTCTTTGGGGCTCAGCTCGGCCAGCAGCATGTTGACCAGATCCCGGTCGGGATGATTGGCCGCGCGCAGCGTGTAGAAATAGGCCGGATTGTCGGATGTGATTTTGGGCCAGCTGCCCTCGGCCTCCGCCCAGCGCAGCAGTGACTGCAACCCGTGGAACTCCTCAGGCAGATCCGCAGCATGATCGCGCGCCAGGGCACGGATGTCACGGCGGGTGGCCCCGGTCAGGTCGATGCCACGATCCTGCGCCACATCCACCACGATGAAATCCATCTTCTGCCGCAGGATCGCAGCCGCATCCACACCCCGTGCCTTCACAATGGGTTCGACCAGATCATTGTAATCAAGGAACTTCGCCACCTGATTGCGGTCATTGAAATCAAAGACGTATTTGATCGGCAGTTTGCCCAGATCCTCTTTCTCACCACGGGAAATCACCGCCGGGTGATCCATGCCGCGGAACACGTAAAGCCCGCCAAAGTGCGCCGTCCAATAGTTTTCCGGGCTGAACTCCATCAGATCCAACGTGACCGGATTGCGCGTGACATCGCCGGTCTTTTTGGCCAGCGTGATCATCTCGGCAATCAGTACATCATCAAACCAGGCGTCTTCTTCCCCCATGAACTGGTCAATCTTGTCGCCCAGTGCCTGCGCCTGCCGCAGGGTGCCTGCGGTGGTGTCCGCCTCAATCCGGATCCGACGAATGTCAAACAGCTGCTGGGGTGATTCCAGACTATAGACCGAGTTCAGAAGCTCCCCGGCGACCGCATCCCGCGTGGTCAGTGCAAACAGCTGGTTTTCATTCTGCTCAATAAATTGACGCAGAACAGAGCGGTTCATCGAGAACTGCACATTCAGCAAAGGTGCCGTTTTCTGCTGGGTGGTCAGCAGGATGAACTGCCGGTTCACCCCGTTCTGATTGAGATACATGTGATCGCCCAGCTCATCGCCGATTTCAGGCGAGTAACCCGCGATGTCGATGTGAAAATCACTGAGGTCCGTGCGTTGCCCTGTCAGATGGGTGAGCGCGCGGTTATAGCGCTCGACCAAGGCGGGGCTGGAAATGTGAATGAGGTTGCCGAACATGAGGCCGGCTTCGATCAGGCGTTTCATGTGGTTTCCTTTGTCAGCGAAACTTGTGTCATTTGATGATCTCCCCGCCCGGCATCGCCGGGCCGCGCCCGACCTCCCCCAGGAGGGCGCGATGGCTCGGTCTCGACCCTGTTATGACGTCCCGGGGCAGGCACGCATTCATGTCCCAAACAGGTTTCAAAGCGCCCTCCAGCTCGGTCGCGGCCCTCTGTTTCATCACTTCCCCTCCCGATCCGCCAAAACCATGTCACGCCCGCGTCGGTCCTCAACCGCCTGAGCCTGCCCAAACCAGACCAGCGCCAGAATCGGTGCCCAGACAATGCCTGACAACAGGGACAGGCGGGCGTGCATCCCGAACCCCTCCCCCGGGTTGGCCAGCAGATGCGCTTCGGCGTCAAAGCCACGCGCTCCCGTCACCACCATCGACAAAACGAACCCCGCCAGCAACAACAACACCAGCACCGCCAGCATCCCCCGCGCCACCTTGGCATGAGACCGGGTGTGCCGATCCACCAGATAGCGCGGCAGCACCACCGCTAGCGTCGTCAGAACCAACAAGGGCAACCCGGTGTTCACCCAGCCGATGGAGTCGAGGACGATCACCCCTTGCTCTCCAAATAACGGCGTTTGGCTTCTTCGGTGCGGCCATAGTCCCGCACCATGTTTTCAATCGCCACCTCATCGGATTTATCGGCGTAGCGAAACTCACTGTCAGCGTAGCGGTTGATCTCCTGCAGGACCATTTCAGTGGTGATCGGCACCCGCAGCTCCTCGATCATCTGCTTCTTCTGCTCGTAAGGGCGGAACAAGAAGATCTCGGGGTTTTCCATCCATTCATCGGGCAGCTCAAAGTCCATCGCCCGCACCTTCACCGCATCGGTGATGTTCTTGATCGCGCGGCCGGTAAACCGTTCATCGGCTTCCTGAATGGCCTTCAGATAGCGCCCCATTTTGGCGATCGTGTCCAGATCACCCACCTCCGCATGCACCCGGTCAAAGACGTTGAGCAGCCCCGCCTCCTGTGGTTTGGCGTGCGCCTCAAAGCTCTGCGCCACGGCTTTCTTGATCTCCTGCGCTGAAAACAGCGTGTGATCGCCCAAGGGAATGTCGTGGTTCTTGCCCATCAGCAGCGACAGGATGTCGATGTAATCATCCCGCGTCTGCGGCCCGTCCACCAGGAACCGCGCACCCGCCCGCTGACGCAGGGCATCATCCACGTTTTCAGGATAGTTTGAGAACATGCCAAAAGTGCAATTGCCCCGCACCACGGTATTGGCGCCGGCAAAGCTCTCCATCAGGACAGCAGTGATTTCCAGCTGCCCCGCCGAAGACTGCCGATCCCCGCGTTTGCCTGCCAGCTGGTCAATGTCGTCAATGGTGCCAAAGCCGATGACCTGCGGATCGATGATATTGTTGATGAACGCCTTGGCGTTCTGGCCGGATTTGCCCTGATAGCTGTCAATGTTGTCGGTCGACAGGTTCTGATATCGAAAGGCATAGCCCGCCACCTGGCAGTAGTCATTGATCAACCCCGCCATCATCTGGATCAGTGTGGTTTTCCCGGTGCCCGGTTTGCCATCCCCCATGAAGGTAAAGATGAAGCCGCCCAACTCGGCAAAGGGGTTCAACCGACGGTCAAAATCATAGGCCATCAACATCTTGGCCAGCTTCATTGCCTGATACTTGGCGATATGGTTGCCGACCACCTCATGCGGTTTTTTGAACTGCATGGTCAGCGTGCTGCCCTTGCCTTTGCGCGCCGGAGTGAAGCCTTGGATGGCGAAGTCATCTGCCTCCACCTTCCAGTTGCCATTGGCAAAGGGCTCCAGCCGGCCCAGCGTCTGGGCGCGCAGCGCGATCTTTTCCATCAGCTGTTCGGCGTAGGCGGCCACGGTGGCAATCAGCGTGGCGTCATCCTTGGCAAACTGCGCCAGCTCCTGATCCAACTCCCACAGCGCCCCGTGCAGGGCCAATTGCGCATTGTCGGTCAGCACTTCCTCTACCGCGCCGATCTCTACCGAGGTCTCGCTCAGATGCGGGGCAATCAGATAGGCCGTGGCATTGGCAAACACATGCAGGCTGACCGCCGCCTCTGCCGCCAGCAGCTCGGAAAATTCGGCCTTGCGATCGGCGCCCAGGCCGCCCTCCAGATTGGATTTTTTCAGCGCCGCCAGCCCCGTCAGCTCACAGTAAGCCTCCCCCATCGCTAGGGCGATCGACAGCGCGCGGCGCAGCACATTCATCACATTGGCCTGCACCGGCGAAATCAGCGCATCATCGTCATCCGCGGCCTCAATGCGTTCCAGCAGCTTCACCCCCTCAGGGCGGGCGGAAGAACGGGTCACCATCCCCGGCGTGGTCGAGCGGAACCGCCGCCGTGTGGGCACACCGCTGGAGCGCCCCGCCACCGGCGCAGCCTCTTTGCCCTTGGCCAGGCGCGGCGTGTGATCCACGCCTTCCAGCAGGGCGTAAGCCGCATCATAATGGCTGCGGATCTCTTCCTCGCGCAGCTCCATCTGGTCGGTTGTCAGGCTCATCAATCCACCTCACTTCAATTTCAACGTTTTAAAAAATACTCTCGCCGAAGGCAGGCAGCGGCAGCGGCCCAACGGGCTATTTCAAACTCATCACCCGCCCACTTGGCGCCACCACATATTTCCGCACGGTGGCAAACCCCGGCGGGTTTTGTTCGGCCAGCACCTGATAGGGGCGTTCGGGCAGGATGATACTGCGTTCGGTGCGGGTCGCGCCGGTGTCCACGCCGCGCCCGCCGAAGGGATCCAGCGCAAAGACCTCGCGCTCCGCGGTGGAGAACCAGCCGACCTTTTCTTCGACCACCCGCTCGCTTTCCAGCTCCTCAACGGTCCAGGCCAGCGCCCAATCCTGACCCTCGGGACTGTCGGCATCAGCCAACACCTGACGCAATGGGCCGGACTGGCGGGTAAAGCCATGCGAATACATCGGCCCCACATGCACCCGGCGCAGTTTCTTGGGATGCAGGTCGTTGAACTGCTCATCAAAGCCTTTGGCAATCGTCACCAGTTTCAACGCCCCAAGACTTTGCGCCATCAGATGGGCCTGCACCTCGGGCCAGCGGCGTTCATCCTTGGGCAGACCGCGCTTGCCACTGTCCTCCAACTCCATCAGGTAGAGCACGGGCAGGTTCAGCTCACTGTCATAAACCGCCCAATGGACCAGGTAGCGTTTACGCTCTTCACCCCGCATCCAGATGGCGCGCGGATCATTGCGGGCCCAAAACAGCTGACCTTTTTGCAATTCCTCATAGTACAGCCGCTGCGACAGGGCGAATTGCAGCCGGGTGGGCAATTCCTGATCGCCGACAATCTTTTCCACCATCTGCCGTTTCAGCGCCGTGGCCGTGGGCATGTTTTCCAGATGCTGCTGCGCCTGCATGGCATCATTGGCCATGACCAACAGCTCATTAAAGACCGGAAAACCACTGTCGACCGTGTCAATCGCCAACGAGCCAAAGAACTGCCCGGTGTCACGGCCCACCAGCAGATATTTCATGCTGAGCGCCCGGAAAGTGAAGCCAATCTGCGTCAGATAGCGGGTGAGGATATTGGCCTCCAGCGCCGACAATTCGCCCTGCACCTCCATCTGCCCCGCCACCTGCGCCAAATGGCGGGTGATCATGTCGAACTTCTTGAAGTAGCGACGCGAGGCAAACAGATCCGTCAGGGCGGAATGATCACGGGTCAGGTCAGTGTTCATCTGCAAAATCTCAATTCTTTATCGCTCAATCGTGGTCCAAATCCTGTTCCAGCCATCGCTCCAACTGCAAAGCCTTTAGGCCAACCCAAGGAAACCAATTTCCGACGAATCCAAGCAGTATCACTCCATATTGAACAAACCCGAATAAAGCAGAGACGACCACGCCCCCTATGTAGAAGACAGACAAACCCACTTGTGAATCCATCACTGCGCTGATTATCAACAACAGGAACAATCCAATCGCAGCCGCAAAACATCGTCGTTCCAATCTCCGCCACCGTGGGCGAAATCCCGGCGCAAGTTCATTTAAACTGCGGATGCGCAAAGGTTTGCGCTTTGGGAACAGGTGCCATTGCAATTTAGTTCTCCACCTTTGCCACTATTCCTGCCGGGACACGCAGTGGCCCGGATCGCGCACGACCCCAAAACGAGCTGGGTTTTGCTTTGGATCCGCTCATAGACGATCCAAAATCACTCAACTGAGAGCCTCCGCGCACCATTTTCTGACCAAACGAACCTAAGTAAAACACAAACAACTAAGACAACGCCTGCAATCATGCTTTCAAAACCGTATGAAACGGCAGCAAAATACGCCATTCGCGATACGAACATTCCGACGTTGCCCTGGGCAAACAAGAGCCCGCCAAGAAGTGCCCCCACTAAGGGCCACACAATTAAAATTGCTCCGAACCCAAGCCAGAATTTCGCAAAATTCTTAGCTCCCTTATCCCCCATAGAGATTCTTATCGTGTTTCTCGACGATCTGCTGGAACCGGCGGGCGAAGCGTTCATCGGCTTTGGCTTTGGCCTCCAGCACGTCACGGGCAAAGACCATATGCTCTTCGTGGGCCTCCATCATATCCGCCATTTTCTGGTTGGTGGCGGTGCCAATCGCGGCCATGGCAGCCTGCGCTTCTTTGTCGGTTTCCACCCCGATTTCATTGATCCGGTGGGCGATGTCCTGCTGCTGCGCGGTTTTCAGCGATTTGGTCAGCGCATCGTAGAGCACCACACGCTGCTTGGTGTCTGTCTGCAGCTTGTTGATCAGCACCATCTGGGTGGCGGCCTGGTTCTGCAGGCTGTCGACCCAGGATTTGCCTTTCTCGATGTAACGCTCCAGCGTCTGACTTTTGGCCAGCTGCACCTGTTCGGACTGCACCAGATCGTTATAGGCCTTGTTCAGATCGGCCAGTTCGGTTTCCAGCTTGGTCCGCTCTGCCGCGTCCTGGGTGACGGAGATCTTGTTTTCCAGCTCAATGATCTTGGGGTCCATCGCCAGAATATCGGCGCGGGTCTTTTCCAGATCGCCGACGGTCATTTCCCGCTCATCCAGCGTTTCGGTCAGGTTGACCTCAACCTTTTCCTTCTGCTCATTCAGCACGTCCAGCTGGTTTTCCAGCAGCTTGGTAATGGTGTCGGATTTGGCGATCAGATCCTGCAGCTTGTCATCGATATTGGCGGTTTTGATCCGCTCCTGCCGCATCGAGTCTGATTTGCCCTTGGAGAAGATGCCAATGAAGCTTTCCCAGCCCGTCTTGGTGCGCATCTCATCAAAGTCTTTGGAAAACGCGGCCGTCACATCGTCGAGGCCCATGATCAGCTCAGCGATATTGGCGTTCATCACATCCGTATGGGCATGCACATCGTCCAGCGTGGCGTTTTCAATATCGATCGCAACGTCGTCGCCGCTCTTCAATTTGCTGCGCGCGGTTTCAATGCGGCTGGTCAATTCAGAAATCTTGGCCTGTGCTTCGGCCACCTGTTCCTGAGACTCCCTCACCTGAGCGTCAAAATTCGCCATTTCAAGTCCCTCTTTTCAATTACTTACAACCTATATGGGTGCGAGATCACAAAAATGTAAGCCCAATCAGGTTGGCTTGCGGGAACTGTGGCAAAGTCTGTTTGAAAAAGAAAGCGTGGGCTGCGTTTAGTCGGGCTGCACCGCGCGCAATGCCGCGGTGAGGGCAAGGCGCAGTTTGCGGACCTCTGCGCGCAGATCTGCAGCCTCAGCAGCGGTGACGGCACCGGACTGATCCAGACACTGCGGAATATGCCGCGCCTGTTCTTGCAATGCCCACCCTGCCTCAGTCAGGCGAATGCGCACGCGCCGCTCATCTTCGGGATCGCGCTGGCGGATCACATGGCCCGCCGCCTCCATCCGTTTCAGCAGCGGCGTCAGGGTCGAGGATTCTAGCGCCAGCGCCTGTCCCAGATCACCAACGGGCCGGTCATCGCGTTCCCACAGCAACAGCATCACCAGATACTGCGGATAGGTCAGCCCCATGGGATCCAAAAGCGGCTTGTAAAGCTTGGTAAACGCGTGCGAGGCCGCGTAGATCTCAAAGCAAAGCTGCTGATCCAAGGTCTGTGTCGGTGAGGTTGATCCAGTCATGGGTCAAAAATAAGTCGTGCACGATTATATCGCAAGACTTGACAGATGACCTGTCAGGCTCAATTTATATCGTGCACGATTTAATTGTCCGATAAAGGAATCACCATGCTTGAGAAAATCCTCTACCAGACCGCCGCCACCGCAACCGGGGGCCGCGACGGCGCCGCCAGCTTTGCCGACAGTGACGCAACCTTTGCCCTCGCCGCCCCCAAGGCGCTGGGGGGTAATGGTGAGGGCGTGAACCCGGAACAACTGTTTGCTGCCGGCTACGCGGCCTGTTTCCTCTCAGCCTTGAAACACGTGGCTGCTGCCCAGAAAATCGACGTCCCGGCGGAGGCCAACACCGAGGTCAGCGTCGGCCTTGGCCCACGCAGCGATGGCGGGTTTGGCCTGAAAGTTGACATCAGCGTTGACCTGCCTGGCATGGCAGCAGAACAGGCAGAAACCCTGATCGCCACGGCCCATCAAGTCTGCCCCTACTCCAATGCCACCCGCGGCAACCTAGACATCACCCCACGCCTGAAAGCAGTGGCCTAAAAAACAGAGGGAGGGCACCGAGCCCTCCCACGCCAATTTAATGAATAGGTCCCTATAGCTGCCCAATTGTCGATGCCAGCAATGCGGATGAACCCGCCCTTCGCTTTGGCTGCACCACTTACAAAATTTCAACTATAAGGTAGCATTTATCCTTGCTGTCAGTTTGGTTTTGACTACGAATCATCATGAACATGGAGGCAGGATGATTATGGAAAGCACGGTAACGACTTCAGCCAACGGAAACAGCTGGGAAGTGATTCCGGCCAACACCTTCGCAGGAGTTATCCTCGGCGTGTTGTTCGTCTATCTTTTTTTCCGCCACTTCATGTTCGTGCTCATGTTCGCGGACTTGATTCTGGGTTGGCTGCGTAAATTCAACTGGTTCCCCAAAGAGGGGAAACGAATGAAGACGTTTATCCATTGGATCGTCGCGCTGACGCTGTTTCTTGGTTTTTTACTACTCGCCGGGTCAGCCGGTTGGCTGGAATTCATTCCGCAATAGCAGCCAACAGGGCTACGTGCTCCTCTTGCCTAGCTAGTGAGTAGGCCCAAATAGAAGCCCAAATTGTCGATGTCAGCAGTGCGGGACGAAGCAGGCCTTCGGAAACTCAAGTCAACGGTTTCTTTGGCGCATAATTTCTCCACAATGTGCGTACCTCGGTGCTTAGTCTGTTCCAAACATGGCTGGGAACCGTGTTTGTATCTTTTCCCGTAAACCCAGTTTGATCCACGCCGGTCAGGAACCACCAAAATACCTCAAGACCATCCTCAGCTTCGATGAACTCCATCCAACCTTCGGCAATCAACCCGCTGTCTTTGTGAAGAATCGCGATACCGGAAAAGTTCTCAATTTCCCCGTCAAGCCAACGCATTCGATGACCCTCGACACAGCGTGCCGACCAATCAAACTGAATGTCAGAACGCTGATAGGTCTGCTGTTCGGGTAAGTACTGATTTAAGTCGGCAATAAGCTTTTCTTCGACAAACGCTCGAAGTTTGGGACCCATACAATCTGAGGAACCGCGTTCGTCCAAAATGTCATCCGATACTTTTGCTCTACATGCTCAGCATCTCTAACCAACGTTGGCATTTTTTCAAGTTCAGAGCGTCACTTTGGGCTCAAAGCAGACCCCGAACAAAATTCCAAGGAATCGGCATATAGCGCCCCTACTCACAGCCACAAAAAAGGGAGGGCAAATCGCCCTCCCTTCCGCTTTTCTAGATCGCAGCCTCACCCAACCACGTTGAACTCCGGCCCGTAGGGGTAGCCGGTGATGTTTTCATTGCCGTCTTCGGTGATGATCAGGATGTCATGTTCGCGGTAGCCGCCCGCACCCGGCTGGCCGTCAGCGATGGTCAGCATCGGTTCCATCGAGATCACCATGCCCGGCTCCAGCACCGTGTCGATGTCTTCGCGCAGTTCCAGACCCGCCTCGCGGCCATAGTAATGCGACAAGACCCCGAAGGAATGGCCATAGCCAAAGGTCCGGTATTGCAGCATGTCGCGTTCGGCGAAGAACTCATTGATCTGATGGGTCACCTCGGCGCAGCTGGCGCCGGGTTTCAGCAGCGAGATGCCCAGCTCATGGGCGCCGACATTGGCCTGCCAGTAGTTCAGGCTGGCGTCATCCACCTCACCCACAAACATCGTGCGTTCCAGCGCGGTGTAATAGCCCGAAATCATCGGGAAGGTGTTCAGCGACAGGATATCGCCGCGCTGCAACCGGCGCGCGGTCACAGGATTGTGGGCGCCATCGGTGTTGATGCCGGATTGGAACCAGACCCAGGTGTCACGGTATTCGGCATCGGGGAAGCGTTTGGCAATCTCCAGCTCCATCGCGTCACGACCGGCCATGGCCACATCAATCTCGCGCACGCCCTCCTTCACCGCATCACGGATCGCATAACCGCCCACATCCGCCACCGCGGCGCCGGCGCGGATCATCTCCAGCTCGGCAGCAGATTTGTGCATCCGCTGCACCATGGTCGGCTCATAAAGGTCCACGGTCTTGGAGGGGCTCAGGAAAGCATCCAGTTTGGACTTCTGCAGCAGGCTCAGGTGGTCGCTTTCATAGCCGATCACCTTGCCAGCCCCGGTGACCGACAGGATGGCGCGCCAGTAATTGTCACGCTGCCAGTCGGTATAGGTGATGTTATCGCCATAGCAGCGCCGCCAGGGCTGACCGGCATCAATACCGGCCGAGATGGTCACACATTCGCTGGCCGTCACCACCAGCGCATAGGGCCGCCCAAAGGCGCAGTAGGTGAAGCCCGAATAGTATGAGATGTTGTGCATCGAGGAAAACACAGCCGCGTCGGCCCCTGTGTCGATCAGGATCTTGCGCAGCCCAGCGACACGCGCGGCATATTCGCTGTCTGCAAATTGCAGGGCAGCTTTTTCCCCATTGTGGAAACGATAGAACTCAGGACGAGATGTCATTTGTTGACCCTCCTTAATCAAAAGAAAGGTCCCGGCGTTCAGGACGGATTGCACGGTGGCCCATTGTTCTGGCTTACCTTAGGCAAGCAACAATGCGGGCGACGCCATCGCCCAGCCCCGTATATGCCACAACTTGCCGATCCCGCAGATTCAGGCAAGATGTTTTGCGACCTATTTGACGGAAAAACGAACTATGCCCGAAAAATCTGCCCCCGGCCCACGCAATCTGATCACCGATGTCGCGGGGCTGCGTGTTGGCAACGCCGAAGATCCCCATATCAAAACCGGTGTGACCGTGCTGCTGGGCGATCAGCCCTTTACCTGCGGGGTGCATGTCATGGGTGGCGCCCCGGGCACCCGCGAAACCGATCTGCTGGCGCCGGACAAAACGGTGGAACAGGTGGACGCGCTGGTCTTGTCCGGCGGCTCAGCCTTTGGGCTGGATGCGCCCTCAGGCGTTGCCGATGCGCTGCGGGCCCAGGGGCGCGGCTTCAAGGTGGGCGATCAACTGGTGCCGATCGTGCCCGGCGCGATCCTGTTTGACCTGATCAACGGGGGGGACAAGAACTGGACCGAAAACCCCTATAAGCGCCTTGGCGCCGCTGCACTTGCCAATACCAACGAAGATTTTGCGCTTGGCTCCGTCGGGGCGGGCACCGGGGCAACAACCGCCAACCTGAAAGGCGGGCTTGGATCGGCCTCCTTCACCCTGCCCTCAGGCCACACCGTGGCGGCGCTGGTTGCGGTGAACGCGCTGGGATCTGCGGTTGTCGGCGATGGCCCGCAGTTTTGGGCCGCGCCCTTTGAGCAGACAGCGGAGTTTGGCGGCAAAGGCGTGGCGCAGCACTACCCTGAGCCCCATGTGCCGCCCACAAAACTGGCCGCCCATGCCAACACCACCATTGGTATCATCGCCACAGACGCCACACTGACCCAGGCGCAATGCACCCGATTGGCCACCGCCGCCCATGATGGCTATGCCCGGGCGCTGTTTCCGGCCCATACGCCGATGGATGGGGATCTGATTTTTGCTGCCAGCACCGGCAAGAACCCCCTGACCGATCCAATTGCCGATACGCTCTATCTGGGTCATGCGGCCGCAACCGTGATGGCACGCGCCATTGCCCGCGCGATCTATCACGCCAGCGATGAGCCCAATGATGCCCAGCCCACCTGGGCCGCGCGCCACGGCTAGGGCCGCGCCCCTTTTCAATGTTCTAAAAAATACTCCCGCCGGAGGCTCCGACACGGCCACCGGCGGTACGCATAATTTAGACCACTAGCCCAGCAACCGCGTGATCATCCGCCCATCGCGATCCTGCAGACCATCGATCACGTCGAAATGGTGTTTGCCAGCATCAATCACACAGTCACAGCCCCAGGCCTCCCCCAGTGCCGTTGCCTGTTCCAGAAACACCGGACGCTCCTCGCCACCAACCCAGGCGATGACCTCAACACCCTCCAGTGGTTGTTGCAGCACCGGGCTTTCGGCGCGGGCATCGCTGTCGTCCATCTTGAACTTTTCATTCATGGAGGTCTTCAACAATGGGCGCAGGTCGGCCACCGGCGAAATTGGCATCACCCGTTTGACCCGGGCTGCCACAGCATCCGGCAACAGCCCCGGCACCACCATCCGCGCCACCAGATGACCACCCGCGGAATGACCGGCCAAATGGATCGGTCCAGCCACCATTTCTGCCGCCACCGGCACCATGCGGGCAATCTGATGGGTGATCTCGGCGATCGAAACATCGGGGCACAGATCATATGACGGCATCGCCACGGACCAGCCAGCCTCAACCGCGCCTTGGGCAAAATGGGACCAGCTGGATTTGTCAAAAGCCAGCCAATAGCCGCCGTGCACAAAAACCAACAGCCCCTTGGCCTCGCCTTCAGGCTTGAACAGATCAAACCGGTGCCGCGCGCCCTCGCCATAGGTCAGGTCAAGTTCGGCCAACCCGGCCTCCATCATGCCTTCGCGAAACCCTGCAGCGGCTGCGGCCCAGCGGGGCGGGAATGCCTCAGCCCCTTCGATATAGGCGCCATTGGCATATGCGTCGTCCAGTTCCATCACGTCTTCCCTGTCGAATTTGATCACTTTTTCTGGACAATCCTAGCGCCAGATGCTCTGCCTGTGCCAGAGCTAATCAGCGCCATGAGAATTTCCGGGAGGGTACCACATGCTCGACAAAGCCACCGATCTGAAATCGCTTCTGAAGGACCCCAGCCTGCTGGCCACGCAGGCCTATATCGCAGGGGACTGGGTCGACAGTGACACGGGCGCAACCTACCCGGTGACCAACCCGGCCCGTGGCGATGTGATCGCCGAAGTGGCGGACCCCAGCCGCGCGCAGGTGGCCGAAGCCATTGCCAAGGCAGAGGTTGCTCAGAAAGAATGGGCCAGTTGGACCGGCAAGGAGCGCGCTACGGTGCTGCGCCGCTGGTTTGACCTGATGATGGAACATCAGGACGATCTGGGCACCATCCTGACCGCCGAACAAGGAAAACCGCTGGCTGAAGCAAAGGGTGAGATTGCCTATGGCGCCTCCTTCATTGAATTTTTCGCCGAAGAGGCGAAGCGGGTCTACGGCGAAACCATCCCCGGCCACCAGCGTGACAAGCGCATCATGGTGATGAAACAGCCGATCGGCGTTGCCGCATCGATCACGCCGTGGAACTTCCCCAACGCGATGATCACCCGCAAGGCAGGCCCTGCACTGGCCGCCGGCTGCGCCTTTGTTGCGCGCCCGTCTGAGCTGACCCCGCTGTCGGCGCTGGCACTGGGTGTGCTTGCGGACCGCGCCGGTCTGCCCAAGGGTATCCTGTCGATCCTGCCCACCACCGATGCCCCCGGCACCGGTCAGGAATTCTGTGAAAACCCGATTGTGCGCAAGCTGACCTTCACCGGCTCCACCAATGTGGGTCGCATCCTGATGCGTCAGGCCGCCGATCAGGTGATGAAATGTTCGATGGAACTGGGCGGCAACGCGCCCTTCATCGTCTTTGACGACGCCGATCTGGACGAAGCGGTGGCGGGTGCCATCATGTGCAAATTCCGCAACAACGGTCAGACCTGCGTCTGCGCCAACCGGATTTACGTGCAGGATGGTGTTTACGATGCCTTTGCCGCCAAACTGAAAGCAGCCGTTGAGAAAATGACCGTCGGCGACGGTCTGGAGGCTGGCACTGACTTCGGCCCGCTGATCAACGACAAGGCCATCGCCAAAGTGCAGGAACATATCGCAGACGCCACCGCCAAAGGCGCTGAGGTCATCCTGGGAGGCGGTGAGCCGCTGCAGGGCGCGGGCCACTTCCTGCCGCCGACCATCGTGACCGGTGCCACCAAAGACATGCAGTTTGCAACCGATGAGACCTTTGGCCCGTTGGCCCCGCTGTTCCGCTTCAACGACGAAGATGAGGTGATTGAACTGGCCAATGACACGATTTTTGGTCTGGCCAGCTACTTCTACGCCAAAGACCTGAGCCGCGTGTACAAGGTGGCCGAGGCGCTGGAATACGGCATCGTTGGCGTGAACACCGGTATCATCTCAACCGAACTGGCCCCGTTTGGTGGCGTCAAACAGTCCGGTCTGGGCCGCGAAGGCAGCCACCACGGCATGGAAGACTACATGGAAATGAAATACGTCTGCCTGTCGATCTAAACAGACGCATCCGTATGGAACAGAAACGGCCCCATCTTGGGGCCGTTTTTTTGTGGGTTTATGCCAGTGCCGCTGTGATCACCCGGCCCAGCCGGGCAATGCCTTCATCGATCTGCGCCTGATCCGGGCTGGAGAAGTTGAGGCGCAGCGTATTGCGCCCATCGTCATCGGGGTAGAACGCCCCACCGGGCACAAAGGCCACCTTTTCATCCCGCAGCGCCGCCGCCAGCAGATCGGCACCATCCATCCCCGCAGGCAGGGTCATCCAGACAAACATGCCGCCTTCAGGGTGGGTCCAGTCAACACCGTCTGGCATGTGGCGCGTCAAAGCCGCCAGCATCCGATCCCGCCGCGCCTTGTAATGGGCACAAAGCCGCTGGGTGTGGTCCTCAAACCCGTCCGCCGCGACATGGGCCACCGCCATCTGGTTCAGCGTTGCCGTGTGCAGATCACCTGCCTGTTTCAACAGCACCATCTGATCAATCACCGGCCGCGCCGCACAGACCCAGCCGATGCGCAGCCCGGGTGACAGGGTTTTGGAAAAAGACCCGCAGTAAATCGTGCGGCACTGATCCAGATCGCCCTTTTCCGCCAGTTCCAGCGCCAGGATCGGCGGGATATCTTCGCCCTCATAGCGCAGCGACTGATAGGCAGCATCTTCGATCACCGCGCAATCCAGCGCCTCAGCCTGGGCCAGAACCTTCTGCCGTTCCTCCAGCGACAGTGTGATGCCCGTGGGATTGGCGAAATCAGGCGACAGGTAGCTGAATTTCACCCGCCCCCCTGCGTCCTCCGCCTCGGCGCGCAACTCAGTCGCGGATCGATTGCCCATCGGATCCAGCCGATCAAAACGCGGCTCATAGGCGTTAAACGCCCCCAGCGCACCCAGATAGGTTGGCCAGCCGACCAAGGCGGTATCGCCGGGTGACAAGAACAGTTTCCCCAGATAATCCAGCGCCTGCTGCGAACCTGAGGTGATCAGGATATTGTCCGCCCCGCACGGCACCCCCAGTTGCGTCATCCGTTCCGCAATCCACTGCCGCAGGGGCGGATAGCCTTCTGAGGTGGAGTATTGCAGCGACAGGGCGTGCTGCCCGTCAGACAGCGCAACGGCCATCGCATCGCGGAATTTTTCGGCCGGGAAAAGTGCCGGATCAGGAATGCCCCCGGCAAAGGAAATCACATCCGGCTGATCCAGAAGTTTCAAAAGCTCACGGATTTCCGATGCTTTCATGCGCGAATTGCGGGTCGCAAAGAACGAATCGATCTTCATAAGGCTGCCTCCATGGGTTTGGACCCTGCGCGGCGACCTGAGGTAAGTCAATATAGCTGACATAAATCGTGATCAGTCTGAAATGCTTCATCAAACCGTCACCTGCCTGTCATCCGGCCCGTGCAAGGCCTGCCGCAGATATGACAAGGGAGAGCCCTATGACCTTTCGCACAATCTGCCTGACCTCCGCTATTTCCCTGACGGCGGCAGCGGCCAGCGCTGAACAGAACTTCAACCGCATCGCCTCTTTCGCGACGCCGCTGAACATGGCCGCAGGCGAAGACCGCAACCGCGAAACCTCGGCTGAAATCATTGCCGCCACCGCCGATGGCATGACGCTGGCCTACACTGACAGCCCTTTGGGCGTGCTGGGCCTGATCGACATCACCGACCCACGCAACCCACAGCCTCTGGGCAATATCGCGCTGGACGGTGAGCCGACCTCGGTCGCGATCATCGGTCAAACCGCCTATGTGGGCGTGAACACGTCAGAAAGCTACACCGCGCCGTCGGGCCACCTGTCGGTCATCGACCTGGCCAGCAAGGCGGAACTGACCCGCTGTGATCTGGGTGGTCAGCCAGACAGTGTGGCGGTCGCCAAAGACGGCAGCTTCGCCGCCATCGCCATCGAAAACGAACGGGATGAGGATCTGGGTGACGGCCGCACCGGCCAGCTGCCCGCCGGTTTCCTGTCGCTGGTGCAGATCAAAGATGGCACTGCCGATTGCGGCACCGTACAGGCGGTGGATCTGACCGGTCTGGCCGCAGTGGACGGCCACGATCCTGAGCCGGAGTTCGTCGACATCAACACCGCAGGTGAGGTTGTCGTATCGCTGCAGGAAAACAACCACATGGTGGTTGTGGCCAAAGACGGCAGCATCCTGAACCATTTCTCCGCAGGCGCCGTGGATCTGAACGGTATCGACACCAAGGACGAACGCGGCGCGTTGATCTTCACCGATGCGCAGGCGCAGGTGGTGCGTGAACCGGACGCTGTGAAATGGCTGGATGATGACCACTTCGCCACCGCCAACGAAGGCGACATGGACGGCGGTTCGCGTGGCTGGACCCTGTTCCACAAGGATGGCAGCGTTGTTTACGAAAGCGGTGTCAGCTTTGAACACGCGCTGGTTCAAATCGGCCATTACCCCGACAAACGTTCCGACAGCAAAGGTGTTGAGCCCGAGTCGATCGAAACCGCCACCTTTGGCGGCACACCGATGGTCTTTGTCGGTTCCGAACGTGGTTCTGCCGTTGGGGTCTATGACGTGACCACCCCCGCTGCGCCTGAGCTGACCCAGATCCTGCCCTCAGGTGTCGGTCCGGAAGGCTATGTTGCGATCCCGGCGCGCAACCTGCTGATCTCGGCCAATGAAAAGGACCTGATCGAAGACAAAGGCCCGCGCAGCCATGTGATGATCTACGAATATCAGACCGCCGCCGCACAGTATCCGATGCTGACCTCCGAAGGCACGGAAGAGCTGATCGGCTGGGGCGCGATCTCGGGCATGGTCGCGGACAGCGACGGCATGATCTACGCGGTGAACGACAGCTTCTATGGCTTCCAGCCGTCGATCTTCAAAATTGATCCCAGCCAGACACCCGCCCGCATCGTGGATGTGATCCGCGTGCACCGTGCCAACGGCCAACCGGCGCAGAAACTGGATCTGGAAGGCATCACCCTGGACGGTAAAGGCGGCTTCTGGCTGGCCTCTGAGGGCCGCACCGACCGCGCCATCCCACATGCGATCTACCACGTTGACAGCAAAGGCCTGATCAAAAGCCACAAGCAGGAGTTTGGCCTGCCGGCTGAGCTGATGGCGGTGGAAAAGCGTTTCGGCTTTGAAGGCATCACCAAGGTTGGCGATACCCTGTGGATGGCGGTTCAGCGCGAATGGAAAGATGATCCCAAGGATCACGTCAAACTGGTCGCCTATAACACCAAGACCAAGGAATGGGGCGCCGTGCATTACCCCAAAGCCGCGCCTGCCAAGGGCTGGGTCGGCCTGTCCGAGATCGTGGCGCATGGCAACTACGTCTATGTAATCGAACGCGACAACCAGATCGGCGCCAATGCGGTGACCAAGAAGATCTACCGCATCCCCGCCGCCGACATGGTGCCGGCCCCGCTGGGTGGTGCGCTGCCTGTGGTCAGCAAAGAGGAGGTGCGCGATCTGCTGCCCGACCTGAAACAGCTGAACGGCTACGTGCAGGACAAGGTTGAAGGTCTGGCGATCCTGCCCACCGGCGAGGCCATCGTCTCAACCGACAACGACGGGGTGGATGACCATTCGGGCGAAACCCTGTTCTTCTCCATCGGTCAGATCAACAAAGACGCCTCCTAAGCGACGGTCTGATCTGATGTGAAGGGCGCCCTATCTGGGGCGCCCTTTCTATTTGGTGAGGGCGATGATCCAAACATTTCTGCATGGAACCCAACCGAAGTTCGCCAATTCGCAGGCCTGGATCCCCCGCCTATGGTGCGCGCAACCAAATTTGACCAAGGACATTCCGATGCGTGCGATGATCTACCGCCACTACGGCCCCGCCGAAAACGTGCAGCCCGCTGAACGCCCCAAACCCAGCCCCCGCCGGGGTGAGGTCCTGGTGAAACTGACCACCAGCAGCGTGACCACCGCCGATTGGCGGTTGCGGGCCTCGGCCTTTCCAGGGGGCCTGTGGCTGCTGGGCCGGTTGATGTTTGGGCTGTTTCGCCCGCGCCAGCAGGTGCTGGGGGGCGAGTTTGCCGGCCGGGTTGAGGCCTGCGGTGAAGGTGTCAGCGATTTTGCCCCCGGCGATCGCGTCTTTGGCTTTTCCGGCCACGGGGCGCACGCGGAATACCTGACCATCAAGGCCACAAACTGCATCGTCAAAACCCCGGAAACCCTCAGCGATGAAGAGGCCGCCGCCCTGCCTTTCGGCGGGTTGGCCGCTTTGGTGTTCCTGCGCGATTTCGCCAAGGTACACCCGGGTGAGGAGGTCCTGATCCCCGGCGCCAGCGGCGGCGTGGGCCTTTATGCGGTACAGATCGCCAAGGCGCTGGGGGCCAAGGTCACCGCTGTGGGCAGCACCGGGTCGCTGGCGCAGCTGCGCCACTTGGGCGCGGACCGGGTGATCGACTACACCCAGCAAAACCTAAGCGCCGCCGGACGTGACTATGACGTCATTCTGGATCCTGCTGGCTTCCTGCCCTTCACCAAAGGCCGCAGCCTGCTGAAACCTGACGGTCGCTTCGTGGCGTTGAATTTTGGCTGTGCCGAATTTGGCCAGATGATCGCCAATAAATTCCGGCAGGGCCCGCGCCTGATCATCGGGGTGAATGAAGACAAGCAGGAGGATCTGCACACCCTGCTGCGGATGGTCCGTGATGGTCAGGTCCGTCCGGTGATCGGTCACCGGTTTGACCTTGCCGACATTCAATCCGCTTACCGTCTTGTCGAAAGCCGCCGCCGCAACGGTGCGGTGCTGCTGCGGATCGCCTGACCCACAAACGAAGAAGGGCAGAGCCGAAGCTCTGCCCATGGCCCTGACAGGCCATCCGACGGGGAACGTCGGGGGGGAGGAGTGTGGAGGGGGTTAGTTCACCGCTTTGGCATCAACCACATCCTTCTCAAACGCAGCACCGGTGGTGATGGCAATGCGGCGCGGCTTCAGTGCTTCGGGCACTTCGCGGGTCAGTTCGATATGCAGCAGACCATCCTGATGGGTGGCGCCGGTGACACGCACGTGATCGGCCAGGGTAAAGCGGCGCTCAAAGGCACGGGTGGCGATGCCACGGTGCAGGTACTGAGCGGCCTTGTCGCCTTTTTCACCCTTGCGGGCAGCGATGATCAGCGCGTTTTCCTTGACCTCTACGGTCAGGTCACTTTCGGAAAAACCAGCCACGGCTATCGAGATGCGATAGGCGTTTTCGTCGGTTTTTTCGATGTTATAGGGGGGGTAGCTCGGCTGCGGCGCGTCATTGGTAAAGACGCGGTCCATCATGTCGGCGATTTGGTCAAAACCAACAGAGGCGCGGTAGAGCGGGGCAAAGTCAAAAGAACGCATTATGGGTATCCTCCATCTGAGCGAAACCAGTGTTAACTGCCTTCCATCATGGACAGGCAGGGGGTCCGAGGCCCATCATTGGCGCCCCGATGCATCAGATGTGGGAAGCGTTTTTCGGGGTTTCAACCCCCTCCGACAGAAACGAATTTCGCGCCGATATTTGCGCGGTTTTTCTCGGTTGCGGCATTGCCACGGGTGACGGTCGGACGGGTGACACCCACCCCGGATTTCAACTGCGTGCGCAGCAGATCCACCGAGGCATCGAGCTGGCTGCCCAGCGCCACTTTCTCACCCTCAGCCTCGGCCTTGGCCGAGATCACCGAAACGATCCGCGGGATACCGCCAGACATGGAAAACACCGGCGCCCCGGAGGAGCCGAAATCAACATCGCAGGACAGAACAAAGACCCCCTGCTGCTGCCCCATGACCGAACAGATCTCTTGCACAGACGGGGCTTCGGCCCGGTCATGTGCGTAGGACACGACGCCCACCCGGTCCCCGGTGCCGGCGTCGCGCATCACTTGGAAGGGCTCAATCGCGCCATTGCGGATGGGATGCGCCAGTTCCAGCAGAGCCAGATCGTTGCGCACCCGTTCTGCGGTCACCGGCCCTTCGAACCGGTAGGAGGGATGCATCACCACCCGGCGCACCTGGCGGTAGGCCTCAGCCCGGCCGTTGCGCATACCAGCCTGAAACTCAATCTTTGAGGTATCGATCTGCGCGCCGCTGTGGCGGTCAAACAGGCAATGGGCCGCGGTCAGCACCAGATCCGGCGCAATCAGCGCCCCGGTGCAAAATCCGCGTCCGGCCAGATCCAGACGACCAACCGCTTCCCAGCCTTTGCTGTCCTCGCCCGTGTCCAAACGGCGCAAGCGACTGTCCTGCGCGGCCAGCTGCCCAGCCCCCATCGGAACGGCCAGCATCACGCCAAACACCAGCAAAGGTGCCTTTTTAACCAACGGGGTCAGGGCAAATTCGATCGCCGAAGCCAAGAAACGCAGCATACAAGAATCCTCTCTCTGCGACCCTCTTAGCCAAGGCATAGGGCGAAAATGGGGCAGTGAAGCGCCCCATTTCCGACGTCACTTCAGGATCGGCACGCCGGTATGGCGCTTTTCTGCCCCGTCACACAGGGCTGGCGGTTTGGGGCCACCATTGGCCCAATCCAACAGCTCAACCGTGTGCACAATCGGCACTTCGGTGGCAGATCCGATCTGCATCATGCAGCCAATATTGCCTGCAGCGATGACATCAGGGTTCCTTGCCTCCAACGTCCGCACCTTGCGCTGTTTTAGCTGGCCCGAGATTTCAGGCTGCATCAGATTGTAGGTCCCGGCCGAGCCGCAGCAGAGGTGACTGTCGGCAGGTTCCACCACCGTGAAGCCTGCCTTTTTCAGCAAGTCCTTGGGATAGGTTTTGATTTTCTGCCCATGCTGCAGTGAACAGGCGGCGTGATAGGCGATGGTCATGCCTTTGTCCGCACCCTCCGGCAGGTCCAGCTTCATCAAAACCTCAGAGACATCCATCGCAATCCCTGAGACCCGTTTGGCTTCGGCGGCCAGGGGATCATTGCGGAACATATGGCCGTAATCCTTCACCGTGGTGCCGCAGCCCGAGGTGTTGATGACAATGGCGTCCAGACCTTCACCATCCATCTCCGCGACCCAGGCGCGGATGTTCTTGGCCGCTGTTGCATGGCTGTCTGCTGTCTTGCCCATGTGATGGGTCAGCGCGCCACAGCACCCTGCGCCCTCGGCGATCACCACGTCACAGCCCATGCGTTTCAGCAGCCGGATGGTGGCGTCGTTGATATCGGTGTTCAGCGCCTTTTGGGCGCAACCGGTCATCAGGGCCACCCGCATCTTGCGTGGCTGTTCTGCGGCAAACGTCTGCGGATCATCATTGCGACTGACTGGCGGGATCACCTTCGGCGCCATCTCCAGCATCGCCCGCAGCCGCGCATCCGGCATCAACCGGGCAAAGGGCCGCCCGATCTTGGCCCCCAGCAACGCCATACGGAAGCGCATGGGATAGGGCAGGATCTGCGCCAGCACCCAACGCAGCGCACGGTCGGTGAAGGGGCGTTTATAGTTGTTCTCAATATACTCGCGCGCATGATCCACCAGATGCATGTAATGCACGCCCGAGGGGCAGGTGGTCATGCAGGCCAGACAGCTCAGACAGCGATCCACGTGTTTGACCGTCTTCTCATCCGGCACACGTTCGTTTTCCAGCATATCCTTGATCTGATAGATCCGCCCGCGCGGGCTATCAAGCTCATCGCCCAGTACCTGATAGGTCGGGCAGGTCGCGGTGCAGAACCCGCAATGCACACAGGCGCGCAGGATTTCATTGGCCCGCTGGATGCCGGGATCCTGCAGCTGTTTTTCGGTAAAAGTGGTCTGCATATCTTACCCCATCAGCCCTGCGTTCAGGATCCCGCGTGGATCGTATTTCTGCCGGATGCCCCGGCTCAGCGCTGCCACGGGGGCAGGTTCAGGCTGCAACATCGCCACCCGCGCTTTGGTCTCGGATGAGGCGCGCACCAAGGTGGCATGCCCCCCTATCCCCGACAGCGCTGGCCGGATGTCACGCCCTGCGGGCACCAAGGCCCAGACCAGACCGCCGCCCCAGTCATAGATCACCCCTTTGGCGTCCAATGCCGCGGCCACCTTGGGCCCTTCAGAGGGCTTGACTGAAAGGCGCCAAACATCGCCCTCCTGCCCGGCAAAGGCCTCGACATCGCGGATCCATGTCCAACCCGCGACCAGCCGCTCCGACGCGGTTTCAACCGCCACATCGCCATATTGACCCAGCAGCGTTTTCAACTGCTCAGCGCGATAGGCGACGGAGCCTTCAAACCCTTCCACCCGGATCATCGTCACCGGGGATCCATCCACGCCAACCGGCGCATGGGCCGCGCCCGTGACATCAAAGGGCGAGCCCAAAGCTGCAGACATCGCCTGCACTGCCCCCTCATCGGACAGGCCCTCAACCAGCACACAGGCTGCGGCATCAGGCTGTGGCAACACCTTGAAGCTTACCTCGGTCAGCACCCCCAGGGTGCCGTAAGACCCGGCCATCAGCTTCACCAGATCATAACCGGTGACGTTCTTCATCACCCGGCCGCCGTTTTTCAGGATCACGCCATTACCATCGACAAAGCGCACACCCAGCATGGTGTCCCGACAGGCCCCAACCTGCACCCGGCGCGGGCCTGATACGTTGGCCGCGGCAACGCCCCCAATCGTTGGCGCACCATTGGTGCCCAGCAGCGCGCGGTGATCCATCGGCTCAAACGGCAGGCGCTGGCCTTCGGCTGCCAGCATCGCCTCCACCTCTGCCACCGGGGTGCCGGCCTTCACCACCAGCGTCAGCGCGCCGGGCTCATAAATCTCCACCCCCGACAATCCGCCGGTTTCCAAAACCTCACCCGCAGGCGCCATGCCCCGGGTGTTGCCACCCCGAATGGACAGCGGCGCAGCGGCGCTTTTGATGATCTCGGCCAGTTCGGACTCTGTCTCAGGTCTCATGTTCACTGTTTCCAAAATACTCCGGGGTGAGTGGGGTCGTCGCCAGATGACCGCATAGGGGCAGCGCCCCTCTCACCACTGCAAACCCCCGATTGTCCCTGTCACTCTGCCGCGATCCGGCGGGTTTCGCTGGTCGCCAGCGGGAAAACCTTGGCGGGGTTCAAGAGCCACTTCGGGTCAAACACATCCTTCACCGCCATCTGTGCTTCCATGTCCTGTGGTTCAAACTGGTCGATCATCAGGTCCCGTTTTTCGATGCCCACACCGTGTTCACCGGTCAGACACCCGCCCACCTCCACACAGAGCTTCAGGATATCGGCGCCAAAGGCTTCGCATTTCTCCAGATCGCCTGGCTTGTTGGCATTGAACAGGATCAACGGGTGCATATTGCCGTCGCCGGCGTGGAACACATTGCCGACGCCCAAGCCATATTCCTTGCTCATCTCGCCAATGCGGCGCAGCACATAGGGCAGCTGGTTCACCGGGATCGTGCCGTCCAGGCACATGTAATCGTTGATCTGCCCCATGGCGCCAAAGGCCGATTTCCGGCCCAGCCAGATGCGGGCGCTTTCATCGGCGCTGGTGCTTTCGCGCAGCTCCACCGGGTTGTGCGACCGGGCGATGGCCAGGATCTTATCCAGCTGTTCGGTGATTTCGCCGTCGCTGCCTTCGACCTCAACAATCAAAAGCGCCTCACAATCCGGGTAGCCTGCCCCGGCAAAGGCTTCTGTGGCGCGGATACAGGGGCGGTCCATGAACTCAATCGCCACCGGCAGCACGCCGGCCTTGATGATGTCACTGACGCATTGGCCGGCCACCTCATTGCTGTCAAAGCCCATCAGTACAGGCCGCGCCCCTTCAGGTTTGCGCAGGATGCGCAGGGTGGCTTCGGTCACCACACCCAACTGCCCTTCGGATCCACAGATCACCCCCAGCAGGTCCAGCCCGCCGCTGTCCAGATGCGCGCCGCCAATTTCCACCACAGTGCCATCCATCAGCACCATGGTGACGCCCAGCAGATTGTTGGTGGTCACGCCGTATTTCAGGCAATGCGCCCCGCCCGAGTTCATCGCGATATTGCCCGAGATTGCGCAGGCCAGCTGCGATGAGGGATCAGGCGCGTAGAAGAAATCCTCTTCCTCCACCGCGCCGGACACGCTGAGGTTTGTGCGGCCGGTCTGCACCCGGATGAACCGGTTGTCGTAATCGGTTTCCAGCACGTCATTCATCCGCGCCACACCCAGGATCACCGAATCCGCCGTGGGCAGGGATCCCCCCGCCAGTGAGGTGCCCGCCCCGCGCGGCACCACAGGCACATTCATGTCGTGGCAGATCTTCAGAACCGCTGCGACCTCTTCGGTGTTGCGCGGCAGAACAGCGGCAAGCGGTGGGCAGCGATAGGCCGTCAGCGCGTCACATTCATAGGCGCGGGTCTCGGCCTCTTCATGGATCACCGCGTCCTGCGGCAGAACCTCTTGCAGTTTTTTGACCAATACCGGCTTCAGAGCCAGCACATCTGGGTCGGGTTTGGGCATTTCCATAAGCGCCTCCCTGGAATTGGTAAGTTTATATAACCAAAAATTTTGCCGCTGCAAATCTTTTTGCAGATGTGACCGGGGCGCACTTGTGCAGGTGTCCACAAAACAGGCAGAAGGAGGCATGGAATGGGTCAAGATCATACATATCCTCTGCGTAATGGGCTGGATGACCAGCATCTTTGCGGTACCGCGCGCGCTGATTTACTGGAAACGGGAATATGACCGGCTGGGGGAATTTGGCCCGCTGGGCGATTTGACCGTGCGGCTTTACCGTTTCTCAGCTGGGCTTGGCGTGATCGCGCTGGGAACCGGGCTGTGGCTGGGATGGGATCTGGATTTTCCCGAATGGGTCTGGCTGAAACTGACCCTCGTCGGTGCCCTCGCCGCCCATTACATCTGGACCGGCAAACTGGTCATCGCCGCGCGCCGGGGCGTCTTTCGCGAAAGTGAGATGTTCCTGCGCATCTTCAACGAAGTCAGCGTCTTCGGTGCCATTGCCATCCTCTGGGTGGTGGTGGTCAAACCGTTCTGATCCGGAGCCGCCGCAATGCCCCCCAGCCTGACCCCTGCTGAAATTGCCCGCCTGTTTGACTGGTTGGATCTGGCCGCGTTGGGGCTGCTATTCTTTGCCTGGATGCTGATCGGCTGGCTGATCCAAAACCCGCCGAAATCACGCCCCTCAGTTTCCGTTCTGATGGCGGAATACCGGCGCGAATGGATGCGCCAGATGGTGACCCGGCAGCCTCGGATCTTTGACGCGCAAACCCTTTCGACCCTGCGGCAGGGCACATCATTTTTTGCCTCCGCCGCGATGCTGGCCATCGGGGCGGCTCTGGCGGCCATTGGCAATGCGGAACAGCTGGTTGGGGTGGCCAATGACCTGTCGCTCAACAGCGATCCTAAGTTTGTGTTCGAAGCCAAACTGATCGTGGTGCTGTTTTTCCTGACCAATGCGTTTTTGAAATTTGTCTGGTCGCACCGGCTGTTTGGCTACTGTGCCGTTCTGATGGGCGCAGTGCCGAATGAGGTGGATGATCCGGTTTCGATCCCGCGGGCGATGAAGGCGGCCGAGATCAACATCACCGGCGCGCGCAGCTACAATCAGGGACTGCGCTCGATCTATTTCGCGCTGGCCAGCACCGTCTGGATGATCGGACCCATCGGGCTGATCCTGGCCACCTGCATCACCTTTGGCGTGCTGTGGCGGCGCGATTTTGCCTCGCGGTCCCGCGAAGCATTGATGGCGCTGACCGATGACATCGGCCACCGCAAATCCTGAGTAAATCCAGAGGCGGGGCTGACATATCTCACACGCCATCGTGACCCATGAATGCCACCCGGGCTGATACACTACTGCACATGACCTGTTTCCTTCGTTCCGTGACCGCCGCGCTGCTGATCTGCAGCGCCACCGCCACCCTGGCCGACGCGCCAGAAATCGTCAGCGTCAGCGCTGAACGCTCTGGCATGGGGTGGCGCATCGATGTCACCATCCGCCACAATGACACGGGCTGGGATCATTATGCTGATGGTTGGGAGATACTGGATGCCAATGGCAAACGTCTGGGTCTGCGCAAACTGATGCATCCGCATGTGGACGAACAGCCTTTCACGCGCTCGCTGCGCTCGGTCATGGTGCCCGATGGGACAGAGGTGATCTATATCCGCGCCCGCTGTTCAACCGATGGCTGGCACGGCGATCAGGTCGCCGTCCCCCTCAGCCACTAGGATCAGCGCCGGCCTTCCCGCAGCCAGGCGGCCAGGGTCAGCCCCAGAACCAAAAGCATTACCAGCCAGGGCGGCATCAGCGGCAGACGGGTTACCGCCAGCGTTTCCGTCGCTTCGCGCGGGGTCAGCCCCAGCCAACCACGCCCCGCCGCGGGACGGCCCGGCCGCACATCGCGCAAACGGGGGGTGCCCTCCTCCATCAGCCACACACCACCGCGTGCTTCGGCCATCAACGGGGCCAGAGGCGTCGCACTGGCAATGGTTTCTTCAAACTCACGTGGGGCGGCGGGGCCAAGGCCAATCACCGCCTCGACGTCGTCCTGATTAAGACGGTAAAGCCCTATCTCCGGCCCCTCAAAGGTGGCCTCATAAGACCCCGGTCCGGTTTGCAGCATCTCTACATCCACCACCTCCCCGGCAGGGGTCGTGATGCTGAGCGGCCCAACCTCTTCGCCCAAGGTGCGGCGCAGGATCCGCATTTCCTGACCAACCGCGCTGGCGGACAGGGTTTCCTCCTCCAGCTCAGGTTCTTTCATCATCCAATGGGCCAGACGGCGCAGCAGTTCCAACTGCGGCCCACCGCCCTCAAAGCCGCGATCCCACAGCCAGGCCTGATCCGAAGCCAAGAGCGCAATCCGCCCCTCGCCCACCCGGTCAAGGATCAACAGCGGCTCATCATCAACGCCTGACATCACAACCGATCCGGCCTCCGGCACCAGTTGCACCTGCCGCATCCAGCGCCCCCAATCCGGACCATCTGGCGCCTGCAGCCCCGCGGTGACGGGATGGCGCTGCCCAAGATCGGTAACCTCTGGCTGGTAGCCCTCATCAATGACACGCGCCGTGGGACGCCCCGGCAGAATGGTGCCAAGCGGGGAACGATAAAGCGAATCCGCGCTGGCAAAATCCGGCCCCGCCGCGACCAGCACCGCGCCGCCATCACTGACATAGCGCCGGACATTTTCCAGATAAATCGATGGCAGAATGCCGCGCCGTTTATAGCGATCAAAGATGATCAGATCGAAATCATCGATCTTTTCCAGAAACAGCTCACGCGTGGGAAAGGCAATCAGCGACAGTTCCGCCACCGGCACGCCATCCTGTTTTTCAGGCGGACGCAGAATGGTGAAATGCACCAGATCAACCGAGCTGTCCGATTTCAAAAGGTTGCGCCAGGTGCGCCCACCCGGATGCGGCTCACCGCTGACCAGCAGGACCCGCAGGCGGTCCCGCACGCCGTTGATCTGCACGATGGCGGCGTTGTTGCGCGCGGTCAGTTCCCCCGCCGCTTCGGGCACGGCGAACTGGATCACGTTGCGCCCACCATGGCTGAGGGTGATCGGCACCTCAAAGGTCTGCCCCAGCGGCACCGCCGTTACGAACGGTGCCTCCCCATCGACGGACAGCGACAGCTCCACCAACCCGATGCCGGGCGGTGGGTTGCCCTGATCCTCCACCCGCAGGGACAAAACAACAGGTTCACCCAGAATCGCAAAGGCCGGGGCGTTTTCGACGATCAGGCGGCGATCCCAGTCGCCCTCGACCCCGCTTTGCAGCAGATGCATCGGCGCAGGCAGATCGGGCACCTGATCCAGGTCATGCACACGGCCATCGCTCAGGGCAAAGACACCGGCGATTCGGGCGCGCGGCTCCTCCGCCAGGGCGGCGTTCAGGGCGCTCAGCAGTTGGGTACCGCTGTTGTCGGCGCCGTCGCCTACGGTGATGCGACGCACCTCAGTGTTCGGGCGGGCGGTCAGCGCCGCCTCAAGCGCATCTGCAGCGGCTTGCGTTTGTTGTGCCCGCGCCGCCAGGGTCTGACTGGCAGACTGATCCACCAGCATCAGCACAATATCCGAGAGCGTCGCGCGCTGTTCCTGCCGCAGCGACGGCCCGGCCAAGGCTGCCAGCACAACCAACCCGGCCAGAAGCCGCAGCGCCCAGCCAGACAGCCCGCGCGCCCAGGCCAGCACCGCTGCGCCCAGAACCACCGCTGCCAAAACAGCAATCAGCGTCAGCGACAGAAGCGGGTCAAATGTGATCTCAGCCGTCATTGTCCCAACCTGTCCAGCAGCGCAGGCACGTGCACCTGATCCGATTTGTAGTTCCCGGTCAGCACATGCATGACCAGATTGACGCCAAAGCGATAGGCCAGTTCGCGCTGGCGTTCGCCGGAAAACCCGCGCCCGATCGGGAACATCGCATTGCCGCGGGCATCCATCGCCCAGGCCGCGGCCCAGTCATTGCCGCCGATCACCACCGGGGTGACGCCATCGTTCAGGTTGCGAAACGGCATGCCCTCAACCTGTTCAGCGTCCGCCGGTGCGGCCTCAACCCAGATGTCACGCCCCATATGGCGGCCGGGGAAGTCCTGCAGCAGGTAGAAGGTGCGGGTCAGCACGTGGTCAACCGGCAGCGGCTCCAACGCGGGGATATCCAGTGGTTCCGCCAACCGGCGCAGCTTGCGCCCATTGGGGCTGGAGGTGCCAAAACCCGCCACATCAGCATCCCGGGTGTCAAACAGGATCATGCCACCAGACCGCAGGTAGCGGTTCAGCCGCGCATAGGCCTCCACCGAAGGGATCGGCTGCGCCTCGGTGATGGGCCAGTAGAGGAAGGGGAACAGCGCCAGCTCATCGCGTTCCAGATCCACGCCGATGGGCTCAGCAGGCTCCACCGAGGTGCGGAAAAACAGGGTTTCGCTGAGGCCGCGCAACCCAGCCTCGGACACTTGATCGACGCCAGTGTCACCTGTGCGGATATAGCCCAAAGCCAGTTCGGCCGTGGCCCGCAGTGCAAAGGAATCATCGGCCTGGGCAGGCTGTGGTTGGGCCAGTGGTAAGGCCAACAGAAGCAGGACCGCCGCCTTGCTTGGCCGAAGGGCCAGCCGCCCTGACAGGGCCAAGGCCGCAATCACATCCAGCAGCAACAGGACCAAAGCCAAGGCCAACAGATAGCCCGCCAGCATCAGCGGCTCGGCCCGTTCCAGCCCCTCAACCCGGACGGAGGAGGGCCATTCAGCCGCCACGATCTGTTGATCGGGCTGCATCACATTGCGCGCCAGCGTGCGTGTCGGCCCTTGATAAAGACCGGGATGCACCTGCGGCCCCAAAGGCGCCTCGACCAGATCCTCCCCGGCGATGCCCGGCAAGGTGCCTGCGTCGCGCAACCGGCCAAAGCCATCCAGCACCCGCTGCGGCTGCCAGGTGGTGCCGGCCAGATCCGCCGCCTCCGGCTGCCCGGTGACCGAAGAGACTGCCAAACGGTCCAGCATCTGCACAAACAGCCCCGACAGCGGCAAAGACGACCATTCCGCATTGGCTGAGACATGCACCAGCACAACCCGCCCCTGCCCCAATGGTTTGCGCGTCACCAGCGGGGTGCCGTCGCTCAGCTCTGCGATCACACGTTCGGCCAGCGTTGGGTCCGGCTGCGCCACCACCTGCGCTGAAATCGCCACTTCCTCTGGCACGGGCAGGCCGTAAAACGGGCTTTCTTCCTTAAAGGGGGCCAATGCCTTGGGCGCGCCCCAGCTCATCGCGCCGCCAACCGTGCGCCCGCCTGAACGCAAGCGCACCGGCAGCAGCGGGTGTTCTTCGCTGCGGGCCAAATCACTGGCCGCCAGACGCGGCCCGGCAAAGCGCAACAGCAGCCCGCCCTCTTCAACCCAGGTGATCAGCGCGCTTTCCTCCACCGGGGTCAGATCCGCCACATCTGCCAGAATGATCACATCCGGGTTTGCCGGAATGACCTCCTCAATCGCGCCGTCCAGCAGATCAGCGCTAGGGGCAAGGGCCTGATGCAGGTAATGCAGCGGCGAAAGCAGTTCCAGCCCTTCGCGATCCTGCCGTCCGGTGATCAGCGCCACTTCGCGCCGACGCAGGCTGTCATCGCTCAGCACCACGGCACCGGCGCTGCGGGTGCCCTGCAGATCAAACCGGCTGACCCGCGCCCGCAGTTCCGCCGGCAGGGACAGGCGCACTTCAGCCGCATCCTGCCCCGCTGCAAATTGCAGGGGCACCGTCGCCAGCACCCGGCTGACGCCCGCCGGATCCCGCCCATGGGCGCGCACCACATGGTCTGAGGCCAGCGAGGACCGGCTGCGGGTGGCGCTGATCAGGATCTCACCATCTGCAAATTGCGCCGGGTGCAGCGCCACCACGGCACTATCGCTTTCAAACACGGTAACCGGGCCGCGATCCTCCGCCATCTGCAGGATCGCCGCACGTCCGGGGTAACTCAGCCCATCTGACATCCACAGGGTTTCAAACCCGCCTTCCACGGCGGACAGCATCGTCACAGCACGTGACAGGGTTTCGGCACTAGGCCCCCAGGCGCGGGGCTCAACCCCCTCCAACTGGCTGGCGATCACATCTGCGGGCTGAAAACTGACCGGGCGCGGATCGCTTATCGACAAAACAGCTGCCACACGGCCCTCACGCCCAGCCTCACGCAGCAATTGCCCCGCCAATTCCATCCGGCGCGGCCATCCTTCGGCGCCTGCCCAGCTGCCGTCAAAAATAACCACCAGCGGCGCATCGCCCTGTTGCTCAGCCGTGTCCGGGTTCAGGATCGGCCCGGCAAGGCCGATGATCACCGCCGCCGCAGCCAGCATGCGCAACAGGATCAGCCACCACGGTGTCTTGTCACTGACGGTGTCTTCGTCGCTCAACCCCAAGAGCAGGATCACCCCCGGGAAGCGGCGCCGGATCGGTGCAGGCGGCACGGCGCGCAACAGTATCCACAGAACCGGCAACACAGCCAGCGCCCAAAGCAGCCAGGGGGTGGCAAATCCGATGTGCGACAGGGCGGCGAACATCACGCGGTCCCCCGGTTGATCGCCTGCCACAGCCACATCAGCGCCATCTGCGCGGCGTCATTGCTGTGATGACAGTGATATTGCCAGCCTGTCCGCAATGCCAATTGACCCAACTCATCCTTGCGCTGCGCCAGCCGACGCAGGTAGCGATCCCGCAGTTCACCCGCTTTCAGCGTTTCATGGCGCAGGCTGCCCCCCATGCTTTCAAAAATGGTGCGCCCGCGGAAAGGAAAGGATTCCTCACTGGGGTCCAGCACCTGCAACAACACGCCGCGCACACCGCGATCTGCGGCTTTGGTCAGCGCCTCACGCAGCGGTGTCAGATCCCCCATGAAATCTGAAACAAACAGGCCCCGGGCCTGCGGCAGCATCGCGCGGGCCTCTGGCACACCGTAATCCTCTGCGCTTTCGGTGCTGAAAAACTCGGCCAGACGCAGGATCTGATTGTTGCCCCGGCGCGGTGGCAACAGCGTGCCAGTCAGGCCCACACGTTCGCCGCCACGGATCAGCAGGATCGCCGTTGCCAGTGCCAGAACACGCGCGCGCTCCAGCTTGCTGGGCAGTGATCTATCGGATGAAAACTGCATTGAGGCCGATTGATCCACCCAGAGGATCACACTCTGCGCGATCTGCCATTCACGTTCGCGCACAAACTGCGCATCCCCCCGCGCCGAGCGGCGCCAGTCAATCATCCGGCGGCTGTCACCGGTCTGCACCGGACGGTACTGCCAGAAATCATCCCCCATGCCCGCGCGACGGCGGCCATGTTCGCCCAGCAGCACGGTTCCGGCCAGATGTTCAGCCCGCGCCAGCAGGGGCGGCAGGCTGGCGGCCTGCGCCTCGGCGCGCGCCCTGAGGGATGCCTCTGGACTCACGCGGCGGCCTCAACCCGCATGATCCGGGCAACGGTTTCCTCGATCAGATCGGCCAGGCTATCGCCACGCGCCCGGGCGGCAAAGTTCAGCGCCATCCGGTGGCTTAGCACCGGCTGCGCCATCGCTGCTACATCTTCGATGGAGGGGGCCAAACGCCCCTGCAACATCGCGCGCGCCCGCACTGTCAGCATGAGCGCCTGCGCCGCACGCGGCCCCGGACCCCAGGCCACGGTTTCGCGCACCCGCGCATCGGCACTGTCATCTTCGGGCCGGAACGCCCGCACCAGATCAAGGATCGCCTCCACCACGCTGTCCCCCACGGGCATCTGCCGCAGCAGGGTTTGGGCGCGGATCAGCTCCTCGGCGGTTAAAACCTCATGCGCCTCTTCTTCCTCGACACCGGTGGTCGCCAGCAGAATGTCACGTTCTGTTGCGCGGTCTGGATAATGCACATCGATCTGAACCAGGAATCGGTCCAGCTGCGCCTCGGGCAGCGGATAGGTGCCCTCTTGTTCAATAGGGTTCTGGGTGGCCAGCACGTGGAACGGTGGTGACAGCGGCCGATCCTCACCCGCAACGGTCACATGCCGTTCCTGCATGGCCTGCAGCAAGGCCGACTGGGTCCGTGGCGAGGCGCGGTTGATCTCATCCGCCATCAGCAATTGGCAAAAAATCGGCCCCGGCACAAAGCGGAACGCCCGCCTGCCGTCCCCTTCGGTGTCCAGCACCTCCGACCCCAGAATATCGGCTGGCATCAGGTCCGGCGTGAACTGGATGCGATTGCCGTTCAGCCCCATCACCGTGCTAAGCGTGTCAACCAAACGGGTTTTTCCCAACCCCGGCAGGCCAATCAGCAGCGCATGGCCACCGCACAGCAAGGCAGATAGCGTCAGGTCCACCACCTGTTCCTGCCCGATGAAACGCCGGGTGATCGATTGCTTGGCTTTTGCCAGTTTTTCCTCGACCGCTTCGATTTCGACCACCAGGTCGGTTGCGTCACTCATGGTCAAACTCCACTCTCGGCCCTATCTTTGACTTAACTCTATCGCAGCAAATTCAAATGGCAAAAGTTATGAGCGAACAAATGCGTGAGATTCCCTCGGCCGATGGCATCGCCAAAGCGGCCAAAGCCGCCGCAAAGGGCAAAGGCCTGCCGCCGGTACATCTGTGGAACCCTGAGTTCTGTGGCGATCTGGACATGCGGATCGCCCGGGATGGCACATGGTTCTATCTGGGCACCCCAATCGGACGGCCGGAACTGGTGCGGCTGTTTTCCACCATCCTGCGCAAAGACGATGATAAATACTTTCTGGTCACCCCGGTGGAGAAGGTTGGCATCACCGTCGATGACGCCCCTTTTGTAGCGGTCGATTTTACCGTGACAGGCACAGGTGCCGAACAAAAGCTGCACTTTGTCACCAACCTTGGCGATGAAATGACCGCCGGGGCGGAGACCCCGATCAGGGTGGTGCGCGATCCCGACACGGGTGAGCCATCGCCATATGTGCTGGTGCGCAGCAACCTCGAAGCGCTGATCGACCGCAAAAGCTTCTACCGGTTGGTGGACATCGGCGCGCACGAAGATCATGAGGGCAGCAGTTGGTTTGGCCTATGGTCCTCCGGGCAGTTTTTCCCGGTGATCCCCTCCGACGAACTGGAAGACTAAATCACCGACGCTGACAGGCTCCTGACAGAAGGCTGTCAGCAGGGCTGTGCCATTAAGACGCCGTCATTGAACAAAGGAGATTCCCATGACGGCTGCAGAAACCCTCCCTGAAACCGCGCGTCCCGTTCTTGTCTGGGCGGAAATCCCGGTCACCGATTTGGAGAAGGCAATGGAATTTTACGCCAAGGTCTTTGATTACAAAATGACGGTCGACACCAACGGCCCGAACCCCATTTCGTTTTTCAACAACGATATGAACGGCACCGGCGGCCACCTGTATCCCGGCACACCGGCCAAGGATGGTCAGGGCCCGACCGTGCACCTGCAGATCCCCGACACGTTGGAAGAGGCAACCGTGCGCGTGACCGAAGCAGGCGGCACCTTGATCGGTGGCCCCGTGCCGCTGCCCGTGGGCCGGTTCCACTACGCGCAGGATCTTGATGGCAACTCCATCGGCCTGTTTGAGGTCACCGCCTGATGCGCCGCGCCGACCGCCTATTTCAGATCGTGCAATACCTGCGCGGCGGGCGGTTGGTCACGGCTGCGCAATTGGCCGAAAAGCTGGAGGTCACGCCGCGGACGATTTACCGCGACGTGGCCGATCTGATCGGCTCAGGCGTGCCGATTGAAGGTGAGGCAGGCGTCGGCTACCTGATGCGGGACGGCTACGACCTGCCGCCGCTGATGTTCACCTCAGACGAAATTGTGGCACTGGTGGCGGGCGCCCGGCTGCTGCGCGCCTTTGGTGGCGCCAAAATGGCTGCCAGCGCCGAAGAAGCGCTGGTCAAGATCAACGCCGTTCTGCCCGACACGGCCCGCGCCCGGTCCGAGGCGGTGCAGGTCCATGCCATCAACGCTGAGGAAATGACGCCAGAGCTGCGCAATCGCATCGATCAGATTGAGGCCGCCGTCAACGCCCAGCTGTTGCTGCATATGGCCTATGCAGACGAAGACCAGCGTCCCAGCCAGCGCGTGGTGCGCCCGCTGGGTCTGTGGTTCTGGGGCAAGGTCTGGACGCTGGTTTCATGGTGTGAGCTGCGACAGGACTTCCGGATGTTCCGCATTGACCGCATTCAGACCCTGCAGGAAGGCGACCGGTTCAAATCCCGCCCGGGCCAGACGCTGCGCGATTTTTACCGCCGCGATGCCTGCTGGGATGACTGAGCCGTCCGTTACCCTTTCGGCGTGACCTCCCGCACCAGACCTTCCTGTGCGGTGCTGGCCACCAGACGACCGTCACGGCTGAAGATCTGACCACGGTTAAAGCCACGCGCGCCACCGGTCCAGGGGCTGTCCATCGAATAAAGCTGCCACTCATCCATGCGGAAATCGTCATGGAACCAGACCGCGTGATCGAGGCTGGCAAATTGCATATCCGGATCGATGAAGGCCTTGGCCCAGGGCAGAACCGAGGTGCCCAACAGGCCAAAGTCCGACACATAAGACAGCGCCGCACGATGCATCGCCACGGTATGCCCCAGATCGCCACGAATGCGCATCCAGATATGCTGCATCGGGCCTTGCGCCTCACGGGTGAAGGGCGGGCGCAATCCAACCGGCCGCAACTCAATCGGGCGCGGTGATTTCAACCAGGCCAGATAGGCCTCAGGCAATTGGTCGGCGAAACGTTCGCCCAGCTGCACCTCATTTTCCAACTCTTCCGGGGCGGGCACATCGGGCATGGTGGACTGCTGGAACAGCCCCTCCTCTTTCACATGGAAGGAGGCCGCAAGGTTCAGGATCGGCTTGCCAGACTGCACCGCCACCACCCGACGGGTGGCAAAGCTGCGCCCGTCGCGGTCCCGCTCCACCCGGTAGAGCACCGGTTTGGTGGCATCCCCGGGGCGCATGAAATAGGCGTGCAGCGAATGCACTGGACGGTCGTCCCCCACGGTTTTGATCGCAGACATCAGCGCCTGCCCGATCACCTGTCCACCAAAACTGCGGCCGCGCCCCTTGGGGGTGGCCATACCGCGGAAGAAATTGTCTTCGACCGCTTCAACCTGCAACAGATCGTGCAAATAGCGGGTGATGTCAGAAGGGGAGGTGCTCATGGGGATCGCCTTTGGTGTGCCTCTGCCGGGAAGTCCCCATTCGATGCGATTTTACAAGCCACCGCAAGCCGCAACATAACGGCACATCCAAGCGGCATGCGGTTCTGGCCCGCCCCCAGAAACAACGAAGGGCGCCACCTGGGCGCCCTCGTCATCTTTGTCACCTCAGTGGCTTAGACGCCGGCGTCGATGATCGCCTTGGCCAGGATAGGCACCGAGGTTTTGTTGAGACCGGCAATGTTCATCCGCGAATCGCCCACCATGTAGATGGCGTGTTCCTTGCGCATGACCTCAACCAGCTCAGGCGTGGTGCCAAGGCGTGAGAACATGCCACGGTGCTGCGCCAGGAAGCCAAAACGGTCCGAGCCCGACAGGCGCTGCAATTCACCCGCCAGCTGCTCACGCAGGCCCAGCATCGACAGGCGCACCTCTTCCAGCTCAGCCGCCCAATCCGCGCGCAGCGCCGGATCCTGCAGGATCATGGTGACAACACGGGCGCCGTGATCCGGCGGGAAGGAATAGTTCTGACGGTTGAGGAAGTTGAGCGAGCCCTGGGTCAGACCCTTCAGGCCTTTGTCCGCAGCAATCGCCATCAGGATACCGGTCCGCTCACGGTAAACCCCGAAGTTTTTCGAGCAGCTGGCCGCGATCAGGCATTCCGGCACCGAGGAGGCCACCAGACGTGTCGCCTGCGCATCTTCGTCCAGACCATCGCCAAAGCCCTGATAGGCAATGTCGATCATCGGGATCGCGCCGGTTTCCAGGAGAACCGCAACAACCTCTTTCCACTGGGCCAGGTTCAGGTTGGCGCCGGTCGGGTTGTGGCAGCAGCCATGCAGTAGAACCACGTCGCCTTTCTTGGCCTGTTTCAGATCCGCCAGCATGCCTTCGAAATCCACCCCACGGGTGTCATTGTCGAAATAGCGGTATTCCACGGTCTGAATGTTCAGGAACTTCAGGATCGAGATGTGGTTCGGCCAGGTCGGGTTCGATACGAAAACACGCGCCTCAGGATTGGCCCAACGGATCATCTCAAACGCCTGACGGCAGGCGCCAGTGCCACCGGGGGTCGCCGCCGCGGCGATGGTGTCACGCGCAACGCTGTCGCCCAGAACCAGATCGATCATTGCATCAGAAAAACCGGGATCGCCGGCCAGACCAACGTAGCTTTTGCTGTCCTGCTGTTCCCACAGTTGCTTTTCCGCAGCCTTCACCGCGCGCATAACCGGGGTCACCCCTTCGGCGTTTTTATAGACCCCAACACCAAGATCGATCTTGGTGTCACGCGGATCTTCGCGATAGGCCTGCATCAGGGCCAGGATTTTGTCGGCGGGTTGTTGTTTCAGATTGCTGAACATGGTCTCAGGCTTCTCCAGTGGCGACGGGGACGGTGGGGAAGGCCCCCCATTCCGTCCAGGATCCGTCATAAAGCGAATGATCGGTCTTGCCCGTGGCTTCCAGTGCCAGGCTCAGCACTGCGGCGGTCACGCCAGAGCCACAGCTGGTGATCACGGGTTTTGAAAGGTCAACGCCCGCAGCCGCAAAGATCGCAGTGACCTCGGCCGGGGATTTCATGGTCTGATCGCCATTGAGCAGCGATTTGAAAAACACGTTTTTGGAACCGGGAATATGGCCCGCGCGCAGACCTTCACGCGGCTCCGGCACATCGCCGCGGAACCGTTCCGGGGCGCGGGCATCTACGATCTCATAATCGCCCAGCTTCGCGGCCGAGCTGACCTGCGTCACGTCCTTCACCATTTCGGCGCGTCGGCGCACGGTCATATGGCGATCCCGGATCACCGGCTCCTCATCACTGACCGGGCGGCCTTCGGACTGCCACTTGGGCAGGCCGCCGTCCAGAACCGCGATATTGTCCTGCCCCATCAGCTTGAACAGCCACCAGACCCGCGCTGCCGAAAAGATGCCTGAGCCGTCATAGACAACCACCTGATGGCCATCACCGACCCCCATGGCGCGCAGCCGGGACATGAACTTTTCCACCGGCGGCGCCATATGCGGCAGATCCGAGCGGTGATCGCTGACATCATCAATATCAAAAAAACGGGCGTTCGGGATATGCGCCTTATCGAACTCCGCCTTCGCATCCCGCGCCTCAGCCGGCATATACCAGCTGGCATCCAGAATACGCAGATCGGGATCTTTCAGATGCGCGGCCAACCATTCGGTTGAGACCAGCGTCTTCGGATCATCATAGGCCATCACTACCCCCCTCGATCAGTTCACAACCGACCTACAGAACAAGGGCGATAGAGGCAAGAGGGCCGCGCAGCCTGCGCCCCAGGCTCAGACCGAAACGCGGATCTAAACGAGGGAATTTGAGTATTTAAGGATCATTGAAAGGCGCTTTCAACGTTTCAAAAAATACTCCGGGGGTTGAATTGGCCTCAGCCAAGAAGGGGGCAGCGCCCCCTTGCCGCCATTGCCCCTTACTCGCCGTGGCGCAGCAGACGCTGTTTCTGGCGGCCCCAGTCGCGTTTGGCTTCGGTGGCGCGTTTGTCGTGCAGCTTCTTACCTTTGGCGATGCCGATCTTCAGCTTGGCCAGACCTTTGTGGTTGAAGTAGAGCACTATCGGCACCAGCGTCATGCCCTTACGCTGGGTGTCGTTCCACATCCGGGCCAGCTCTTTCTTGTTGACCAGCAGCTTGCGGCGGCGGCGCTCTTCATGGCCCCAGGTCTTGGCCTGCTCATAAGGGGCGATGTAGCCGTTGATCAACCACAGCTCACCGTCTTCGACCGAGGCGTAGCTTTCGGCGATATTGGCTGAGTTTTCACGCAGGGATTTCACCTCGGACCCTTGCAGGATGATACCGCATTCGATGTCATCCTCGATCGCATAGTCAAAGCGGGCGCGCCGGTTTTCGGCCACCACTTTGTAGTTCGGATCTGCGTTTTTCTTCTGTGCCATGAGGCTGTCCTACTGCGCTTAGGGGCCACTGTCCATGCTGCGGCCTCTCCTCAGATCGGCACCCGACGAAATTTTTTCAAGAAAATCTTTCACACCTCGGCACAGCGCGCGGTCTAACCTTATATCAGTCATTGAGATGAGGGCGCAGAGATGGCCAAAGAGAGCAAACAGATTCCCCCCGCTGTGATCGCCGCAGCGCAGGCCGGTGAGGCACAGGCGCTTGAGGCGCTGGTGCGTGCGGTGCAGGACAGGGTGCATCATCTGGCCCTGCGCATGCTGGCGGATCCGGCCCTGGTCCAGGACGCGACGCAGGAAATCCTGATCCGGGTGGTTACCAAGCTTTCGACCTTTCGGGGGGAGGCGCGGTTTTCGACCTGGGTCTACCGGATCGCCACCAATTACCTGCTGACCGCCCGTAAGGTGCTGGCCCGCGATCCCGGCCTGCGTTTTGAGATGTTTGAGGCAGATCTGCTGGATGGTCTGGCGGATCCGGCACAGGCCGCACCAGAAGATCATGTGATGCTGAATGAGCTGCGGCTGCGCTGCACCATGGCGATGCTCCTGTGCCTCGACCGCGACCATCGCGCCGCCTATGTGCTGGGCGATATTCTGGAACTGTCACAGTCAGAGGCCGCGGATGCGCTGGAGATCACCCCTGCCAATTACCGTCAGCGCCTGAGCCGGGCCCGCGCCAAAGTCACCGATTTCACCGCCCGCAGCTGTGGCGTTGCCCGCGCTGGTGCCGCCTGTTCCTGCCCCCGGCGCCTGCCGGCCGCTCAGGCCATGGGCCGGTTGGGGGATCAGCCCGATCCCCTGTTGGCGGGTGCGCAGGGCTATGAGGCGGCAGTGCAGATGGCCCGTCAGACCAGCGCTGATCTGGTCGCTGGCAAATTACAACAGGGCGCCGCCCCGAAGGAGGCGCCGGTGGATTACGCCCGCGCCATCCTACGCATGGTCGAAACCCATGCGGGAACGCCGCCGCCCAGCTAACACGACCGGTTAAGCCCAACGGCTAACCACAAAATTCCCAACCATCAGAACAGGAGATCCTGATGAAACACGTCCCGACGTGGCTGAAGGCCTGCGCGCTTTCAATCGCGCTGCCCCTGGCCAGCCTGCCTCAAACCCTATCCGCAGAAGGAGAGATTTCCATGCAAGACCAAGCCATCCTCACCGCCATTGAAGCCATGACCAGCGCCTTTGAGGCCGGAAACATGGACCGGGTGATGCAAAGCTATGAGCCTGAGGCCGCAATTGCCTTTGAGCCCGGCCAGCCCATCAGCGATGCCGCCATGGCCCGCGCCGCCTTTGAAGGATTTGCACAGGTGAACCCGGAGTTCACCTACTCAGGTCATGAGGTCATCCGCGCCGGTGACATCGCCCTGCATATCGCGCCCTGGTCTATGGTGGGTCAAACCCCGGACGGGCAAGAGATCCAGCAATCCGGACTGTCGGTTGCGGTTTTGCGCCAACAGGGTGACGGCAGCTGGCGCATGGTGATCGACAATCCGCACGGCGCCCACCTGATGCAGCGATAAACCTCTGCGGGCGGGCCCTTGCGGCCCGCCCCTCCCCTCAAGAAAAGCAACATTTCAAATTTACCTCTTCACTTATTCCTCTTTTTGAATATATAAGCATCCTTAACACGTACAGGATGACCCCAATGCCGCTTTCGACGCCGATCTCTGAAACGCTCCGGCGCAATCTACCCGTTTTGACCTGGGCCAAGGACTACAATCGCGACACGCTGACCAGCGATCTGGTGGCGGCGGTGATTGTGACAATCATGCTGATCCCACAATCGCTGGCCTATGCCTTGCTGGCGGGCCTGCCGCCTGAGATGGGGCTTTATGCATCAATCCTGCCGCTGGTCGCTTATGCGATCTTCGGCACCAGCCGTGCGCTGGCCGTGGGGCCGGTGGCCGTCGTGTCGCTGATGACCGCCGCAGCGGTGGGCAATCTGGCGCTACAAGGCACCGCGGAATATGCGCTGGCGGCCATTACACTGGCCTTCATGTCCGGCGTGATGCTCTTGGTGATGGGGATCTTCCGCCTTGGGTTTCTGGCCAATTTCCTCAGCCATCCGGTGATTGCGGGGTTTGTCACCGCTTCGGGTGTGCTGATCGCCACATCGCAGCTGAAACATATCTTTGGCATCGATGCCCATGGTCACACGATGATCGAGCTGCTGGGATCGCTGTTTGAAAACCAACATCTGACCAATCCGATCACCCTGTTGATTGGCGGTTTGACCGTTGGTTTCCTTTTTTGGGTGCGCAAGGGCATGAAAACCATGCTGCAGGGCCTGGGACTGAAACCACGACTGGCGGACGTTTTGACCAAAGCGGGCCCGGTGCTGGCCGTGGTGGTCACCACATTGGTCACCTGGGGTTTTGACCTGGAAGCTAAAGGAGTCAAGATCGTGGGCGAGGTCCCAATGGGCCTGCCACCGCTCAGCGCGCCATCGTTCAGCGCCGAGATTTGGGGATCGCTGTTTGTCTCGGCCTTGCTGATCTCGGTCATCGGGTTTGTTGAGTCGGTCTCCGTGGCGCAAACCCTGGCCGCCAAGAAACGCCAACGCATTGTTCCCGATCAGGAATTGATCGGTCTGGGTGCATCGAACATCGCCTCAGCGATTTCAGGGGGCTACCCGGTCACTGGCGGCTTCGCCCGGTCGGTGGTGAACTTCGACGCTGGGGCCGAAACACCGGCAGCGGGGGCTTTTACGGCTGTTGGGATCCTGCTGGCCGCGCTGCTGCTGACGCCGCTGCTGTTCTTCCTGCCGAAGGCAACTTTGGCCGCCACCATTATCGTTGCGGTGCTCAGCCTGGTGGATTTCTCAATCCTGAGCAAAGCCTGGACCTATTCCAAAATCGATTTCACCGCCGTGGCCGCGACGATCTTCCTGACCCTCGGCATGGGGGTGGAGATAGGGGTCTCAGCCGGGGTGGCGCTGTCGATCTTCCTGTTCCTCTACAAAACCTCGCGCCCGCATGTGGCCGAGGTGGGGCTGGTGCCCGGCACCCAGCACTTCCGCAATATCCTGCGCCATGAGGTGGAAACCCACCCGGAGCTGGTGACTCTGCGAATCGATGAAAGCCTCTATTTCGCCAATGCGCGGTTTCTGGAGGATTACGTCTATGATCGCATCGCCTGTGATGAGCCGATCAAACATGTGGTGCTGCTGTGTTCTGCGGTGAATGAGATCGATATGTCCGCGCTGGAAAGCCTGGAAGAGATCAACCACCGCCTGAGCGATGTTGGCATCAAGCTGCACCTGTCTGAGGTCAAAGGCCCGGTGATGGACCGGCTGCAACGCAGTCACTTCCGCGACGAAATGACAGGAACTGTCTTTTTGTCGCATTATGAGGCGGTCTGCGCCCTGACCGGGGACTGCGCCAAGGCCGCGAAGTAAGCGGCGCGACCTCTGCGCCCCTTGCACCTACCCACAATCTGTGGTGGCTCTTGCGCGACACTTCTCGTGAAAGGCCACCCCATGACCACCGCTGCCACCGACCTGCGCCAAGCCAATTTGATCGGCGCCCTCTGGATGGTGCTGGCGATGGTGCTCTTTGCCATTGAGGATGCGCTGCTGAAACAGGCGGCGCTGACGGTTTCCGTCGGGCAGGTGATGCTGTGCTTTGGCCTTGGCGGGGCAGTTGTGTTTGCGCTGCACCTCTTGGCCACCGGGCAGCGGCTGTTTCATCCTGACGTGCTGTCCCTGCCGATGCGTATCCGCGTGGTGTTTGAGGTGCTAGGCCGTCTGTTTTACGTGCTGGCCGTTGCGCTGGCGCCTTTGTCCTCAGCCACAGTGATCCTGCAGGCCACCCCGCTGGTTGTTGTGGCCGCGGCGGCGCTGATCTTTGGCGAAAAGGTGGGCTGGCGGCGCTGGATGGCGATTTTGATCGGCCTGACCGGCGTTCTGGTGATTCTGCGTCCGACCGGGGACAGTTTCACCATGCTGTCGGTTCTGGCGGTGCTGGGGATGCTGGGGTTCGCCGGGCGCGATCTGGCCAGCCGCGCCGCGCCGGGAACACTCAGCACATCAACGCTGGGGCTTTACGGGTTTCTGTCACTGGCCACCGCGGGCGGGCTGTTCCTGATCTGGGAAGGCAAACCGCTGGTCGCCCCCACACAGACCGACCTTGGCCTGCTGGCCATTGTGATCTGCGTCGGCATTTTTGCCTATAGTTCCCTGATGAAAGCCATGCGCACCGGTGAGGTTTCCGCCGTAACGCCCTTCCGCTATTCGCGCCTGCTGTTTGGCGTCGGGATCGGCGTGGTCTGGTTTGACGAAAGCTTTGACGGCTACATGGCCATCGGTAGCGGTCTGATCGTCCTCTCCGGCCTGTTCATCCTGTGGCGCGGCAAACAAAGACCGAACCCGCGGCGCTCCTAACTTTTGCCTCAGGAATCAGCTGATGTACCGTTATTTTCTGGCCTCAACGATCTACTTCCTGTGTCTCGGCGAGATGATCATGGTTGGTTACAGCTTCGGATTTGGTCCGCTGGAATTTGCAGCACGCGGGCCTGACGGTCCGTTTTCTTGCCAAGCGCTGTTAAGCTCTGGTGGCGATGATGGCGCTATGGCCCTGGCCTTCGTTTTGTTTGCAGTGCCGTTCGCCATGCGCAGTTTCCAATTCCTCACGGCCCCTAGGGCGCTTGAGATTTGTTTCTTTGTGGGCGTTTTATTGATCGTTACTGGCGCGTTGACACTCGCCTCATTTGACTGCGCCGAGGTGCTCTACACCGCGTTTTTCGTTCCAAACCTGATGCTGGCGGTTGCGATAATGGCGATGCCTGTTTCAGGAGCTTTATTGCTATACCTGAAACGAAAACACCCGGACCAAAGGCCCGGGTGATCCGAATTTCTAACAGTGCTGCGGCTTAGAGCAGGCCAGCGTGGGCCATTGCGGCGTCCAGCGCTTCCTTTGTGCTGTCGCTCAGGCCGGTCAGCGGCAGACGCACCTCTTCGCTGCACAGACCCAGTTTCGACATGGCGTATTTGGCGCCAACCAGACCTGGCTCAATAAAAATCGCTTCGTGCAGCGGCATCAGCTTGTCCTGATATTCCAGTGCTTTGGCGTAATCGCCTGCCAGGGTGGCGGCCTGGAACTCGGCGCAAAGCTTCGGTGCAACGTTTGCGGTGACCGAGATGCAGCCAACCCCGCCATGCGCGTTGAAGCCCAGTGCAGTGGCGTCTTCACCCGACATTTGCACAAAATCGGCACCGCAGGCGGCGCGCTGCTGGCTGACGCGGGCGATATCGCCGGTGGCGTCTTTCACACCGATGATGCGTGGCAGTTTGGCCAGCTCACCCATGGTTCCCGGGGTCATGTCGATCACAGAACGACCCGGAATATTGTAGATGATGATCGGCAGTTCGCAGCAGTCATGCAGTGCGGTGAAATGCGCAATCAAGCCGCGCTGAGTCGGCTTGTTGTAGTAAGGCGTGACCACCAGCGCTGCATCTGCGCCCACCTTTTCGGCGTGCTGCATGAAACGGATGCCTTCCAGCGTGTTGTTGCTGCCGGCACCTGCAATCACCGGCACACGGCCAGCGGCGGCTTTCACCACCTCTTCGATCACGGTTTCATGCTCTTCATGCGTCAGGGTGGGGCTTTCGCCCGTGGTGCCAACCGGCACAAACCCATTGGTGCCTTCACCAATATGCCACTCGATCAGCTTCTTGAGCGTCTCCAGATCCAGCTCGCCGTTTTTGAACGGCGTGACCAATGCAGGAAAAGATCCTTTGAACATGCGACACTCCTTCTTCGTCGTGGCGGGCAACAGGCCCAGATGATTAATCGTGGCTTACCGGCGGGATGGTCCAAAGGGTGGCGGGATGTCGCCGTCGTGATTTGCCCCATAGGACCGCCGGACATAAGCTGCGGTTGTCTATCCCCGGATCCTTTGGAAACGCAAGTCATCATGCGCCTCTTTCCCCTTCTTCTTTGCATTTCCTTGTCCAGTGGTGCGCTGGCGCAAGCGTCTGGCACCCCCGAATCGGGGGCAGCAGCCGGGCCCAAGCCCCTTGCGGCGGCCCTGAATGCGGTTGCGTCCAAAGACTGGACCAAGGCCGAGGCACTGGCGGCCCGCGCGGGTGGTGCGGTGGCCACCGATCTGGTGGAATGGCACCGGCTGCGCGCTGCTGAGGGCACCGCGGCTGAGGTCAGCGCGTTTTTGGAGAGGCGCGGCGATTGGCCGGGGCTGAAACTGCTGCGCAAACGGATGGAACCGGCGATGGCCAAGGGATCCGCGGCACAGATCATCGCCTTTTATGCGCCGCAGTCACCGCAGACCGGGGTTGGATTGCTGAGCTACGCCAAAGCCTTGCAGTCCACCGGCAAACAAGATGAGGCTGAGGCCGCCGTGATTGCAGGCTGGCGCAGCATCTCGCTCAAATCCGGCGAAAACGCGGCCCTGCGGGCGGAATTTGGCAAGGTTCTGGCGCCCCATCACACCGCCCGGCTGGACATGGCACTGTGGAAAGGCTGGCAGCAAAACACCGCAGATATGGTGCCCCTTGTCGGCAAAGACTGGCAGGCCCTGGCCGCCGCACGGCGCGGTTTGCAGCGCAATGTCAAAGGGGTCGACGGGCTGATCGCCGCTGTGCCCGCAGCGCTCGCGAATGATCCCGGGCTGGCCTATGAACGGTATCAATGGCGGCTGCGCAAAGGGCGGCGCGCGGATGCGATCGAACTGATGCTTGACCGCAGCCCCGACCAGCTGGGGCAGGCCGACAATTGGGGCCGGTCGCGCCGCGACCTGACCCGCCGGTTGATGCGCGCTGGTGAGATGAAAAAGGCCTATCAACTGGCCTCACAACACGGGCTGACGACGGGGCGCAACTTTGCCGATCTGGAATGGCTGTCGGGCTATCTGGCGCTGCGGTTCCTGAACCGCCCCGATCTGGCCAAGAGCCATTTTGAAAACTTCCGCGCAGACGTCTTCACCCCCATTTCGCTGGGCCGCGCCGGCTATTGGCAGGGCCGCGCTGAGGAGGCCCTGGGCAACACAGAGGCCGCTAAGGCTGCATATTCATTTGGGGCACAGTATCAGACCAGTTTCTACGGTCTGCTGGCGGCCGAAAAGGTTGGCGTGGCGTTTGATCCCGCGCTGACCGGACAGACGCGCCACCCGGGCTGGCAGCAGGCTGGTTTTGCGGGCTCCAGCAACTTTGAGGCCGCACTGCTGCTGATCAATGCCGGGGATCTGGTGCTGGCTGAACGGTTCCTGCGCCACATGACCGAAACCCTGCCCGAGGCTGAGACTCACCAATTGGGGGATCTGTTGATTGAGCTGGGGCAACCGCATCTGGCGGTGATGGTGGGCAAACAGGCTGCCCAACGCGGACTGACCATCGCCAACCCCTATTACCCGCTGCACCCGTTGACCCAGACCCAATTGGCGGCGCAGCCGGAAATGGCATTGGCCATCGCCCGACGTGAAAGTGAATTTGATCCCTCGGTGGTGTCCCATGCTGGGGCGGAGGGGCTGATGCAGGTGATGCCCGCCACTGCCAAACTGGTGGCGAAGCGGATTGGCGTCAAACATGATCCGGCGGCGATGCTGACGAACTGGCAGTATAACGCCCTGCTGGGGGCGGCCTATCTGGCGCAGCTGGGTGAGGAATTTGATGGCAATGTGCTGCTGGTCTCGGCAGGGTATAACGCCGGGCCGAAACGGCCGACCCGCTGGATGCAGGACCGCGGCGATCCACGATCCGCCAAAGTGGACGTGATCGACTGGATTGAGTTCATCCCGTTTAATGAGACCCGCAATTACGTCATGCGCGTGGCCGAAAGCCTGCCGACCTACCGCGCGCAGCTGGGCAAGGATCCCCTGCCGCAGCCCTTTACCAAAGAGCTGAAAGGCTCAAGCGTTTTGCCGCTCTCGCCATAGGGTGAAGAGACCGGCCGCCACAATGATCGAAGCGCCAAGCGCCACGTTCCAACGGATCGTTTCGTCAAAGAGCGTGACCCCCAGCGCGGAGGCGAAAACCAACTGCAGATAGGCAAAGGGCTGCACTGCGCTGGCCTCGCCCACCTCATAGCATTTGATCAGCAGGAAGTGACCAAAGGCGCCGCTGACACAGAGGGTTGCCATCCAGATCCAATCCCCGCCTGACATCGGCTGCCAGAACCAAATGCCCACCGCGGTCATCGCAACGGACCCCACCGTTCCGGTCCAGAAAAATGAGGTGCTAGCGCTGTCCTTGCGGGCCACATAGCGGGTCAGCAGACCATAAAGTGCAAACATCAGGGCCGACAGGAACGGCACCAAGGCTTCAACCTGAAAGACGCCAAAGCCGGGCTGCAGAATGATCAATACACCGATAAAGCCAAAGCCGATCGCCACCCAGCGCCGCCAGCCGACTCTTTCGCCCAGAACCGGCCCGCTGAGGGCGGCAATCATCAAGGGGTAGGCGGCAAAAACCGCGTGGCTTTCGACCAGACCCAACAGGGTAAAGCCGTAAACCGCCACACAGATCTCCGCCACCAGCAGCACCGCGCGAAAGCTTTGCATCAGCGGCTGATCCGTGCGCGCGGCCTGTTTCATAACGCCAGAGGCGCGGCTGGCAATGGCGATCACAAAGGCCGCAAAGAACCAGTAGCGGATCATGATCACCATGAAGGTGTTATATTCCGCCGCCAGATGTTTCGAGATGCCATCCTGCAGTGCAAAGACCAGCGTTGTGGCGGCCATCAGGATGATGCCCAGCTTCGTGTTATTGCCACTCATGCGCTGCCCTCCGCTGCTGTGATTAGCCCTGCGCGGCCAGCCCAGACATGCGGGCCACCGTCATATGCCTTTTACGGCCATAGCCGGGGATACGCTCTACCGTAAAACCCGCATCGGTCAGACCACGACGTACGAAGCCCGCCGCAGTGTAAGTTGCCGCCGTTCCATCCGGTGCCGTATGGGCGCCAACCGCCCCCATCAGCTCGGGCGACCAGAGCTCGGGGTTTTTGGCAGGCGAAAACCCATCCAAGAACCAGGCATCCGCCCTGCCCTGCCACAACGGCAAGGTTTCGCGCGCATCGCCGCGCACCATTTCAAATTCCAGATCGGGCAGGGAAATCCGATGCAGATCGTCAGACCAATGAGGTTCCAGATCCGCCGCAATCTCCGCAATTTCGGGGAAGGCTGCCTGCGCCCGGATCATTTCCGCAGGCGTCATCGGAAAGGCCTCAAACGTGGTGAAATGCAGCTTGCCCGCCACGCCGGAGGCGCGCCACATCTGCAACGCTGCCAGCAGGTTGAGACCGGTCCCAAAGCCCAGTTCAGCCACATGAAACCCATCCCGGAACCGCGCAGGCAGGTCATTGCCCGCCAGAAACACATGGCCGGTTTCAGCCAGACCGTTTTCCAGTGAGAAATACGGATCATCAAACCGGGTCGAGACCGGAATACGGTCCTCGCGCCATTCCAACTCGGCACGCTGGTCTTGCATCTGGGGATCCCTTAAGGAAGCTGGTGAACAAGGCCGGGACAATGCAGCGGGGCGAGGGTAATGGCAATGGCGGATGTGACGATCTACGGCGCAGGCATCTTTGGCCTGTCGATCGGCTGGACTTGCCTGCAGCGTGGCGCGCGGGTGCGAGTCATTGATCCCTTTGGGCCGGGGGCCGGTTCCAGCGGCGGGGTCGTCGGCGCCTTGGCCCCGCATGTGCCCGAAAACTGGAACACCAAGAAGGCGTTCCAATTCGACAGCCTGATCATGGCGCAGGGATTCTGGCAGGCGGTGGAGGATGCCGGCGGCAAAAGCGCAGGCTATGGCCGGACCGGCCGGTTGCAGCCGATCGCCGATGATCATACGCTGGATCTGGCGCGGGCAAGGGCCGAAACCGCGCAGGATCTGTGGCGCGGTCTGGCGCAGTGGCAGGTCATCCCGGCGGCTGAGGCTGGTGATTGGGCCCCGATCAGCCCAACAGGGTTTCTGATCCACGACACGCTGACCGCCCGGATGCATCCCCGTCGCGCCTGTGCCGCATTGGTCGCTGCAATCCGCGCCAAGGGGGGCGAGGTTGTCAGCGATGGCATGGCAGAGGGTCAGGTTCTATGGGCCACCGGCGTGGCGGATCTGCAGAAAATCACCGCAGCGCGTCCGCGGGTTTTTGGCAATGGGATCAAGGGGCAAGGCGCATCGCTACGTCTCGGGCCGGATGCGCGTGACGCCTTGAAGACCGCGCCACAGCTTTTTGCCGATACCGTTCATATCGTGCCACATGCGGACGGTACCGTGGCCATCGGTTCGACCAGTGAGCGTGAGTATGACGATCCAACATCGGTTGATGACCAGTTGGAGGCCGTGATTGAACGCGCCCGGCAGGCGGTGCCCCTGTTGCGCGACGCCGAGGTGGTTGATCGCTGGGCCGGGGTGCGCCCACGCAGCCGATCCCGCGCCCCGGTGCTGGGGACCCATCCGCTGCATCCCGGTCAGTTCATCGCAAACGGTGGCTTCAAGATCGGCTTCGGCATGGCGCCAAAGGTGGCCGAGGTCATGACCGACCTGCTGCTGGAGGATGTGGATAGGATCCCCGAGGCATTCCGGCCCGAGGCGAGTTTTTAGACGGAAGCCACCTACAAGGTCAGGCTCGCGATCCGGTAGATCAAAAAAAAGGGACGCCGCAGCGCCCCTTTCCAATTTCTCGAAGGTCCCTCAACCAATCAGTCGATCAGGCCCGCCTGACGGAACAGGCCGGGCAGGTTTGCCTCGGGCCGGGCACCGAAGTGGCTGATCACCTCGGCGGCGGCGATACAGCCCATGCGGCCAGCAACCTCCAGCGAGGCGCCGGTGGCATAGCCAAAGAGGAAGCCGGCGGCGAACTGATCACCGGCGCCAGTGGCGTCAACCGGGGTGATTTCATTTACGGGCACGCTGACCTTTTCATCGCCGCGCAGCAGAACCACATCGTGGCCGGACCGGGTGCAGACCACCATGCCAGCATCCTGCGCGGCCTGTTCGAGGGCGGAGGACAGATCGGTTTCATAAAGCGAGGACCATTCGTGCTCATTGCCGATCACGTAGTCCAACTCTTTCACCAGACGGCGAAAATCGCCCCGGTGACGGTCCACACAGAACGGATCTGACAGGGCGATACCGGCTTTACCACCGGCGGCCTGACACAGTTTGGCTGCGCGCTCAAAGGCCTCTTTGCCTTTGGGTTTGTCGTAGAGATAGCCCTCAAGGAACAGGATCTCGGTATCACCTGCGACCTCATCCGAAACATCATCCGGGCCCAGCTCGGACGAGATGCCAAGATAGGTGTTCATCGAGCGTTCGCCATCGGGCGACACAAAGATCATCGAGCGCGAGGTGGGCAGTTCGCCCCCGGCCACCGGCGGGTTCACGAAGGTGGAACCGTCTTTTGCCATTTCCTCAGCGTAGAACCGGCCCAGCGCATCGTCATGAACGCGGCCGATGAAGCCGGTGGTCAGCCCCAGATTGCCAAGGCCTGCCAAGGTGTTGGCAACCGAACCACCCGGCACCTGTTTGCGGTTTTCCATGGCGCCATAAAGCAGCTCACCACGTTCGCGTTCAACCAGCTGCATGATGCCTTTCTGAATGCCCATCAGATCCAGAAAACTGTCATCTGACTGGCTGAGAACATCAACGATGGCGTTGCCGATGCCGACAACCTGATACTTTTTCATGGGGTTTTATCCTCAAATTGGCACAGGTCACGGATGTGGCATGCGTTGCATTTGGGCTTGCGTGCTGTGCAGATGTAGCGCCCATGCAGGATCATCCAATGATGGGCGTGTTGTTGAAAGTCGGTGGGGATGTGATCCTCAATGGCGCGTTCCACGGCCACCACATCTTTGCCCGGACAAACGCCGGAGCGATTGCCGAAGCGAAAGATATGGGTGTCCACCGCCTGTGCGGGGTAGTGCCACCACATGTTGAGAACCACATTGGCTGTCTTGCGACCGACCCCTGGCAGGCTTTCGAGGGCGGCGCGGCTGTTGGGCACTTCGCCGCCATATTCCTCGACCAGAATGCGGCTAAGCTTGATGACATTTTTGGCCTTGTTGCGATAAAGGCCGATGGTTTTGATATGCTCGATCAGCTGTTCTTCACCCAGATCCAGCATCTTTTGCGGCGTGTCTGCGATCTTGAACAATTCCGCCGTAGCCTTGTTGACCCCCTTGTCCGTTGCCTGCGCCGACAGGGCCACAGCCACCACCAGCGTATAGGCATTCACATGATCCAGCTCCCCTTTGGGCTCAGCTTCTGAGGCCTGAAACCGGGTAAAGATCTCGCGGATGGTGTGATAGTCAAGTTGCTTGGCCATAAGAAAGGGCGGGTCCGATTGCTGTTGGCGTCTGGCTGTCGAAGTCTGCCCGGTGGGGGCCTTCTTCCAGTAACGGCTCACCCATTGTTTTTCAACGAGAAGAGATCACCCGAAGCGCTTCCCATTCGGCTGGGGCCTCATCCCCGCCGCGGGAAAAACTGGCAACGGTAACGCCTGACTGCGGGAAATAGGCCACCAGATTGCCAGACATCGGGCCGCAGCCGGTGTGGCCAATCGCCAGCCCGTGATGTTCCGTTTGCCCGATCATCAGTCCCAGACCATAGCCGGTGGTGCGCCACACCCGGCCGTCAATCGCCCCTTCGTTCAGCGACAGCTGCATCATCTGTTCTTTCTCAGCCTCGCTGAGCAGATCACCATGCAGAATACCGTAGAGCAGACGCGCTGCATCTGCAGGCGACCCGATCATACACCCGTGGTAGACCCAGCCAGGATGATAGCCATCCGCATCCCAGGTGAGTGCGGCAAAATCCGCAGGTGTCATGGCCATACGGGGGGATTTCAGGCCAAGCGGCGCGATCAGGCGGCTATGGATCACCTCCCCCAGGGGGGCGCCTTCGCTGACCTCCAGGGCAAAGCGCAGGAACATATAACCGATGTTGGAATAGCACCATTTGCTGCCCGGCGGGCCCAGCGGATCGTCGGCGCGCGCCTCCTGCAGCAGTTTGGCCACCGGCCAGGGATCCTCCCCGGCGGAAACCGCCTGTTGATAGGTGCCCACCGGCCCGTAATCCCGCAGCCCGCTGGTGTGGGTCATCAACTGGCGCAGGCTGTAGGGCCGGCCCGGCATTTCCGCATCCAGATCCATAAACCCTTCGCGGGCCCGGATCAGGACACAGGCCGCAATCAGTGTTTTGGTAAAGCTCCACCAAGGCAGCAGCGCGCCGGGCGCATCATCGCGAAAGACACGGCCGTCACTGTCCAGCCCGGCGGAGAGAAATCGATCTGTCATGTCGGCCACCTTGCGCAGGTCTGGCACATTGCGCAAGATCCGGGTCGTGCATCGGCGTGACGCCCCATAAGGTCAGACCGCAAGACACGAAGGAGAGCAAGATGAGCACCGAGGATCAGAGCTACCATTATCAGGTGATGCGTCGGGCCATTGATCTGATCGACGATGGTGCGCCCAATCAGAGCCTCAGCGATCTTGCCGCACAGCTGGGAATGAGCCCGGCCCATTTCCAGCGGATCTTTTCGCGCTGGGTCGGGGTATCCCCCAAACGCTACCAACAATATCTGACGTTGGACCACGCCAAATCACTGCTGCGCGATCACATGACCACGCTGGAGGTCAGCCATGAGGTGGGCCTGTCGGGCAATTCACGCCTGCATGATCTGTTCATCCGGTGGGAGGCGATGAGCCCCGGCGAATACGCCCGTGGTGGGGAAGGTCTGACCGTCTATTGGGGCTGGTATGACAGCCCCTTTGGGCTGGCGCTGGTGATGGGCACGGAAAAGGGACTGTGCGGTCTGGCCTTTGCTGCCGAAACCGGCACAGAACCCGCGATGGAGGATATGCTGTCCCGCTGGCCCAAAGCGACCTATGTTGAGGATCCGATGATGCTGCGTCCGCTGGTCGATGCCGCCTTTGCCCAGAGCGGTCAGACCGCACTGCATATGATCGGCGCGCCCTTTCAGATCAAAGTCTGGGAGGCGCTACTGCGCATTCCATCGGGCCAGGTCACCACCTATTCGGAAATCGCCCAGTCGATCGGCAATCCCAAAGCGGTGCGTGCGGTAGGCACGGCGGTGGGGCGTAACCCGGTCAGCTGGCTGATTCCCTGTCACCGCGCGCTGCGCAAATCCGGCGCACTTGGCGGCTATCACTGGGGTCTGCCGGTGAAACGTGCGTTGCTGGCCTATGAGGCCGCCCGCGCTGAAGGTGACAGCCAGAGCGACGCAGCCTGACAGTCGTGACACCGCGCCCGTGTCGCAGGGTGCACAGGATCAAAGATCACAGGGATTTGCGCGGAATACTGCCGAGTTTTTCCCCCTGATCTGGTCAAGCGCTATTATGATAGGTCTAAGATACCGCCAACCCGCGTAGGCGGAGCGACAATTATGATATTGAGGCCTCACATGATCCGAGCATCGAAACTCTCCCTTCTTTTGGCAGGCGCGTCGCTGCTGACCGTCACCGCCTGTATGGACACCCGTTACATGGGTGAGGATGATCCCAACAAAAACACCCGTGAAGGCGCCATTCTGGGTGGTCTGGTCGGGGCTGTCTCCGGTGCGATCATCGCGGACGATAACAAAAAGGGCGCGATCATCGGTGGCATCGCAGGGGCCGCGCTTGGCGGTGCAATTGGTCAGCGTCTTGACGCCCAGGAGGCCGAGCTGCGCGAAAGCCTGGACAACCGCGTCACCATCACCAACACCGGCGACCGCCTGATCGTGACCATGCCGCAGGACATCCTGTTTGCCGTCGATAGCACCTTTGTAGCGGGCGCGCTGCGGGATGATCTGGCCGCTGTGGCCACCAGCCTGAACCGCTACCCGGAAAGCACCGTGCAGGTGCTGGGCCACACCGACAACACCGGTTCGGCCGAATATAACCTGGATCTCAGCCAGCGCCGCGCCAATGCCGTGGCCGCCATTCTGGTCGACAGTGGCGTCAGTGACTACCGCGTCCGCCCCATTGGCCGTGGCGAAGATCAGCCGGTTGCTTCAAACCTGACCCCGGAAGGACGGGCACAGAACCGTCGGGTCGACATTGTGATCCTGCCAAACTGATCGGCACAATATCCAAACGCACAAGAGCGCCCCGAAAAGGGCGCTCTTTTTGCATCAGCGCACAGTCGCTTTGCGCTGCAGCCGGTTTATTTCTGTGCCGTCACTGGGTTAGATCGCCCTCAGCGAACAAGACATTTTGAGGAAACATCATGAGCATTCTCACCATTTCCGGCTCCCTGCGGGGCGACAGCGTAAACCGCAAACTTCTGGCCGAAGCAGCAACGCTTTACGGCGGTGAGGTGGTTGAAGCCGATCTGAACCTGCCGCTTTACGATGGCGATCTGGAAGCCGCCGAAGGCCTGCCCGCAAAGGTAAAAACCCTGGCCGATCAGGTGCTGAGCGCTGAGGCCATCCTGATTTCCACCCCGGAATACAACAAGGCCCCGTCGGGCGTGTTGAAAAACGCGCTGGACTGGCTGAGCCGCGACAGCCGCAAGGTGCTGTCCGGCAAACCCGTTGCTGTGATGTCAGCCGCCGCTGGCCGCACCGGGGGTGAGACCGCACAATATGTGCTGCGCAACTTCCTGGCGCCGCTGCGCGCCAATGTCGTGGCCGGGCCAGCGGTCTGCGTGGCCTTTGCAGGCAAGGAATTTGAAACAGGCCGGTTGGAAAACGAACGCTATCTGATCGCCCTAGAAGAGTTGACGACCCTGCTGAAAGACACGGTCGCCAGCCAGAGTGTTCCGGCCTAAGCGCGATTGCTGACTTCGATCAGATTGCCGTCCGGATCCCGCAGATAGAGTGAGGTGATCGGCCCTGTGGCGCCGCTGCGCGGCACCGGGCCATCCTCAACCTCAATGCCCAGCGCGGCGAAATGGGCCTGCCAGCCCGCCAGCGGTTCCTCACTGAGGAAACACAGATCGGCGGACCCGGGGGTGGCCAGCCGGGCCTTGGGCTCAAACTCATGCCCGGCCTGATGCAGATTGATCTTCTGCGCCCCAAAGCGCAGCGCCCAACGGTTGCTACCATCCGTTGCCCGGAACCGCTGCATCTCCATGCCCAGAACATCGGTGTAAAAGGCCACAGTTGCAGAAAGATCCGCAACGGTGAGCACCAAATGATCCAGCCCCGAAACTTTCACAGCCATATCGGTTTGCCCCTTTGCTGACAGACGCCTAACCTGACGCCATGGAAAATCTGGCCCAAAATGCCCCGCCCCGTGAGATGCGTCAAACCGATGTGATGGACCCCGCCCGTGCCGCTGCCCTGCTGGCGACACTTGGCCGTCCGGCAGCGATGCAAACAGGTGACACGCTGCCGCCGTTTTTCCATCAGATCTATTTTTGGCAGGCGCTGCCTCCGGCTGAGTTGGGCCGCGACGGGCACCCGGCCACGGGGGCCTCAGACAATAGCGTGATCCCCGATCTGGGTCTGCCCCGACGGATGTGGGCCGGTGGGCGGCTGGAGTTTCACGCCCCCCTGCGCGCTGGCCTTGCCGCCGAGAAGATCACCACCGTTGCCGATATCAGCCGCAAGACCGGGCGCAGCGGGCCCTTGGGCTTTGTCACGCTGCAACATGACATTATGCAGGACGGCCAGCTGACCACCCGCGAGTTTCAGGATCTGGTCTACCGCGAAGACCCCGCACCTGATGCCGCCAAGCCGCAGCCGCCGGTTGCCCCGGTTGATGAGACACATGCGGAGCCTGCGGTCTTCGACACCACGCTGCTGTTTCGCTATTCCGCCCTGACCTTCAACGGCCACCGCATCCATTATGATGAGGCCTACAGCCGCCAGACCGAGGGCTATGATGGGCTAGTCAGCCACGGCCCTTTGCTGGCGCAACTGCTGATGTTGCTGGCGGAGCGCCAGCTTGGCCCGCTCAGCCGTTTTGAATTTCGCGCCACCTCACCGCTGATGCATCATGAGGCGGCGACGCTGTGCTGGCGTGACGATGGTACGCTGTGGGTGCGCGGCCCGGACGGCCGCCAGAATATGACGGCCAAAGCCAGCTGATCCCGGTGCGGCAAAAACTCAGCGTTTAATCGCCAAGTTTGGCGTGCACCTCATCCAGATCGATTTCCCCGATGGGCATCTTGTTGCCGGGGTTTTCGAAGTCATATTTGAACAGCTCAAAATCCCGTTTGTAGATCTCATAGACCAGATGCATCGACAGGTCGTCGAAGTAGTCTTCGACCGGATGCGCGCGTTTGGGGCCATGCCCTTCGGATTCGTTGAACCGCGGGATTTCGCTCAGATCGACCTCAAACGGGGTTTCGATATGGTCCAGCACCTCTTGCATGCCGCCATTGAAATCCTCGGTCCAGAAGATCTGATCATACTGGCCGCCATTGGCGATAAAGGTCGAGACATGGCCTGACATCGCCGACCAGTGGATATCGGGGTCCATCGGCTTGCGCCACCGAATGGTATCGCGCGCAAACAGCAGGAACCGGCGGAAGCTGGCGATCTGGTCAAACTCCTGCTTGCCGTCATCGCCACCAACCTCAATCCCGTATTTCTGCACCAGCATCGGCACCAGATTGCCGCGATAGCGACGGCCGTTGCGCTGGATGCCGCAGATCTTGTCAAAGAAGCTGGACAGGATCCGGGTGTAAGGGTTGCGCACGCAGGTGAACGCATAGGACTGGTGGCTGGTCACATTGTGACTGATCGGGCCGTGGCTCTCTTCGAAGGCCCATTTGTGCATGCCCGATTTTGCGTCATGGATATCGCCATCAAAGAACTCACCATGATCGGAATAGAACATGATCTGTCCGATGGTTGAACAGGCGCATTTGGGAACAACGCGGTACACCACGCTTTCGCTCTCGGTCATCCAAGTGCCGGGAAAACCCATACTGCTGTGCCTCCTTGGCCTCACCCCATGTGGGGGAACTTTATGCTTTTGTTCACAAAACCAAAGTTAACTGGTTTATTCAATCTCACTTCCGCCGTATCTATATAAACAATCTTGGATTAAAAGGGGCGATCGTTTCCAAAAATGGCAAGAATTGCGTTCATCCTTCTGTGCCATAAGGATCCAGAGGCGATCATCCAGCAGGCTGAGCGTCTGACGGCGGCTGGCGACTATATGTCGATCCACTTTGACGCGCGTGCCAAACCAGCCCATTTCCAGCAGATTCAGGACGCGTTGGGCGACAACCCCAATGTGACCTTCGCCAAAAAGCGCATCAAATGTGGCTGGGGTGAATGGTCGCTGGTACAGGCCTCACTAAACGCGATTGAGACCGCGATGGAGGCGTTTCCGCGCGCCACCCATTTCTACATGCTGTCCGGCGACTGTATGGCGATCAAATCGGCGCAGTACATTCACCAGTTCCTGGAACAGAATCACCGCGACTTCATCGAAAGCTTTGATTTCTTTGAAAGTGACTGGATCAAAACCGGCATGAAGGAAGACCGGCTGATCTATCGCCACTACTTCAACGAACGCACCCAGCCCAAACGCTACTACTGGGCCTATCAGCTGCAAAAGAAGTTCGGGCTGGAACGTGAGATCCCCCATGACATTCAGGTGCAGATCGGCAGCCAGTGGTGGTGTCTGCGCCGCCGCACGATTGAGTGGATCATCGATTTCACCAAGAAGCGCAAAGACGTCATGGCGTTTTTCCGCACCACCTGGATCCCGGATGAAACCTTCTTCCAGACCCTGGTGCGCCACCTGATCCCGGAAGAAGAGATTGAAACGCGCACGCTAACCTTCCTGATGTTTTCCGACTACGGCATGCCGGTGTCATTTTACAATGACCACTACGATATGCTGCTCAGTCAGGACTTCCTCTTTGCCCGGAAAATCAGCCCCGAAGCGCGGGAGCTTCGGGCGCGGCTGGGCGCGCTTTATGCGGCGGAAGGGGTTGAGTTCAAAATATCGGGCGAAGGACGCAGCCTGTTTAAATTCCTCACCGGGCGGGGCCGTGTGGGGCGGCGGTTTGGCATGCGGTTCTGGGAAACCGAAAGCTCACTGGGGCGCGAACGTGAGCTGCTGATCGTGATCTGCAAAAAATGGCACGTCGCCAAACGGCTGGTCGAGCAGATCCGCCAGCAGACCAACATCCCGGCCATCGAATACCTCTTCAACGAAGAGGGCACCCCCCTGCCCGATCTGGGCGGCATTCAGAAAACCATCGGCAAACGTCACCGCCACCGCCGGGCATTGATGCGGATGCTGTTTGACTATTTTGAAACCGATCGCCTGATCATTTGCCTTGATCCGGATGCGCTGGATTTGCTGCGTGACTTCTGTGGCGACCGTTCGACCACCCGCCTGTTGGAGGTTGAGGTCAACTTCTCCGAGGATTACCTGAAAGGCCACGCGATGCGTATCGGTCTGGCCGGGGATCAAACACCGAAGGAAACGCTGGAACGGCTGCTGCCCACCATTCGCCACGACCTGACCTTTGAAAGCGATCAGATTCGTGACGCAAACTTCGGCAATCACGACTACCTGCGCGAAAGTGATGGGCGCGATGCCCATGCCCGGGCCGTGTCACAATTTCTTGCCATTCCCGAATCCACGGCGCATGACATTGTGAACATTGACTATCTGTTTACCGACTGAGGTGCCCCATGGCTTATGTCTATGACGAGCAAAATATTTTCGCCAAGATCCTGCGCGGCGAGATCCCCAATAAAACCGTGCTGGAAACTGAGCATGCGCTGGCCTTCCATGACATCCAGCCGCAGGCACCGGTCCATGTGCTGGTGATCCCCAAGGGGCCTTACGTCTGCTACGACCACTTTGCACTGGAAGCATCGGACGCGGAAATCGTTGGTTTCAACCGCGCGGTTGGTGAGGTCTGCAAAATGCTGGAGATCCAGCCCGGCGAAGGTGGTGACGGCTACCGGGTCATTTCGAACGCTGGTGAAAACGGTGTGCAGGAAGTGCCGCATCTGCATGTGCACGTTCTGGGTGGCCGCTGGTTGGGCCGCATGCTGAAGAAAGCCGAATAAGCAAGAAACGGATCGTTTGCAGGGTCGCGCTGCGGCTAGGTCTCTCCATACCGAATAAGGAGAGACCTGATGCCATTGTCCTATGAGGCCCTGCCGACTGAGATCGCCCGCCACTATCAACGCGGTGGGGCTGACGCGAACGGCCAATCCCCCGAACGCGCGCTGAGTGATGGCGCCGGGGTGCCGTGCCGCCATTGCATGAAGATCGTGCCTGCCGGACAGGAATATCTGATCCTCAGCCACCGCCCCTTCCCGGCGCCGCAGCCCTATGCGGAACAGGGACCGATCTTCCTCTGTGCGCAGGAATGTGAGCGTGGCGACAGCGCCGCCTTCCCGGCATTCCTGCTGTCAGACAGCTACATCCTGCGGGGCTATTCTGATACGGACCGGATCGTTTACGGCACCGGGGCCGTCACCGCGACCACGGATATTCCTGACGCGGCCGAAACGCTGTTGGCCCGACAGGATGTCGCCTATCTGCACGTGCGATCGGCCCAGAACAACTGCTACCATCTGCGCATTGAAAAGGCGGGGTGATCGCGGCGCTTAAGCTTCCAGAATGGTGATCGTAGTGTCGCCATAGCGGCGCTCATCCAGATAGGTGAGCGCCGCCGGCACGGTGATTGCGGCGCTTTCTTCCCAGACAACCAGCGCCCCCTCGGCCAGCCAGCCCCCGGCCAGCGCGACCTCAATCGCTTTTTCGCCCAGCGCTTTGCCATAGGGAGGATCCAGAAAGATCAGATCATAGGGTGCACCGGTGTTTTCCGGCAGTTTGCGCGCATCGCGGCGGATCACCTGCACCTCATCACGGGCCTGGCAGATCTGAATGTTTTCCTTCAGCAGCGCGTTGGATTTGCGGCCGTCATCCACAAATGTCACATGCTCTGCGCCACGGCTCAACGCCTCCAACCCCAAGGCGCCGGTTCCGGCAAAGAGGTCAAGCACCCGGGCGCCATCAATCGGATCGCCAAACCGGCCACCGCCCAGCATGTTGAACAGGCTTTCCCGGGTGCGATCGGTGGTCGGGCGCAGATGCGCCGCCGGATCACCCTTGCCGACCGCAGCCAGCGCCCGGCCTTTGAAACGGCCCGCGACAATCCTCATGCGCGCAGCAGCGATTTGAGGTCCGTGGCAGGATCTGCCAGCAGATCGGGCGCGGGCGATTTCCCCCCGTCAATCAAACGCTTGCCCACCATGTAGGCGCGGGGATCATTGGCTGCATCAACCGCCAGCAGCGTGTCACCCTGATAATACCAGAAGGACATTGCACCGTCCTTGTCACCAGCACGGGTGATGATGCGATCATAACCGGTGTTCAGCCCGGCAATCTGTAGCTTAACGTCATACTGATCCGACCAGAACCACGGCTGCGGCACATAGGTCTTTTCGGCTCCCAGCAGGTTTTCGGCGACACATTCCGCCTGATCAATGGCATTCGGCACCGATTCAAGGCGCAGACGCCCGTCCCGATAAGGGAAGGAGGCACAGTCCCCCGCCGCCCAGATCGCCGGATCCGAAGTGCGCCCCAGCGCATCCGTCTTGATCCCGTTGTCAATCTCCAGACCGGCAGCTTCGGCCAGATCGGTGCCGGGGGTGATGCCAACGCCAACGATGACAAAATCAACCTCCAGCGTGGTGCCATCGCTTAGTTCAGCACCTGAGACACGCGTGTCGCCGATCAGTCGTGTCAGCCCCACACCTTCCAGGATGTCGACCCCATGTGATTGATGCAATGCGCGGAAGTAATCCGAGGTTTCGGGCGCCGCGACACGTTGCAAAATGCGATCCGCCATTTCGACCAGCGTGACCTTCAGGCCTTTCTTAGCGGCCACCGCGGCAGCCTCCAGCCCGATATAACCGCCGCCGACGATCAACACCGATTTACCTTCGCCAAACTCAGGCCCCATCGCGTCAACATCCGCCAGACCACGCACCACATGCACGCCCTCCAGCGCGCCACCAATGGCGGCGGGCAGATGCCGTGGCGCAGACCCGGTTGTCAGGACCAATGCGTCATAGTCAATCGCGCCCTTAGCCAGCTGCACCGATTTAGCAGCGCGATCAATACCGGTGACCTCAGCCCCCAGACGCAGGGTGATGTTGTTGTCGGCATAGAAACTTTCCGGCCGCAGGTAGAGCCGTTCCAGCGCCATATCGCCCAACAGATAGGCCTTGGACAGCGGTGGCCGTTGATAGGGCAGCACGGGTTCGGCCCCGATCAGGGTCACCTCACCTTCAAATCCAAGGCTGCGCAGCTTGGCCACCAGCGATGCCCCGGCCTGCCCGGCCCCCACAACAACAATCTTCTGCATTCCGGGCCCTTTCTGCGGAATTTTCTGGCTGCAACTTGACGCGACCCTATATGAGGCGTGAGTGAAAACGCAAACAGGGAACGATCACAAAATGACACTGAATGTTGGTGATAAACTGCCAGAAGCCACCTTTCCAATGATGGGTGCCGAAGGGCCCGAAACCATCGCACTGGCCGAGAAGTTGGCCGGTCGCAAAGTGGTGATTTTCGGCCTGCCCGGTGCCTTCTCGCGCACCTGCGATGCGGCGCATATGCCCAGCTTCATCCGCACCAAAGATGACTTTGCCGCCAAAGGTGTGGATGAGATCATGTGCCTGTCTGTGAACGATCCCTTCGTGATGAAGGCCTGGGGCGCATCGACCGGCGCGGACGATGCCGGGATCACCATGCTGGCCGACGCGGATGGTGGGTTTACCAAAGCGGTTGGTATGGATTTTGATGCTGACGCCGTTGGGTTCTACGGCCGGTCCAAGCGTTACGCGATGGTGGTGGAGGACGGGGTTGTGACCCACCTCAACATCGAACCCGAACTGGGATGCACCATCTCCGGCGGCGAAGCGCTGCTGGACACGATGGGTTAAGGATCAGGGCTGGGGCGTGTAGCGGTAGCGGCAGGCCTCAGCCCACCAACAAAACCTCTTGCAGCGCGTCATAGCGCTGCTGGCTTTCCGGGGTGAGGTTTTCAACCTCAAACGCGGTCAGCTTTGGCATCTGAGCCCGCGGGTCAAATGCAGCCGGCAGGTCCAGCGGCACATCCTCTGCGGCATCCGACAACAAAGACAGCGATTGCACCTCAGGCAGTTTGGACATCATCAGATTGGTGAAGGTTTGCTGCGAAATCACCGCCTCCTGCCCTGATGCCGCATCGACATGCACGCTGACCTCTTGCAGGTGGGCGTGCTCCACCGGGCGGGTCAGGAAAAACGGGCCACTCAGATCCAGCATCCGCAGATTGGGCGCGGCATCGAACAGGGGCGTGATGTCGCCAATGCGGCAGGCCCGCACCGGGCTGTTGTAAAGGACAAACATGTCACCCAGGCAGAGGCTGCGCAGATTGGGCAGGTGGCGGCCTTTGAACAGGCTCATCACCTTGCCCAGATCAAACCCCTCTGCCGGTTTGCGCGCCGCATAGAGCTGTGAGGTGCCGATTTTCAGGGTCGAGACCTGCTGCGCCTCAGGCGATTGCAGAAAATCACTGATCAGTTCGATCTGCGCGGGGCCTTCCAGAAAGGCAACGGTGTCCAACTGATCCGGGAGATTGCGCACCGCGCTGCGTAACTCACCCTCCGGGCCGAGACCGACCAAAAGCGCACCCTGCATGCTGCTGCATCGACGATGGCCAAACCGGCGCAGTGACCGGCCAAACCGGGTGGTTGACCGACGGCAGCCAGACGGCCGAATAACTTTTTTAAAGGCGTAAACGCCGCGCTGACCCTGCACATCTTCCACTCGATCCCCAGCTACCCCTTGCAGTCTAACCATCTAGAACCGTGCGGGAATAGAGGAAAACCATGCCTTGCCGATTGTAAAAGTTGAATGTCAAAAAACCACCGCAGCCGCAAAACCGTCCTGCCCAAGAATTAAACAGAATCGGGCAACAGTCCGTATGGGTTGATCAGTGATTGTTGTGTTTTCGGAAAGGACTGCGGCGATGCAAGTCTCATCCTCGGTATCCATGTCTGCGAGCTATGCCTCGGTCAGTTTCAGCGCCACCCGTGTGAGCGTCAGCCAGGCCAGTCAGACCGTGGCCGAAACATCTGTTTCAAAAACGAAATCTGATATTTCGATCGATGTCGGCAGCCATGATCGCAGCGAACGGTCACGTGGACATGACCACAGCCAGCACGCCGAACGGGGCCGCGGACGGCGCGGATATGGCGGCGGACTGGCGGGTCGTCTGGTACAACGTATGGATGAAAACCGCGATGGCGGCGCGTCGCTGTCTGAGGTGCAGAACTCCCGCTATGGCAATCGAATCAGCGAAGAGAAATTCGCGAAGATTGACAGGGACGGCGACGGCCAAATGACAGCCAAGGAACTGCGGTCGCATTTCCGGCAGTCGCTGTTTGGCGATCGTGGCAGCAAATCCGCCAGCGAGGCCCCTGACACCCAAGGCACCCCGGCCACCAGTGAACCCGTCAAGAGCGGCAGCGCCGGCAGCGTGGCGCAGATTGCCAGCCAGCAGGCCCTGGCGACGGTCAGCTCTGTGGCGGTTTCGGTCTCCGTCGCCTCAGCATCCTATGCCAGCACATCCGCCAGCTTTGGCGGGGCCGTAGGGGACGCTGAGGTGCCGCAGGAGCCAATGGTGGGCAAAGCCCCGACCGAACTGAGCCCGGTTGGCGATGACAAGCCAAGCGCCGCAATGGAAGAACTGTCCAAGATCAAAGCCGAAGCAGCCGCCAAGGCTGAAGAGGTCGATGACGACGGCGACGATGTTGAGATCGAGGATCTTGGCGACCTGATGGAAATGATGGCCTCGGGCGCATTGGATGAGATGGATCCGATGAAGCTGATCGAGGAAATCGCCGAGTTGATGGGCGTGGAGTTTGAGGCCGATTATGATGACGACGACGGCGGCGTGAACATCGGCTCCCTTGGTGGTGAGGTTGATGCCAGTTTTGCCTCTTCTGAGGCCTCACTGGAGGCGTTCAGCTTTGAGGCCAGCCTGACCACCGCAACCTTTGCGGATGGATCCTCGGCCACATCAATGTCGGTGAACTTCACCGCCATCTCAGCCTATGCGCGCACAATGGAATTTAGCGCCGCAGCCTAACGCAATTTCCCAGAACCGGATGCAAAAGGGGCGGCCTGTTGAGCCGCCCCTTGGTGTTTGATGATCAGCTTGCCTGAATAAGCGTCTGTGTCGGGAAGGGGATATCGACCTCAGCCTCATCCAGCGCCTCTTTCACGGCCCGTTTCATATCGGCCTGATATGCAAAGTAGTCAGACGATTTGACCCAGACCCGTGCCAGAAAATCGACCGAGAAATCGCCGAGATTGTTCACCTGCAGGAAAGGTTCCGGATCCTGCAGGGCGCGCGGATCGCTCAGCAGGGTTTTGCGAATGACCTCTTCGGCCTTTTTCAGGTCAGCGTCATAGGCCACACCAAAGATCCATTCCGCCCGGCGGGTTTCATAGATCGAGAAGTTGGTGATCGTGTTGCCCCAGACATTGGCGTTGGGGATGATGGTCTGCACGTTGTCGGTGCTGGCCAGCTCGGTATAGTTCAGTGAGATCGATTTGACCGTGCCGCTCTGGCCGCCCACGGTGACGAAATCCCCCAGTTTGATGGGGCGGAAGACGATGATCATCACACCTGCTGCCACGTTGGAAAGCGTGCCCTGCAGCGCCAGACCGATGGCCAGACCGGCGGCACCGATGACAGCCACGATGGAGGTTGTCTTGATCCCGAAGGTGTTCAGCACAAACAGCAGCGCAAAGCCGATGATGGCATAGCGGGTGATGTTGCCGATGAAGATGAACAGCGTGTCATCCAGCGCCTCATACTGGAGGCCCAGCTTGGTGATCCGCCGACGGGCCCAGCCCGCGACGATGAAACCAAGGATCAGCATCACCACCGCGCCCAGCAATGAGCCGGCAAAAGAGGTGAGAACGTTAAGCGTCATCAGGTCTGCAAGGCTTTGGCCATTCCAGATCTGGGTATTCAGAATGTCAGTGAGGGTCATGTAACCAATTGATCCAATTTTCGCGCCAGCTTGGCATCCAATGCGCTCAAGCCGCCGACGTCATGCGTTGTGAGGGTCACATGCACTGTTTTGTAAACGTTTGTCCATTCCGGATGATGGTTCCATTTCTCCGCCCAAAGCGCCGCGCGGGTCATAAAGGCGAAAGCTTCGGTGAAATCGGCAAATTGGTAGGTCTTGGAAATCGCATCCCGGTCCGCATCAATCTGCCAGCCGGCTTTGCACAGCGGATCCAGTATGGTTTTACGGCCCGTGTCGCTCAGAAGTTCGGTCATTCTCTTTCCTCCCCTTGATCCTTTCGAAACGGGCCATAGGCAGTGAGGATTTCAATCTCCTCCTCCACCGCGGTCCGTTCAGCCTGCAGAAACTGTGCAACCGCATCCGCAAAACCAGGATGCCCGACCCAATGCAGCGAATGGGTGGTCACCGGCAGATATCCCCGTGCCAGCTTGTGTTCGCCCTGCGCACCCGCCTCAACCCGGGCCAGACCCTGATCAATGGCGAAATCCATAGCGCGATAATAGCACGCTTCGAAATGCAGGCAGGCATGATCTTCAATGCAGCCCCAATAGCGCCCATAAAGCGTTTCGGCGCCGATGAAGTTCAAGGCACCGGCCACCGGCTGCCCCGCGCGGCTGGCCAGCACCAGCAGCATGTCGTCACGCAGGGTCTGATTCGCGATGTCAAAAAAGGCGCGGGTCAGATAGGGGCTGCCCCATTTGCGCGCGCCGGTGTCCTGATAAAACCGCCAGAAAGCATCCCAATGGTGCGGCTGGATCTGATCGCCGGTCAGCATTTCAATCTCACCGCCAAAGGCATTGGCGGTGCGGCGTTCCTTGCGGATCATCTTGCGTTTGCGGCTGCTAAGACTGGCCAGAAAATCATCGAAACTGGCGTAGCCGGCGTTTTCCCAATGGAACTGCTGCCCGGTGCGATACATCAGCCCCATCTGTTCCCCTGCCAGGGCCTCGGCCTCGGTGCAGAAGGTCACGTGGAGCGAGCTGAGTTCGTTTTCCGCGGCCAGATGCACCGCCCCCTGCACCAGCGCTGAGGTGCCTGCCACCTCAAATCCGGGTCGGGTCAGAAAGCGCCGCCCGGTGGCGGGGGTAAAGGGCACCGCCAGCTGTAGTTTGGGATAATAACGCCCGCCCGCATTCTCAAACGCATGGGCCCAGGAGTGGTCAAAGATATACTCCCCCTGGCTGTGGGACTTGGCGTAAAGCGGGGCGCAGCCGATCAGCTGCCCGTCCTGATGCGCGGTCAGATACTGCGGCTGCCAGCCGGTGCCCGGCCCGACGGATCCGCTTTGTTCCAGTGCCAGCAGAAACCGATGGGTGGTGAACGGGTCCAAGGGCCGCGCGGATACGTCATCTGCCCCGGCTTCGGGGCAGGCGCAGGCATCCCAGTCGGCCGCAGGGATCTGCGCCAAACTGCCATGCACCTGAATTTCGACTGTCTTTTCCGTCATTTCCCTGTTCCTCACGCCCGTCCACTATTTGGGGCGGGCGCAGGTGTGTTCAAGCGGGAATCTGTGCCGGATAGCTTTCAAAGGTGACGTTATGTGCCACCTGCCGCGCTGCGGTCTCTTCCGCTTGGGATTTGATCGTCCAGCACAGGATTTGCGCGCCGCGACGCTTCAGGTCCTGCACACGTTCCGCATCCAGATCATCGGCCTCATGGCTGATGAAGCTGCATTTGTTTGCCTCATAATCCGGGATCCGGGCCAGACGGTCCCGGGTGCCTTTGGGCAACAGCGGCCATTTGTCAGCGCCAAAGGCAGCGGTGGTCAGACCACGGGCCCGATCCGGGCAGAGGCCCGACAAAACGCGTACACTATGCGGGTTAAAGGACATCAGCGCCACTTCGCCCTCATAGCCCGCCAAGGCTTCGGCGGTGGCCTTTTCCAGACGGCCGATATTGGCGCCCATCAGCCCGTCCTGATCTTTCAGCTCAATCAGCAGCGGCACACGGCCCGCCACCAGCGCCAAAATCTCAGTCAGGGTTGGAATGGTTTCCTCGCCGCCCAACAGCGTGATCTCTTGCAGTTCAGCGGCAGTGCGGGTCTGCACCGCCCCCTGCTGGCCGGTCAGACGCCCCATGTCATAATCATGGAACACCATCGCCACACCGTCCTTGGACAGCTGCAGGTCCAGCTCAATCCCATAGCCCGCGGCAATCGCGGCCTCAAAGGCCACGCGCGAGTTTTCAGGCAGGCCAGCAGACACATCATGCAAGCCACGATGTGCAATCGGCGCCTTTAAAAAGGCTTCGGACAACTGGATCATTTGATCTGGAAAATCGCTTCGATTTCGACGGCTACCCCCAGAGGCAGCGATGCGGCAGAGACGGCCGAACGGGCATGACGGCCCTTGTCACCCAGCGCTTCAACCATGAAATCCGACGCACCATTGATGACCTGAGGCTGCTCGATGAAATCGGCGGTGGAGTTCACAAAACCCACCAGTTTCACCACTTTGACCAACCGGTCGAGGTCACCGTCACAGGCGGCCTTGCACTGTGCCAGCAGGCTGATCGCGCAGGTTTTCGCCGCAGCAGCCCCTTCGGCAGTGCTGAGGTCATCGCCAACACGGCCTTTGATCAGCTCACCATCCGCATTGGAAATCTGGCCAGAGACATAGACCATGTCACCCACAACAACATAGGGCACATAGTTGGCAGCGGGGGCCGGGGCGTCCGGCAGGGTCACGCCCAATTCGGCAAGGCGTGTTTCGATGTGTCCGGTCATATTACTTCTCCCATCCAGACATGAGTCGCGCGCGACGCTACAGGAGCTGCACACGTTTTCATAGGCGTGGAACGGCGCATTTGCGCACAATCACGTCAGCCCTCGCGGAAGGCTTTCGCAAAGTAATCTGACATTGGTTTGACAAGGTAGGCCAAAGGTGTGCGATCGGCGGTTCTGATATAGGCCTCGACCGGCATGCCGGGCACCAGGGTCACGCCCTCTGGCAAAGCGGCAAGCGCCTCAGCTGAGACGGATATTTCCGCCCGGTAGTAGGAGGCGCGGCTGGCTTCATCCGTAAACGCATCTGCCGAAACCTGCGCCACCGTGCCGGGCAGTTCCGGCGTGGTGCGCTGATCCAGCGCCGGGAAGCGTAGCATCACCGACTGGCCCGGGTAGACCTGATCGATGTCGGTTGTCTGCACCTGCGCCGCAATCACCAGCGGCCGATCCTGCGGCACCAGATAGAGCACGGGATCCGCGGGGCGCACTACCGACCGCGGGGTGTAGAACTGCAAGGCGTGCACGATGCCAGAAACCGGTGCGCGGATGTCCATCCGGCTCAGCTGCAGTTGCAGGGCGCGCCGGGTCTCAGCCAGTTCCAGTTCACGGTATTGCAGATCACGCAGCTGGGTCACCGCCTCCTCACGCCGGGTGCTCTGCAGTTTCAGGATCTCGATATCAATCTCGGTGATCCGGCCCTCAGACTGTGCCACCTGCGCTGCCAGCTCCCCCACCTGACCACTGAGCCGGGCCTGTTCACGTTGCAGGCTCAGCACCTTTGAGGCCTGTGCCAGTCCCCGATCCAGCAGGCTTTGCTGGTTGGCCATTTCTTCGTTGATCAGGGCCAATTGCTGGCGCAGCGCCTCTTGCTGCGCATTGATGCCCTGAACCTGACTGTGGATCTGGGCCTGCCGTTTTTCCAATTGCTCGGTTTCGCGCGCGATCGAGGCATCCCGCGCGGTCAAAAGGCGCAGCTGACCGTCGATCATTTCCTGCACCTCGGGCTGGCCGGTTGCTACGCTCAGCAATTCAGCGTCAAAGCGCACCTCGCTTTCGCCATCTTGTTCGGCCTGCAGCCGCCCACGCCGGGCCATGATCTCAAACAACTGCCCTTCGGTGATCGCCAGCTGTGAGGCCAGTTCGGTGGGGTCCAGACGGACCACCAGTTGATCCTGTTCGACAAAGTCGCCCTCATCCACCAGCAGTTCTGCAATCACACCGCCGTCGGGGTGCTGCACCACCTGCCGGTTCTGATCGACCTCAATCTGGCCGGTGGTGACAATTGCGCCTGCGATCTGGGTCATGGTGGCCCAGGCCCCAAACCCACCCAGCAGCAACGCCAGAGAAATGCCGCCGATCAACAGCGGGCCACGGGGGGAATATTTGCTCATTGCACACCTCCGGCACCGGCGCTGCGCTGGATCTGCTGGTGGTTCTGCACCACGCTGCGCAGCACTTCATCCTTGGGGCCAAAGGCCCGCATTGCGCCGTTTTCCAACATCAGGATGGTGTCACATTCCTTAATTGCGGCCGGGCGGTGGGCCATGATCAACACCGCTTTGCCCGCCTCTTTCTGGGCCCGGATTGCGCGGTTCAGCGCCTCTGATCCCTCGTTATCAAGGTTTGAGTTTGGCTCATCCAGAACCAGAATCACCGGATCCATATACATGGCGCGGGCCAGCCCGATCCGTTGGATCTGACCACCCGACAGGCGCCCACCCGCAGCACGCACCTGGGTGTCATAACCATCAGGCAGCTTCAGGATCATCTCATGGGCATCAGCGCGGCGCGCGGCCTCAACGATTTTGGCGGGATCGGGATCCGGCGACAGGCGGGCAATGTTTTCCGCGATGGATCCATCAAACAGCTCAATCCGCTGCGGCAGGTAGCCGATCAGCTGACCCAGTACCGAAGGATCATATTGATCCAGCGTTGCCCCGTCCAAACGGATCTTGCCGCCTGCAGGCCGCCACAGCCCGGTCAGCGCCCGTGCCAGTGAGGATTTGCCAGCCCCTGAGGGGCCAATCACACCGCAGGCCTGGCCCGGTTCCAGCTTGAAGGTGACCATGCGCAGCGTTGCCTGTGCTTCGCCGGGGGGCACTAGCGTCAGCCCCTGCACGCTCAGCTTGGCCGCTGGGGTCGGCAGCGGGGTGCGCTGCCCTTCGGCGGGCACTTCGCTCAACAGGGTGGCCAGACTGTCCCAACCTTTGCTGGCCCGCTGCACCACGGCCCATTGGTTGATGATCAATTCAATCGGCGCCAAAGCCCGCCCCATTAGGATCGAACCCGCAATCATCGCGCCTGCCGTCAACTCCCCCTGCAGAACCAGATAGGCGCCAAGGCCCAGCATGGCGGACTGCAGAAACAGACGAAACGTCTTGGTGGTGATCGAAAACCCATTGCCGGTGTCCGAGGCGTTGAGCTGTTCCTGCAGGGCGCGATCGCGGGCCTTTTGCCAGCGATAAAAAGTTGCTTCGCGCATGCCCATGGATTGCACAGACTCGGCTTCGCTCTGCAATTGGCTGGCGATTTGTTCGGACAGGACAACAGCCCGGTTGGCCTCGGCCAGAGGACGGCGGGAAAAGATCTGGTTGGCAATGGTGATCATCACCAAAATCGCACCACCCCCGATGGCCAGATACCCCAGCCAGGGATGGAAGATCAGAATGCCGGCCAGAAACAGCGGCGTCCAGGGCACGTCAAACAGCGCGGTGAAAGACGGCGCACTGAGGAAGCGCTGCACGCCCTCCAGATCCCGCAAGCCGGTTGAGGGTGGCTGATCCGGGCGGGACGCCGATTTGCGAATCACCGCATCAAACACCCGGCGATCCAGCCGCGCCTGAAACCGCGCCCCAACCCGCGTCATGATCCGGCCCCGTGCCAGATCCAACAGTCCCATCATCAAAAACAGGAAGGCAATTAGCAGCGTCAGACCAAGCAGGGTCTCCTCAGATCGGCTGCCCAGCACGCGGTCATAGACCTGCAACATATAAAGGGGCCCGGTCAGCATCAGCAGGTTCACAAAAACGCTGAACAGCGCTACCGCCCAGAAAAGGCTGCGATTTTCGCGACGCGCTGCGCGCAATTCCTCGCGTCCGGGTTGAGAATTCAAAGGTCTGGTCGGCATGCGGCCTCTTTATCAAATGCTACAGGGCAGAATATGCACCGCCCTGGTGTTGCTCTTGCAATTCCCGTTCCTATCTAAACTAGGGCACGCAACACGCTGTCTCAAATCTGCCACAGCAACCCGCCACGATGTGACAAACCGCATAACGGGCTGGGCCAGCCTAACGGTTGATTTAGATAGACGTCAAAATGTTAACTCTCGGTTCAGATCAGTGATTTCTCCTCTCCAAAGCCGCTTCCTCCGCGCACCCGCACTCCTTACCGCGACCGCCATTGCCTTGGCAGGCTGCGCCTCTGTTGAGGGCGCAGGCATGTCTGATGCAGGCGTCTATGACCCGCATGAGCCAACCAACCGCGCCGTACACCGGTTCAACGTTGGTCTGGACCGTGCCGTGCTGCGCCCGGTGAGCAAGGGCTATGACGCGGTGGTGCCTGATGGGGTGCAGACCATGGTGGGCAATGCCAGCGATAACCTTGGCGAGCCCAGCAATCTGGTCAACCGCACCCTGCAGGGCGATCTGCGCGGCGCTGGTGTTGCGCTCTACCGGTTTGTGGTGAACTCCACCGTGGGACTGGGCGGCATCTATGATGTGGCTGCCGAATTTGGCGTCACCGCCGACGAAACCGACTTTGGCGAAACGCTGCACACTTGGGGTGGCGATGAAGGCGCTTATGTTGAACTGCCGGTGCTTGGCCCCTCAACCGCGCGCGATGCAACAGGCCGCGTGGTGGATGCGGTGCTGAACCCGCTGTCGGCCGTGATGAACAGCGATCAGAAGACACTGCGCACCAGCCTGAAAGTGGCAGATCGCGTCGGCAGCCGTGCCCGTTATGGCGATACGCTGGACTCGGTGCTGTACGAAAGCACCGACAGCTATAGTCAAACACAGCTTCTTTACCTGCAAAACCGCCGCTTCGAACTGGGAATCGAGAATGAAGATTCCTATATCGACCCTACCGAGATTGACACTGAGGGTTTCTAAATGGCACCGCTTTTCAGCCGCCGCAGTTTTATCGCCACCGCCAGCGCCACCGCGCTGATGCCCGCCCTGCCCACCGCTGCCTTTGCCCTGAATGAGGCAACAGCTAAGGGCCTGGTGGAAAAGCTGGTGCAGGAAATCAACAAGGTGATCGCATCCGGCAAGTCCGAAACGGCGATGATTGGTGATTTCGAACGCATCTTTAAACGTTACAGCGACACCTCCTATATCGCGGCCTATGCGATGGGTGTGGATGGCCGCCGTGCCTCGGGCGCGCAGAAGAAAGCCTTCTCCACCGCGTTTACCGCCTATGTGGCGCGCAAATACGGCAAACGCTTCCGTGAGTTCATTGGCGGCCGTCTGGAAGTGCAGAGCGTGAAGAAGGTGAAAAGCTTCTATCAGGTGCGCACCATTGCCTATCTGAAGGGCGAGAGCCCCTTTGAGGTTGATTTCCATGTTTCCGACCGCACCGGCAAAGACCTGTTCTTCAATATGTACATTGAAGGCATCAACATGCTGCTGACCGAACGCGAAGAAATTGGCGCCATGCTGGATCGCCGCAAAGGCAACATCGATCAGATGATCACTGACCTGAAGAAAGCCGGTTAAGGATCACATTCCTTGAAATGCGACGGGCGGGGATTTCCCCGCCCGTTTTTCTTTGATCCTAGTTGCCGCCAAAAATCCCGCGCAGCAGGTCATCAATGCCATTTCGGGTATCGCGATCCCGCTGCGGATCTGGTGCCACATGGCGGGCGGGCGATCCGCCGCGCAGCATCGGCAGCGGTTTCGGTGTCAGCCCCTCATGCACACGACGCATGGTTTCGTGCCAGATCTCAGCCGGCAGGCCGGATCCCGTCACCCCGGTCAACGGTGTGTTGTCATCATAGCCCATCCAGACGCCCGCCACGTAGTCAGCGGTAAAACCGATAAACCAGGCGTCTTTGGCTTTCTGCGAGGTGCCGGTTTTCCCGGCCACCTGCCAGTCAGGCAGATTGGCGCGACGGCCAGTTCCCTCAGCGGCAACCACATGCATCATCCATGTCAGTTCCCGCGCGGCATCTTCGCTGATCACACGCTCACCGATACCGCCGGTGGAGGTCATCAGCGCCTCATCATCGCCCTGCATCTTCAGTTCCACCAACCCGTAGGGCCGAACCGAGCTGCCACCGTTCAGGATCCCCGCGTAGGCGCCCGTCACCTCCAGCAGACTGGTATCAGACGCCCCAAGCGCCAGGGACGGGCCTGCGGCCAGATCGGATTCAATGCCAAAGTCGCTGGCCACCTTGCGCACGTTTTCCAAACCGGCATCCTGCGCGATCTTCACCGCCGGGATGTTCAAGGAGACGCGCAGCGCCTCGGTCAGGGTCACGGGGCCGTGGAATTTGCGATCATAGTTCTGCGGGCTCCACGGCGACGATCCGGGGATGTTGATGGTGATCGGCTCATCCACAACGATATCATTGGCCGACCAGCCCAGTTCAAGCGCGGTGGCATAGACAAAGGGTTTGAAGGCCGAACCGGTCTGGCGTTTCGCCTGCACGGCACGATTAAAGGCGCCGGTCACTTTGGTTTTGCGGCCGCCCACCATGGCGCGCACCGCGCCGTCTGCCGACATGACCACAATGGCCGCCTGCGCTTTGGAGCCTTCGCGCACCTTTTCTGAGAAGATGTAGTTCATCGCCTCTTCGGCGGCGTCCTGAATGCGCTGATCCAATGTGGTGCGGATCACCACGTCAGAAGTTGAGTTGCGGGTGAAGAACTCAGGCCCTGACGACATCACCCAATCGGCAAAATACCCACCGGCCCGTGCCTGAGCGGCCGGTGACAGTTTGGCGGGGTTGTCCCGTGCCTCCTGCGCGGCCTTGGTGGACAGGTATCCCTGATCCTCCATCAGACCGATGATCACCCCGGCGCGGTTTTGGCTGCGGGTCAGGTTGCTGGTGGGCGCCAGCGTCGAGGGCGCGGTCAGCAATCCGGCGATCATCGCGCCCTCGGCAGCGGAAAGCGCCGCAGCGGGTTTGCCGAAATAGCGCTGCGCTGCCGCCTCAGACCCATAGGCGCCACCGCCCATGTAGGCGCGGTTCAGATAGATCGAGAGGATCTCATCCTTGGTGTATTTCACCTCCATCGCCAGCGCGTAGATGGCTTCCTTGCCCTTGCGCCAGAGGGACCCGCGGCGACAGTCCGCCTCATAAGCGGCTTCACTGTCCCATTGGGTGTCATCATAGACAACGCCAAGACACAGCAACTTGGCCGTCTGCTGGGTGATGGTCGACCCGCCGTGGCCCGACAGCGGCCCACGGCCTTCGCGCAGGTTGATGCGCACAGCGCTGGCCACGCCGCGTGGTGAAATCCCGAAATGGCGGTAGAACCGTTTGTCTTCGGTCGCAACAACGGCGTTTTTCAGATGCGGTGACACACTGTCAGCGGTCACCACGCCGCCAAACTGATCGCCGCGCCAGGCAAAGACCTCACCGGTGCGATCCGTCATCACCACCGAACCATTCGCGCGCCCATCCAAAAGGGCGGTCACCTCAGGCAGCGTGGAATAGACATAGCCAACCGCCAGACCGACAACGATCATCGCCAGCGCGGTGATCCGCCAGGTAAAGGCCCAGATCAGCCGGAACAGCCAGCCAAAGATCGCCCGGAAAAACCGCACAATGGGATTGCGCGAGGACTTTGCCGGTTTCCGACGGGCGGGTTTCTTACGGGCGGGTGTTTTGCGCGGGGCGGGCTTGGCCGTGGATTTACTGGCAGCCCGTTTGGTCGCAGCCGGTTTACGCCCCGCCGCGGTGCCCTTGGTTTTGCCACCGGATTTGCCTGCCGGTTTTGACCCATAGCGACGCTCGGCCACCAATGGCGGCTTTTTGCGACCTGAATCACTCATCTCTTGCCCTGCCCGTGCAACCTGTTTTGCCACAGCATACCGCCCCGCGCCCCAATTGTAGAGACGGTGATTCCTGCTCTGGCAGTTCTTTGCTTGATTATTTTTTGTGCAAATTTCACATAACGCACAAAATTTGAACAGCACAGCTGCGGAATTCCTGTGCAACTGCAGCATTTCCTTCACCTGAACCCACCCCGTGATGTTGGTTGAGACCGTAATTCTGCGGGTCTGGCAGACGGGTGAGTGCGTGAGTGAACGCCAACAACCGGAACCGCGTTTTTCGACAGGCTGAACTAAGGGGAACAAGGTGAAACTGATTATTGCAACGATCAAACCGTTCAAGCTGGAGGAGGTCCGTGAAGCGCTGACCGAGATCGGCGTGCGCGGCATGATGGTCACTGAAATCAAAGGCTTCGGCTCGCAGTCGGGTCATACGGAAATCTACCGCGGCGCGGAATACGCAGTGAATTTCGTACCCAAGATCAAACTGGAAATCGTGGTGAGCGCGGCGATGGCAGACCAAGCCGTCGAGACCATCACCAACACCGCCCGCACCGGCAAAATCGGTGACGGCAAGATCTTTGTGCTGGACGTGGCACAGGCCGTACGCGTGCGTACCGGCGAAACCAACGACGACGCGATCTAAGCGTGGACGGGGAAAGGACAATGGAAATGAACCGTATTACCAAACTTGGTCTGGCCAGCGCTGTTGCGCTCCTGCCGACCCTGGGCCTGGCCGAAGACGCCGCCCCGGTTGCAGGCGTCGACGCCTCGACCGACACCATCTTTATCCTGAACTCGCTGCTGTTCCTGGTTGGCGGCTTCCTGGTGTTCTGGATGGCCGCAGGTTTCGCCATGCTGGAGGCCGGTCTGGTCCGTGGCAAAAACGTAACCATGCAGCTGACCAAGAACATCGCGCTCTTCTCGCTGGCTGCGATCTTCTACTACCTGATCGGCTACAACCTGATGTACCCGCTGGGCACATGGTCGGTTGACGGCATCCTGTCCGGCGTCTGGGGCCCCGGCGTTCTGGAAGCTGTGGGTGTTGGCCGCGATGGCGCCGACGATTACGGCTATGCCTCCACCGGTTCGGACTTCTTCTTCCAGCTGATGTTCTGCGCCACCACCGCCTCGATCGTGTCGGGCACCCTGGCTGAGCGTATCAAGCTGTGGCCCTTCCTGATCTTCACCATCATCCTGACCGCCATCATCTACCCGCTGCAGGCGTCGTGGAAATGGGGCGGCGGCTTCCTGGATCAGGCTGGCTTCCTGGACTTTGCTGGTTCGACCGTTGTGCACTCGGTAGGTGGCTGGGCCGCTCTGACCGGCGCGCTGATCCTCGGCCCGCGTATCGGCAAGTATAAAAACGGCAAAACCATCCCGATCCCCGGCTCGAACCTGACGCTGGCGACCTTGGGTACCTTCATCCTGTGGCTGGGTTGGTTCGGCTTCAATGGCGGCTCGCAGCTGGCCATGGGCACCGTGGGTGACGTTGCAGACGTAAGCCGCATCTTCGCCAACACCAACACGGCCGCTGCAGGTGGCGCCATCGCCGCGCTGATCCTGACCCAGGTTCTGTACAAGAAGCCGGACCTGACCATGGTTCTGAACGGCGCGCTGGCTGGCCTGGTGTCGATCACCGCAGAGCCGCTGACCCCGTCGCTGGGTGCAGCCACCCTGATCGGTGCCGTGGGCGGTGTGATCGTTGTCTTCGCCGTACCGTTCCTAGACAAGCTGAAGATCGACGACGTTGTTGGCGCCATCCCGGTGCACCTGATCGCCGGTATCTGGGGCACCATCGCGGTTGTCTTCACCAATGCTGACGCTTCGCTGGGCACGCAGCTCTACTCGATCGTGATCGTGGGTATCTTCACCGTGGTTGTTTCGGCAGCTGTCTGGTTCGTGCTGAAAGCCATCATGGGCCTGCGCGTCGACGAAGAAACCGAGATCAACGGCCTCGACATGGCAGAGCTGGGCATGGAAGCCTATCCGGAATTCTCCAAAGGCTAAGCCTCGCCTCAGGAGAAACGCAAAGACCGGGCCCTTGCGGGGGCCCGGTTTTCTTTTGTTCTAGCGCCCGTTTTTGAAACGCGACTGCGTCGCGTGGCCTTCGGCGAGAGTATTTTGGAAACAGTGAAAGCGGGTCAGGTCGCGAGCCAGGCGCGTAACGCGGCGGGTGAATCACCTGCCTGTTCCGCCGCACCGCCGGTGAAGTCCTGAAAGGCGGCGAAGTTCGTTTCATTCACCCCAACAAGCACCGGCACCTCAAGTTCCAGCGCCAAAGCGATGGTGGAGCGGAAACCGCGCCCCTCGGCCTCATGCTTGCCGAATTTGTTGATGATCACCAGTTTGGGGGCGGCATTACTCAGCTGCGCCTCAGTCAGGCCAACGGCCTGTTCCAGCGCCACCGGATCCAGACGGCAGCCGCGCGAATCCTTGCCAAGGTTCTGGGAAATGCGCACCACCGGGCCTGCGGGCAGGATCTGCAAATCCATATCGCATTTGCCCTCAGGCGCACATTCAATGTCATGCTGCACCGCACCAGCCAGCGCCAAACCCTCGGCCGCCAAATCGGCCGCAAGCCCCGCCAGCAGGCGGTTCATTTCGCCCCGTTCCGAGATTTTCACATAGCCGATCTTCATGTCTTGCTCCTTGGTGCTGCGAGAGCTTTAGCGCTTTTTCATCGCATCCATCAATGCGGCACCGAGTGCACCTGTGTCATTTCCCTTAACCTGGGACTTGCCCAGGGACTTACTGGAAAACTTGCCACCACCCGGGCCCCCGCGGGCTCCACCACGGGATCCACCGGGGCCGCCAGGCCCGCCGGAGCGGCCGCGATCCTGCCGATCACTCTGCCCTCCACGCGCAGCCGGGGCAGCGCCCCCATCTTTGCGCATGCTGAGGCCGATGCGGTTGCGGGGCACATCCACCTCGGTCACGCGGACCTTCACCACATCGCCCGCTTTGACCACCTCATGCGGGTCTTTGACAAAGCGGTCGGCCAATTGGCTGACGTGAACCAGACCATCCTGGTGCACACCAATATCCACAAAGGCGCCGAAGGCCGCGACATTGGTCACGGTGCCTTCCAGTGACATGCCGGGTTTCAGGTCTTTGATGTCATCAATGCCATCGGCAAAGCTGGCGGTTTTGAAATCAGGGCGCGGGTCGCGGCCCGGCTTTTCCAGTTCCGACAGGATGTCGCGCACCGTCGGCAGACCGAAAATATCATCAACAAAATCCTCAGCCCGCACCCGGCGCAGCTGGGCCTCATCCCCCATCAACTGGCGCAGATCACGGCCGCAGGCGGCAACAATTTTGCGCGCCACGCCATAGGCTTCTGGGTGGACCGAGGAGGCATCCAGCGGCTCATCCCCTTCGGCGATGCGCAGAAAGCCGGCGCATTGTTCAAAGGCGCGCGGACCCAGACGGGCGACATCCAGCAGCTCTTTGCGGGTTTTGAAGGCGCCGTTGATGTTGCGGTGGCTGACGATGGCCTCAGCCAGGCTCTCTCCCAGGCCCGAGACCCGCGCCAGCAATGGTGCGGAGGCCATGTTGAGGTCAACGCCCACCGCGTTCACCGCATCCTCCACCACCGCATCCAAGGAACGGGCCAGTTGGAACTGATCGACATCGTGCTGGTACTGGCCAACGCCGATCGACTTGGGCTCAATCTTCACCAATTCGGCCAGCGGGTCCTGCAGACGCCGGGCAATCGACACGGCGCCGCGCAGGCTGACATCCAGATCGGGGAATTCACGTGCCGCCAGTTCCGAGGCGGAATAGACCGAGGCCCCCGCCTCGGACACCACAACCTTGGTGGGCTTGGCGCCCGGCAGTTCCCGCAGTAGATCGGCGACCATCTTTTCACTTTCACGGCTGGCGGTGCCATTGCCGATGGCGATCAGTTCCACGCCGTGCTGCTTGATCAGCTTGGCCAGGGTGACCTGCGATCCGCGCAGATCGTTTTTCGGCTGGAACGGGTAGATCGTATCGGTCGCCAGCACCTTGCCGGTGGCATCCACCACCGCCACCTTGCAGCCGGTACGGATGCCGGGATCAAGGCCCAGCGTTGCTTTGGCCCCTGCCGGCGCGGCCAGCAGCAAATCCTTGAGGTTGCGGGCAAAAACCTTGATTGCCTCATCCTGCGCCCGTTTGCGCAGATCCGCCATCAGATCCAACATCATCGAGAGCGACAGCTTCACCCGCCAGGTCCAGCTGGCCGCCTTGCGCAGCCATTGATCCCCGGCCCCCGCGCCGCTGACATCAAGCGCCGCCGCGACCATATCAGGGGCACGATCAGCGTCTTCTTCAGCCGGGGCGATATCGACGCTCAGGATGCCCTCATTGCTGGCCCGCATCATCGCAAGGGCGCGGTGGCTGGGGGCATCTTTCCATGGTTCCTGATGATCGAAATAGTCCGAGAACTTGGCGCCTTTGGCCTCCTGCCCTTCGATCACCTTGGCCTTGATCAGCGCGTTGCCCTGCATGAAGCCGCGCAGCCGGCCAATCAGATCAGCGTTTTCGGTCAGCCGTTCTGCAACAATGTCCCGGGCACCATTGAGGGCCGTTTTGGTATCCGCAACAGCATCGGACAGGTAGGCATTGGCCAGTTCTTCAGGATCGGCATGGCGATCAGCCAGAATGGCATCCAGCAACGGCTCCAACCCGTTTTCCCGCGCGATCATCGCTTTGGTGCGGCGCTTGGGTTTATAGGGCAGATAGAGGTCTTCTAGCTGGGCCTTGGTTTCCGCCGTGGCGATGGATTTCGCCAGCTCATCCGTCAGCTTGTCCTGCGATTTGATCGACTCGACGATGGCAGCGCGGCGCTGTTCCAACTCCCGCAGATAGACCAGCCGTTCAGACAGCGTGCGCAGCTGACTGTCATCCAGACCGCCTGTCGCCTCTTTCCGGTAACGGGCCACAAACGGCACGGTGGCACCCTCATCCAGAAGTGTCACGGCAGCGCCGACCTGACTGGCCGCAGCGCCGATTTCTTTGGCGATGATCTGGGTGATACGTGGGGCGGTGTCGAGCGCCATTTTTGGTCCTCTCAGTCTTTGGGAGGGCCACCATAGAAGCGCGCGCGAAGGAGGGGAAGGCGAAATAGAAATGACGCAGGTTTGCCCTACCGCTGGCCCCTGCACCATGGCATGCTGCGCCATTGATTTGAGGAAGGAGCGCAGCACATGGGCAGCAGCACGGGGCATTTGGCACAGGGGATCGGGCAACGGATCGCACAACGGATCGCTCAGGGGCGCGGGCAAGATAAAGCAGATCTGGTGCTGAAGGGCGGCCAGATTTTTGACCTGATGACCGGCCAGATGCTGCAGGGCGATGTGGCGATTTGTGGCGACCGGGTGGTGGGCATCTGCGAGAGCTATGACGGCACGCGCGAGGTGGATGTCAGCGGCAAGGTGCTGGTTCCGGGGTTCATCGACACCCATCTGCATATCGAAAGCTCCCTTGTGACGCCGTTTGAATTTGACCGCTGCGTGCTGCCACATGGGGTGACCACAGCGATCTGCGATCCGCATGAGATTGCCAATGTGATCGGCCCGGCAGGCATTCGCTACTTCCAGCAGGCGGCTGGCAGCACCCTGATGGATATCAAGGTGCAGCTGTCCTCCTGCGTGCCCTCCACCGATATGGAAACTGCAGGGGCAACCATTCTGGCGGAGGATCTGAAACCGCTGATGGGGCATCCCAGCGGCATCGGTCTGGCGGAGTTCATGAATTTTCCCGGCGTGCTGTTTCAGGATCCGGAGGTGATGAAAAAGCTGGACCTGTTTGAGGATCAGCATATTGATGGCCATTGCCCGTTGCTGTCTGGCAAGGATCTGAACGGCTACATTGCCGCTGGCATCCGCACGGAACATGAAGCAACCACCGCCGAAGAGGCGATGGAAAAACTGCGCAAAGGCATGCGGGTTCTGATCCGCGAAGGCTCAGTTTCCAAAGACCTGCATGCGCTGGCGCCAATCCTGACCGATGTGACCTCCCCCTATCTGTGCCTCTGCACCGATGACCGCAATCCGCTGGATATCGCGGAACAGGGGCATCTGGATTACATGATCCGCACGCTGATTGGGCTGGGGGTTTCCCCCTTGGCGGTGTACCGCGCGGCCAGCCTTTCGGCGGCCGAGGCCTTTGGTCTGAAGGATCGCGGTCAGATCAGTCCCGGCAAACGCGCTGACATCGTGATCCTGAATGATCTTGAGACCTGCGATGTGGCGGATGTGATCTGCGGCGGGGTCTGGGTTGACGATGCCGCCTTTGCAGCCCGTGAGCTGATTGATCCCGTCGGCCGCCACTCGGTCAACGCGCCCAAGGTTGGGCCGCAGCATTTCCGCACCGCCGGAAACCGGGAAGACACCGATGTGATCGGCATTCTGGAAGGCAAGATCATCACCGAACATCTGAACGAAGTCATGGTGATTGAAGATGGTGACAAACGCCCTGACCTCAGCCGCGATCTGATCAAGATCGCCGTGATCGAACGCCATGGTAAAAACGGCAATATGGCCACCGGCTTTGTGCGCGGGTTCAACCTGAAGCGTGGCGCGATTGCCTCCACGGTCTGTCACGACCATCATAACATCGCGGTTGTTGGCGCCGATTACGATGACATGGCACTGGCCGCCAACCGCTTGGGAGAGATTGAGGGCGGATTTGTGGTCGTCGCGGGTGGCAAGGTTCTGGCTGAACTGCCCCTGCCCGTTGCCGGGCTGATGAGCCTTGAAAGCCATGAGGTGGTGCATGACCAACTGGTCGATCTGCGTGCCGCCGCACGGGATCTGGGGGTCACATTGGAAGAGCCGTTCCTGCAGCTGGCGTTCCTCGCATTGCCGGTCATTCCCAACCTCAAAATCACCGATCGCGGGCTGGTGGATGTGAACAAGTTTGAGATCATTTCGTAACGGTCTGGACTGCCCAAACAGGTTTAAATTTCGCATTGCGGAATAAGATTTCGCAACATTGACGTGATCCTTTTCGGGCACTAGCTTAGCGGCAAATCAAAACCGGCCTTCGGGTCGGTTTTCCCACTTTCCAACAGCCGGGGCCGCTGACATGACCACCTCTTCCGCCGTCAACGCCAATATTTCCATCGAACAGCTGGGTGACATCGCCCTGATCTGCATCGACAACCCGCCCGTCAACGCCTCAGGCCAGCTGGTGCGCCAGGGGCTGCTGGATGCGGTGACACAGCTGAACAGCACAGCAGAAACCAAGGTGATTGCCATCTATGCCGCTGGCCGCACCTTTGTGGCGGGCGCCGACATCAAGGAATTCGGCAAGCCGCCGCTGGAACCCTATCTGCCCGATGTGTTCAACGCGATTGAGGCAAGTGCAATCCCGGTGATTTCGATCCTGCACGGCACCGCATTGGGCGGCGGCTTTGAACTGGCGCTGTCGACCCATGCCCGTATTGGCCTCAAAGGCCTGAAAATCGGCCTGCCAGAGGTCAACCTAGGCCTGTTGCCCGGGGCCGGGGGCACCCAACGCCTGCCGCGTCTGGCCGGCATGGGCTTCACCCTTGATATGGCGCTCAGCGGAAAACCGGTCAGCGGGGAGGCCGCCCTTGAGTCCGGTGCCATCGACCGTCTGGTCGAAGGGGATCCGCGCGATGTTGCACTGGCCATGGCGCAGGAGGTCATCGACGGCACGTTGGCCACCCGCCCGACCGGGTCGCTGCAGGTCACAGCCGATGAAACCCTGCTGGAAGAGACCGCCAATAAGCTGCGCATGAAGCAACCGCACCTCTTCTCCCCACATAAAATCGTCGAGGCAGTCGCGGCCTCAACCCTGCCACTGGCTGAGGGTCTGAAAGTTGAACGCGCCGCCTTTATGGAGGCGATGGAAACCCCGCAGCGCGGCGGCCTGATCCACGCCTTTTTTGGGGAACGCGCGGTTTCGAACATCCCTGAGGCCAAGGGGGACGCCCGCGATATCGCCAAGGTTGGCATCATCGGTGGCGGCACCATGGGATCGGGGATCGCAACCGCCTGCCTGCTGGCTGGGCTGCCGGTGCGCCTGATTGAGGTGGCACAGGACGGGCTGGACCGTGGGGTCGCCACGATCACCAAGAATCTTGAGGGCGCCGTCAAACGTGGCAAGCTGACCGAGGCCAAGAAAGCCGCCGCCCTGGCTGCACTGGAACCCTCGCTAGCGATGGAAGATCTGGCCGACGTGGATCTGGTGATTGAAGCCGTGTTTGAAAGCATGGACGTCAAACGTGACATCTTTGGCAAGCTGGACACGATCTGCAAGGACGGGGCGATCCTTGCCTCCAACACCTCTTACCTCGACATCAACGAAATTGCCGCCTGCACCAACCGGCCGGGCGATGTTCTGGGGCTGCACTTCTTCAGCCCGGCCCATGTGATGCGCCTGCTGGAGATCGTACAAGGTGCCGAATCCGCACCCGAGGTTCTGGCCACCGGCTTTGCCTTTGCCAAACGGTTGAAGAAGGTGGGTGTGCTGGCGCAGGTTTGCGATGGCTTCATCGGCAACCGGATCATGAACCACTATGCCAAGGCCGTGGGCTATCTGGTGCTGGACGGCGCATCACCGGCTGAGGTGGATCAGGCGCTGGAAGGCTTCGGCCTGGCCATGGGCCCGCACAAGGTGGGTGATCTGGCGGGGCTGGACATCGGCTGGGCCAACCGCAAACGCACCGCCCACCTGCGCGACCCTGCTGACCGCTACGCCACCCCACATGCGGATCGTATCTGCGAACAGGGCTGGTTTGGCCGCAAAACCGGATCGGGGTATTACACCTATGAGGACAAACATCCCAAGGTGAACCCTGAGGCGATCAAGATCATTGAGGATCTGCGCAGCGAACTGAACATCACACCGCAGGACTTCTCGGCCGAGGAGATTGTGGATCGTTACCTGACCGCGATGATCGTGGAATCGATCCGCGTGATCGAAGATGGCACCGCGAAACGGCCAGTGGACGTCGATATGGTCTTCCTGTTTGGCTATGGCTTCCCCCGGTTCCGGGGCGGGCCGCTGCATCAGGCGGATCAGATCGGCACCAAGGCGCTGATCAAACGGATCGAAGGCTACGCCGCCGACGATGCCCGTTACTGGCAGGTACCGCAGCTGCTGCGTGACATGGACGCGGCGGGTCAGACATTTGCTGACCTCAACAAGAAAGGATAACCGATGGAGCTGAGCTACACCCCTGAGGAACAGGCCTTTCAGGCCGAGGTGCGCGCCTATCTTGCCGAACATCTTCCCGACCATATTTCAAGCGCCGTGCGCGCCGGGGGGGAGCTGAGCAAAGCCATCATGGAAGAATGGCACGCCATTCTGCAACGTCGCGGCTGGCTGGCCACCACCTGGCCCGAGGCCTTTGGCGGCCCCGGCTGGTCCCCGGTTGAGCGGCATATCTTTGAGGAAGAATGTTGCCGCGCCTATGCCCCGCGCATCGTGCCCTTTGGCATCAACATGCTAGGGCCGGTGCTGCAGAAATTTGGCAGCAAGGCGCAGCAGGATCACTATCTGCCCCGCATTCTGGATGGCACCGATTGGTGGTGTCAGGGCTATTCCGAACCCGGTGCCGGTTCCGATCTGGCCAGCCTGAAAACCCGCGCGGTGCGCGATGGGGATCATTATATCATCAACGGTCAGAAGACCTGGACCACATTGGGCCAGCACGCCGATTGGATCTTCTGCCTATGCCGGACGGACCCGGATGCAAAGCCGCAGGCGGGCATCAGTTTTATCCTTGTTGATCTGAACACCCCCGGCATCGAAATGCGCCCGATCAAGCTGATCGAAGGCGGCCATGAGGTGAATGAGGTCTTCTTCACCGATGTGAAGGTGCCGGTGGAAAATCTGGTTGGCGAGGAAAACAAGGGCTGGACCATCGCCAAATACCTGCTGACCCATGAACGCACCGGGATTGCGGGTGTTGGCTTCTCAATCCAAGCTTTGGAAGAAGTGAAAGCGCTGGCCACCAAGATGCGCCGGGGTGGTCGCCCCCTGATCGAGGATCCGCTGTTTGCCGCCCGCCTGGCAAAGGTTGAGATCGATCTGGAAGCGATGAAAATCACCAACCTCAGGATGCTGTTTCAGGCGCAGAAACAGGGGGCGCCGGGGCCGGAGACCTCAATCCTGAAAATCAAAGGCACCCTGATCAATCAGGAACTGCGCGATCTGGCGCGGCGGGCGCTGGGGCCGCTGGCGGCCCCCACCGGCATCGCCACCGAAAGCAATCTGATGTTTGGCCCAAGTGATACCGGCAACAACGCCGCGCGCTATTTCAACAACCGCAAGACATCGATCTTTGGTGGATCCAATGAGATCCAGCGCAACATTCTGACCAAAACCATGCTGGAGCTCTGATCGATGGATTTTACCCCTTCAGACACCCGCCAAATGCTGGCTGACAGCCTCACCCGTTATCTGGCTGATCAATATCCGGTCGAGCATCGCAATGCTGTTGCCTATGACGCACCGTTCCATGACGCCAGCAAGTGGCAGGAACTGGTTGAGCTGGGCGTCTTGCACGCCCTCGTCCCCGAAGAGGCCGGCGGTTTTGGCGGTGCAGGCTTTGACATCACCACCGTATTTCAGGCGCTTGGCACTGCGCTTTGCCCCGAACCGATCTTGCCCGCGTTGATGGCGGCACGGCTCTTGGCGGCGGCAGGTCAGGACGTAACCGCCCTGATGGAAGGCGGCGCAACATACGCCCCCGCATGGGCTGAGGTCGATGCCCCCTATCAGCTGCAGGATATCGCGATGGAGGCCCGGGTGGCCGGGGACGGCTATCTGCTGTCAGGGCGCAAGGCGCTGGTCTACGGCGGCCAGATCGCGACGCATTTCCTTGTGGCCGCGCGGCTTAACGATCAGCTGGCGCTGTTTGACGTCAAAGCGCAGGATGCAGACGTGCAGGGCTATGGGCTGATCGATGGTGGTGGCGCGGCGGAGCTGTTGCTGGATCAGACCCCGGCCACGCTGTTGCTGGCCGATGCGGAGGACACTTGGGGACAGGCGCTGAACGCGGGCGCGCTGGCCCTATGTGCCGAAGCGGTGGGCGCCATGCAGGTCGCCTATGACACCACGCTGGATTACCTGAAACAGCGCAAGCAGTTTGGCGTGCCAATCGGCAAGTTTCAGGTGTTGCAGCACCGCACGGTCGACTTGTTGATGGAGATTGAGCAAGCCCGTTCCATCACCATCAAAGCGGCGGCGGAACTGGATGGCCCGCAGGGTGGGCGCTACGTCTCGATGGCGAAACACCTGATTGGCCGCGCGGCCCGGCAGGTGGCCGAAGAGGCGATCCAGATGCATGGTGGCATCGCCATGACCTGGGAATACCCGCTGTCACATTATGCCAAACGGCTGACCATGCTGGATGCGCAACTGGGTGACACCGACGAACACCTGTCGCGTGTCGCAGCCACCCTGATCCAATAGGGCAGATTTGCAGGGGCGCTTAATGCGCCTCTGCCCAATTGGCACCACGGCCTGCATCCACAACCAGCGGCACTGACATATGCAGGGCCGGTGCGGCGGCGCCTTCCATCACCTCACGGGCCACGGCGATCACCTGATCCGCAGCATCCTCTGCCACCTCAAAGATCAATTCATCGTGGACCTGCAGCAGCATCTTGGCGGGCAGATCCTTGATCGCGGCGGGCATGCGGATCATCGCACGGCGGATTACATCAGCCGCGGTGCCCTGGATCGGTGCGTTGATTGCTGCACGCTGGGCAAAGCCAGCGCGCGGCCCTTTGGCGTTGATCTCCGGCATATGGATTTTGCGGCCAAAGAGCGTCTGGACGTAAAGGTTCTCTTTCGCAAAGGCCTTGGTGTTATCCATATAGGTGCGGATGCCGGGGAAACGTTCGAAGTACCGCGTGATAAAGGCCTGCGCGTCCCCGCGCGGGATGTGCAGATTGCGCGCCAGACCAAAGGCCGAGATGCCATAGATCACACCAAAGTTGATCGCCTTGGCCTGACGGCGGATCTCAGGCGTCATTTCAGACATCGGCACATCAAACATTTCCGAAGCGGTCATGGCGTGAATGTCATGACCGTCCTTGAACGCCTGTTTCAGCGCGTCGATCCCGGCCATTTCCGCCAGAATGCGCAGTTCGATCTGGCTGTAATCGAGCGACAGAAGAACCTTGCCCTCATCCGCCACAAAAGCTTCGCGGATTTTGCGACCCTCTTCGCTGCGCACGGGAATGTTCTGCAGGTTCGGATCGTTTGACGCCATCCGGCCAGTATTGGCGCCGCTTTGCAGGTAAGAGGTGTGGACCCGTCCGGTGTCAGGATGGATGTGATCCTGCAGCGCGTCGGTGTAGGTCGATTTCAGCTTCTGCAGCTGACGGTAATCCAGCACGCGGCGAGCAAAAGTGTGGTCATTGGCCAAATCTTCCAACACGTCGGCAGGGGTGGACCACTGACCGGTTTTGGTTTTCTTGCCGCCTTCCAGCTCCATCTCTTCAAACAGGATCTTGCCGACCTGTGCCGGGCTCTGGACGTTGAACTCGTGGCCTGCCAGCTCATAGAGCTCGGCCTCATAGCCGGCCATTTTCTGGGCAAAGCTGTTGGACATCCGGCTGAGCGCATCGCGGTCCACCTTGATGCCGGTCATTTCCATGTCTTTCAGCACATGAACCAGCGGACGTTCCAGTTTTTCATAGACCGTGGTCACCTGTTCCTGATGCAGCTGCGGTTTCAGCTTCTGCCACAGGCGCAGGGTGATATCGGCATCTTCGGCGGCATATTTCACCGCATCCTCAATCGGCACCCGGTCAAAGGTGATGGCGGATTTGCCCGAGCCCAGCAGCGATTTAATCGGGATCGGCGTGTGGTTCAGATAGCGTTCGGACAGCGCATCCATCCCGTGACCATGGATCCCCGCATGCAGCGCGTAGGAGATCAGCATGGTGTCATCAATCGGCCCCACCTCAATCCCGTAGCGTGAAAAGATTTTGGCGTCATACTTCATGTTTTGGCCGATCTTCAGGATGCTTTCATCCTCCAACATCGGCTTCAGCATCGCCAGGGCTTGGTCGAGATCCATCTGACCTTCCGCCAGCTGATCAGAGCCAAAGAGGTCATCCGACCCGGCCTTGTGGGTCAGCGGCACATAACAGGCCCGCCCCGCCTCGGAGCTGAGGCAGATCCCCACCAGATCCACCCGCATTTCATCCAGACCGGTGGTTTCGGTATCCACCGCGACATAGCCACGTTTGTAGGCCGCATCGATCCAGGTCTGCAGAGCCGCGGCATCTTTGACCCATGCGTAAGCTTCGGGGTCAAAGGGCAGATCTTCCGGCACATCAACCTCACCCGCGGCACCGGCGCCCTGCTGCGGGGTGTCATTGATCACCGGGGCCTCAACACCCAACTGTTCGGCGATACGCTTGGTGAGGGTGCGGAACTCCATCTCGGCGAGGAAGTTCATCAACTCCTCAGACACCGGATCTTTCACCTCCAGATCATCGAGGGTGAAATCCAACTCCATCTCACAGTCCAGCTGCACCAGCCGTTTGGACAGCTCAATCTGATCGCGTTTTTCAATCAGGGTCTGGCGCCGTTTGGGCTGTTTGATCTCTTCGGCGCGGTCCAGCAGGCTTTCCAGATCGCCAAATTCATTGATCAGCAACGCGGCGGTTTTGATGCCGATCCCCGGCGCGCCGGGCACGTTATCGACCGAATCCCCGGCCAGCGCCTGTACGTCGACCACCCGTTCAGGGCCAACGCCGAATTTTTCAAACACCCCGTCACGGTCGATGCGTTTATTCTTCATCGCATCCAGCATTTCCACACCGTCGCCCACCAGCTGCATCAGGTCCTTGTCTGAGGAGATGATGGTGCAACGCCCGCCCGCTTCGCGTGCCTGACAGGCCAGGGTTGCGATGATGTCATCGGCTTCGAACCCCTCGATCTCTTTGCAGGCAATGTTGAAGGCACGGGTGGCGTCACGGGTCAGCGGAAACTGCGGGCGCAGATCCTCAGGCGCCGGCGGACGGTTGGCCTTGTAGAGGTCATACATGTCATTGCGGAACGACTTGCCCGAGTGATCAAAGATCACAGCCACATGGGTCGGCGCGTCCGGGCCAGTGTTGCCCTCCACATAGCGGTGCAGCATGTTGCAGAAACCGGCCACAGCACCGATCGGCAACCCATCCGATTTCCGGGTCAGTGGCGGCAATGCGTGATAGGCGCGGAAGATAAAGGCCGAGCCGTCGATCAGATGCAGGTGGCAGCCTTTGCCGAATTCGGTGCTCATGAGGGTCTCCGCGCTTGGGGGAACATCGGGGGTGTTTTAGTTATGTCCAGCCCCTGTGATCGCACGGATCACGCCCGGCGGCTAGGGGTCAGGCGATCAATTTCCGCCAGAATGGAACCGCCATAGCGACAGGGTGACCGAGGTGGGGATCGGCGTCCATCGCCCAAAGGGCACGCCCGCGTTGCGCAGCTGCGCGCCAACCCAGGCATTGCAGGTGCGCAGCAGATCAAAACGCCCCTCAGCGGCGAAGAAGGTTCCGCGGGCAACAGCGGGCAGCGGCACCACCTCTGGCCGGTCACCAAAGCTTTGGCGGATCCCGTGGCGCAGCGCGCGATATTGGGCGGGGCTCAATTGCAGCCAGGTCACCACATCCGGATCCCCAAGCGCGCCATAGACATCCACCCGCAGCACAGATTGATCGCCAAAAATCGCCCGGCGCGCCGCCGACCAGGACACTTCGCTGTAATCCCCAACGGTGGTGTAAAATTCACGCGCGCCCCACCCCACCATCAGCCATTCAGCTTGGGGATGGGAAATCGGCACATCGCTCAGACTCAGCACCGCAAACTGGTCACGGGTTTCCGCATCTAGCGGCAATAGGAAGTCATTGTGGATCGGGCCTGCCACCAGCCCGATGGTCACCGCATTGCCATCCGGCAGATCCGCGTGATCACCGGCAATCACACCACCCAACAGAGCCGCAGCCAGATAGACCATCACCAGCGCCGAGAGCGCGGCCAGTAAACTTAGGAAAAGCTTGCCCAACCAGGACAGGAGCGCCATCAGATCCAGCGCCCCACCCTGTTAGCCCTGATCAGCCTTGGAACCCTTCAGGATGTATTTCGCATCGCAGTAAGGGCATTCAACAAAACCATCTTCGGCCGGGATTTGCAGCCAGACGCGCGGATGACCCAATGCCCCTTCGCCACCATCACAGGCAAGTTTCGAGGTCTCGACAATCTTGGTCTCTGGCGCTTGGGTCGTCATCTGGGACGTTTCCTTTTGGCTACAAAACTACTAGGTGCTGTTATGAGCGATCACACCAGCAGGGGCAAGAGTGGCCATGACCGACAATGCGAATGGAACGGCGATTGAAAACGCAATCGAAATCCGGGGTCTGAAAAAGACCTATCGCGGCGGCAAAGGCGAACCCGAAGAACACGCGCTGAAAGGCATCAATCTTGATATCCCGCGTGGCTCTGTGTTTGGGCTTCTGGGCCCAAATGGCGCCGGCAAATCGACGCTTATCAACATTCTGGCGGGTCTGGTCACCAAAACCTCAGGGCAGGTGAACATCTGGGGTTTTGATCAGGATGTGAACCCACGCCAGGCGCGGGCCTCCATCGGGGTGATGCCGCAGGAACTCAACATGGATCCGTTTTTCAGCCCGCGCGGCGCGCTGGAGGTGCAGGCGGGTCTTTACGGGGTGCCAAAATCGGAACGCCGCAGCGATGAGATCCTGCGCCTGATCGGTCTGGAAGACAAAGCCGAAGCCTATGCGCGCACCCTGTCTGGCGGGATGAAGCGGCGCCTGCTGTTGGGCAAGGCCTTGGTGCATGCGCCGCATGTGCTGGTGCTGGATGAACCCACCGCCGGGGTTGATATCGAATTGCGCCAGATGCTGTGGACCAATGTGCGCAAGCTGAACGAACAGGGGATGACTATCATCCTGACCACCCACTACCTCGAAGAGGCCGAGGAGATGTGTGATGAGATCGCCATCATCAATCAGGGTGAGGTGGTCGCGCGTGACAGCAAGGTTAACCTGATGGGTCAGATGGATGCCAAGACGATGGTCATCCACCCCGAATCGCCCATCGCCACCCTGCCAGACGCGGCCGAGGTCAGCGCCCAGATGCGCCCCGACGGGGCATTGGCCCTGTCATATCACGCCAAACAAACCAGCGCCGAACAGGTTCTGGCCATCGCCCGCAGCGCCGGGATCCAGATCCGCGATCTGCGGATCGAAGAGGCGGATCTGGAAGATGTGTTCCTTGAGCTGACCAAAAGCCGCTGACCTTAGACGGACCGCGTCAACCCGCCATCAATGCGCCAGTTCTGTCCGGTCACATAGGCCGCGGCGTCTGAGGCCAGATAAGACACCATGGCAGAGACCTCCGCCTGCGTGCCGTAGCGCCCCATCGGGATGCGGGCACGGCGGTCTTCGGTTTCGGGCAGGCTGTCGATGAACCCCGGCAGGATATTGTTCATACGGATATTGTCGGCTGCGTATTTATCGCCAAACAGCTTGGTGAAACTGGCCAACCCAGCACGAAACACGCCCGAGGTCGGGAACAGCGGATCCGGTTCAAAGGCCGCAAAGGTCGAGATGTTGAGGATCGCGCCACCGCCCTGCGCCTGCATGATCGGGGTCACCATGCGGGTCGGGCGGATCACGTTCATCAGGTAATATTCCATCCCCTTGTGCCAATCCTCATCGCTGATCGACAAGAGGTCGCCCTTGGGCCCGTGCCCGGCGGAGTTCACCACCACATCAATCCGGCCCCAGCGCGCCATGGTCTGATCCACCAATGTTTGCAGCGCCTCAGGATCCAGATTTGATCCTGTCACCCCAACGCCACCCAGCTACTCGGCCAGATCGGCGCCTTTGCCGGATGACGACAGGATCGCCACCTGAAATCCATCCGCATGCAAACGGCGCGCTGCATCTGCACCCATGCCACTGCCTGCGGCGATCAAGAGGGCTGTTTTGGTCATTTCCAATCTCCTTCTATGCTTCAGGCAGCAGCATTCCTGATCCGTGCAGACTTGACCAACCACGTTTCAAGGCGCATGGCTGTAGAAAACCTCCTGCCTTGGATGCGATATGCAGATCCCAAACCTCAACAATTTACGGGCCTTTGAGGCCGCAGCGCGCCACCTGAACTTCCGCCTTGCCGCGGAAGAGTTGCTGGTCACCCAGGGCGCCGTGGCGCAACAAATCCGCCGGTTGGAGCAGGATCTGGGCACCCAGCTGTTCCATCGAGAAGCCCGGGGCGTCAGCCTGACCGAAGCGGGCCGGCGCTTACAGCCCAATGCCAGTCAGGCGATTCAGCTGCTGCATCAGGGTCTGTTGCACCTGCGGGAGGGCGCAACGGTCACCCTCTCGGTGCCGCCCAGTTTTGCCACCAAATGGCTGCTGCCGCGGCTGCCCGATTTGGCCAAGGACCACCCGGCGATCACCCTCAATCTGCGGGCTGAGGAACGCGTCGCCGATCTGGCGCAGGGCATGGCTGATCTGGCGGTACGTCTGGGGCCGGCACCGCAGGATCATGGACTGACCAGCATCGAACTGGCACCCCTGCGACTGGTTGCGGTGGCCCAGCCCGGATTGTTTGACCCGCAATCAGAGTTGACCGGGTTTTCTGACCTGCCGCTCATCCAGGACGGCCATCGTGATTGGCAGCGCCTCATGAACGCGGCAGGGGTGGCACACAGCGGGGCGATGCTGCAGGTGAATCAGACCGGGCTGGCGCTGGATGCCGCATTGCAGGGTCAGGGGATCGCACTGGTGCCAGATCTGTACCTGCCCGAATTGCTGGCCGCGCAGTTGATTACCCCTCTGTGGCACGCCCCGCAGAATGATGCAGACGTGAGCGCCTCCGGGTTCCATCTGGTCTGGTCCCCGCGTCATGATCGTGCTGAAATAGCAACCGTGCGAAACTGGCTGAAGGACATGGCCACAGGCACAGGCCGCGACCGGTGAAGCCCTTGCCGCAAAGCAGTTGACAGCGCAAACAATTGACCCTTTGGTCAAAAATTCATAAGAGCAAAACATGACGAAATTCGACTGGATCGGTGTGGTTGAAGACCACGGCAGCCGCCTCGCGTGGGGGTTTGTTGGCGACAGCGCTGAGGGCGAGGCCCCGGTGGGCGCTGATGCTGCGCGTCTGGTGACCTTTGGCGGCGGCGCCAGCCAACCGGTCCCGACCAAAATCACCGCCTCAGCCCCGGGTGGGGCGCTGACCCAGACGCAGCCTTTGGGCCTATTGCCAATGACCAGCCGTCTGGCGCTGGCCGGGCTATGCCGGACCATCAAGGACTTTGACGGCGTGGCCTGTGTGGTCGACGGGGATCAAAGCCATTGGGTCCAGATCAGCGCGGATGAGGCGGTCAGCTTTCAAAGCTACCTGACCCCAACACTGGCCCGCGGGTTGAACGCCGCCGAGGTCGCTAACGCCGATATCGACGCCCTGTCAGACACGCTGTCGCGCCCGGAACGGCTGGCAACACAGCTGTCCAGCGCGCAACTGGCCGAAGATCCAAGCACCACAATAGGCCATCTCTTGGGGGCCGAATTGTCGGCCACGCGCCCCTACTGGCTGGGCCAGCGGGTGGCGCTGATTGCCACCGGCCCCTTGGCCAAGGCCTATGCCGCTGCCTTCACCAGCCAGCACCTGATGGTGGAACAACATGATTTGCGCCAGCTGCAACAGCAGGGCATGATCGCTTTTAACAGCCAAGACGAAGCCGTCTGAGCCGACATGGACCAGACGCCCTATCAACCGCAGTCCATGGAGGACAAGGTGACAACCGAAGTGAAAGACAACACCGCACAGCTGCCGCAGCTGCATGAGCCGCGCAATCCCGGCATGGAACTGGACCTTGATTGGGTTGCGCGCGTGCAGGCCAATACCTCGGCCATTGAACGCCGCTGCGCCACCCTGCCCGGCCGCCGTTCGGTCAAGAAGGACTATCAGGCCGCCTGGCTCTTGAAGGCGATCACCTGCATCGACCTGACCACACTGGCCGGTGATGACACGGTGGGTCGTGTGGCGCGGCTTTGCGCCAAGGCCAAAACACCGGTCCGGTCCGAAATTCTGGCCGAACTGGGCGTTGAGGGCATCACCACAGGCGCCGTCTGCGTGTATCACGACATGATCGAAAGCGCCGTGGCCAACCTCAAAGGAACCGGCATTCCTGTCGCGGCGGTCTCCACCGGTTTCCCGGCGGGCCTGTCGCCCTTCCACCTGCGCGTTGAAGAGATCCGCGAAAGCGTCAAAGCGGGGGCCGAGGAAATCGATATCGTGATTTCCCGCCGCCACGTTCTGAGCCAGAACTGGCAGGCGCTGTACGATGAGATGAAAGCCTTCCGCGAGGCCTGTGGCGACGCCCATGTAAAGGCCATTCTGGCGACCGGCGAACTGGGCTCACTGCGCAATGTCGCGCGCGCCTCGCTGATCTGCATGATGGCCGGGGCGGATTTCATCAAGACCTCCACCGGTAAGGAAAGCGTCAACGCCACCCTGCCCGTCAGCCTGGTGATGATCCGCGCTATTCGCGACTACTATGACCGCACCGGCTACCGCGTCGGCTACAAACCGGCAGGCGGCATTTCCAAAGCCAAGGATGCGATCACCTATCTCGCCCTCATCAAAGAGGAGCTGGGCGATCGCTGGCTGCAGCCGGATCTGTTCCGCTTTGGCGCATCGTCGCTGCTGGGCGACATCGAACGCCAGCTGGAACATCACGTCACCGGCGCCTATTCGGCCAGCCACCGTCACGCAATGGGATAAGGGCGGCAGCTGCCCCCGGATCGTTACAGAAAGTCACGTACAATGACCGTTAAAGAGATCTTTGAAACCATGGACTATGGCCCCGCCCCCGAATCTGCCGCCGAAGCGCTGGCATGGCTTGTTGATCAGGGTGACCGTTTTGGCCATTTCATCGATGGTGCCTTCACCACACCCGGTGACGGTTTTGACAGCAAGAACCCCGCAACTGGTGAGACGCTGGCAACGCTGAGCCAGGCCAGTCAGGACGACGTGGATGCCGCCGTTGCCGCCGCCCGCAAAGCACAGCCCAAATGGGCCAAGCTGGGCGGCCATGGTCGGGCCAAGCACCTCTATGCCATCGCCCGTCTGCTGCAGAAACATTCGCGCCTGTTTGCCGTGTTGGAAACGCTGGACAACGGCAAACCGATCCGCGAAAGCCGCGACATAGATATCCCGCTGGTGCAGCGCCATTTCTACCACCACGCCGGTATGGCCCAGTTAATGGAAGAGGAACTTCAGGGCCGCGAAGCGCTTGGCGTCTGTGGTCAGGTTATCCCGTGGAACTTCCCACTGCTAATGCTGGCGTGGAAGGTGGCCCCGGCGCTGGCGATGGGCAACACCGTGGTGCTGAAACCTGCGGAATACACCTCGCTCACCGCGCTGTGCTTTGCGGACCTCTGCCGCAAGGCGGGTCTGCCCAAAGGTGTTGTGAACATCGTCACCGGCGACGGCGCTGTGGGGGAAATGATCACCACCCATGAAGACATCGACAAAGTGGCCTTCACCGGTTCCACCGCCGTGGGCCGTCATATCCGCCGCGCCACCGCTGGTCAGGGCAAAGGTCTGACGCTGGAGCTGGGTGGCAAGTCGCCCTACATCGTCTTTGACGACGCCGATATCGACAGCGCCATCGAAGGTCTGGTGGATGCGATCTGGTTCAATCAGGGTCAGGTTTGCTGCGCCGGCTCGCGCCTGTTGGTGCAGGAAGGCATCGCCGAGCAGTTCCATGCCAAGCTGAAGGCCCGCATGGACAAGCTGCGTGTCGGCAACCCGATGGACAAATGCATCGACATGGGCGCGCTGGCCGATCCGGTGCAGCTGGCGACCGTAACCAAAATGGTCGACGCCTGCGAAGGTGGTGAGATCTATCGCGCCGATGGCGGCATCCCGGCCAATGGCTGTTTCTACCCGCCGACTCTGATCTCAGGCCTCAGCCCGGCAGATCCGCTGATGCAGGAAGAGATTTTTGGTCCGGTGCTTGTCACCTCCACCTTCCGCACCCCGGCTGAGGTGGTCGATCTGGCCAACAACACCCGTTACGGTCTGGCGGCGACGCTCTGGACTGAAAACGTGAACCTCGCGCTCGACATCGCGCCCAAGCTGGTTGCAGGTGTCGTCTGGATCAACGGCACCAACATGTTTGATGCCGCCGCTGGCTTTGGTGGCGTGCGCGAAAGCGGCTTTGGCCGTGAGGGTGGATGGGAAGGCCTGAGCGCCTATACCAAACCCGCGCGCAAGACCAAGGCACTGAAGAAGGTGGAACCCTTCACCGGAAGCGAAATCGCGCCCGCCGGTGTGGATCGCACCGGCAAGCTGTATATCGGCGGCAAGCAGGCACGGCCCGACAGCGGCTATTCGCGCGATGTCTGGTCAAAGGCGGGCAAACATCTGGGCGAGGTTCCGATTGCCAACCGCAAGGATATCCGCAACGCGGTTGAGGCCGCGCGCGGCGCCAAGGGCTGGGGCAAGACCACCGGCCATCTGCGGGCGCAGATCCTCTACTACATCGCTGAAAACCTTTCGGCCCGTGCAGATGAGTTTGCGCGTCGGATCAACGATCTGACCGGCGGCAAGGACGGCGCGAAAGAGGTTGAAGCCTCGGTGCAGCGCCTGTTCACCTATGCGGCCTGGGCCGACAAATACGATGGGGCCGCCAAAGGTGTGCCGATCCGTGGTGTGGCGCTGTCGATGAAGGAGCCCGTAGGTGTGATCGGTGCGCTGTGCGCCGATGAGGCACCGCTGTTGGGTCTGGTTTCCGCCATGGCACCGGCCATTGCGATGGGCAGCCGCGTGGTGCTGACCGCAAGCGAAGCCTTCCCGCTGGCTGCGCTGGATTTCTACCAGATCCTTGAAACCTCGGACGTGCCGGGCGGCGTGGTCAACATCGTGACCGGCAGCCATGAAGAGCTGGCGGATGCGTTGGCCAAACACATGGATGTGGACGCGCTCTGGAGCTTCTCCTCCTCGGACGTTTCCGCGCTGATCGAACGCGAAAGCGCCGGCAACCTGAAACGCACCTGGGTCAACAACGGCCAAAGCCGGGATTGGATGGGTGCCGAGGGTCAGGGCAAAGAATTCCTGGAAGCCGCAACCGAGGTGAAAACCATCTGGGTGCCCTACGGCGAGTGATCCACCGGGCCTTGCCCATTAGGAAAAACAAAACGGCAGGTCCTGACATAGGGCCTGCCGTTTTTGTTTCGCGATACCGCCGACACCTACTTGCGCAGATCGGACGGGGTTTTACCGGTCTCACGTTTGAAGGCCTTGTAGAAGGCCGAGCGGGAGTTGAAGCCAACGTCATAGGCGATGACCAGAATCGTCTCATCTGTCGTGGTCAGCTGCTGGATGGCGTCCTGCACCCGCCAGCCGTTTACCAGATCAAAGAAGCTTTTGTTCAACTGCGTGTTCAGCGCCTGTGACACGTAATGCGAATTGGCCCCGACATGTTTCGCCAGATCCCAGAGCGACAGATTGGGATCGCGGTAGAGCATATCCTGCGACATGGCGGCTTCGATCTTTTCGGCGATGCGTTGCGCGCGGGCGTCATCAAGGGCAGATTTTTCGTATTTGGGCTCAACTGGCGTTTCAGGCAGTGGGCGCTCATCCTGCATCTCTCTGACCAGCCCCGGGCGCTGCCGTAGCCCCCAGATCCCCAGCACCCAGAAGAGCGCCAGCAATGCCAGACTGTTCAGGACCAGCGCCTCCGCTTCGAAATCCGTTTCACTCAAGGTCCCGACGAAGATCGAAACGCTGTGCAGCACATTCAGCACCAGATAGAGCGCGGCCGAGCCCAGAATGGCCCAGATCCACGTCAGTTCCTTATTTTCTGTGCTGGCGAACACGTCCTTCAGCCGCGCCTGATAGGCGATGAGGCGGCGCACCGTCAGATAGGTGTAAATGGCAATCATGATCTTGAAGGCCACATCCCCTACCAGCACAAAGAGCGCCATCAGCAGCAACCCGGGGATCCGGGGATCATCCTCTGCCAGATCTGCGTCAATCAGATCGGCCGGGAAAAACAGCGCAGACCAGAAACACAACACAACGGCGATGATCGGCAGGATATGCCGGCGCAGCTTAGGGATCCGTGTCAGATCCCCTTCGCTGGTCAGGCCACGGACATAGAGCCAGAACAGAAACGGGCTGGCGACCTCAAGCCCGGCCAGCAACAGGCCCAGGCGGGCGACCCAAACCGGCATGCCCTGCACCTCTGACAGTTCCAGAACGCCTGTCGCCAGAGCTTTGAACAGCAAAATCAACGCAAGCGGCAGGTAGACCCCCGGGTCGCGCCGCCGCAGGAGCAGCAGGTTAGCGCAGAACAGACACACCGCAACGGTGGCAACATTCAAAGCCGTATCAACCGAGGCAAAATTCATTTTCAAACCCGTTTCCAGAGCCGCGCAAATATCCGCTTTAGCGGATTGCCAGCATTTTCACTGCCGAGCAACTGTTGAAGCCGTTCTCATCGCGCTGACGGGTAAGGCCACACTGTTGTCCCCTCCCCATAACGGTTCTGTGCTTCACCGGTCGTCCACATCGACCGGAAAGGACATGTCAAAAAATTCCTCGCTGCAAATCACGGTCAAAAATGTCCTTCCCGATGGAAGGAGACGACATCGGGACAGCCCCCATGCTGTGTGTGGGCGCAGCCAGACCAGCAACCGAAGCGCGGGCATGTTGCCCAACGCAATTGTCTGGCGGACGATCAAATGAGATATTTTATGAGGAACACCATGCCCCTTCGCACCATCCAGCTTCCCCTGATTGGCCTTTTTGCGCTCGGCGGTCTTGTCGCTTGCGGTGAATCGAAAACCCAGCTTGCTGCGGCAAATTCTTACAGCTGCACCGACCTTGCGCGTGAGATTGGAAAACGCGAACAACGCAAAACCGCCGCGCAGGTCGACGGTTTCGCTAATTCAATGGTTTCGATTTTCACCAGCGACAAGGAGCTGCGCACCGCGGCGGACGTTGAAACTGGCGTCAACCTGATCGATGAGATTGACGCAGGCAAATCCCTGAACCAACTGCAGAAGATCTACGACGCCAAAGGCTGCGTTTAAGCGTCAACAGATGCGCGCACAGCCCTCAGTGGGCTGTGCACTTTAGTCCCTTTTGGGGATCCTCACTCCAGCCCGACGGGCTGACCAACGACGACAAAGGTCAGCGCCTTGGGATCCAGCAGGCGTTTGGCCACCCGGTTGATATCCTCCAGCGTGACAGCGTTAACCCGATCATTTCGTGTAGCGATGTAGTCAATCGGCATGTTGTCCATCTGCATCGCCACCATGATGTTGGCGATTGAGGCATTGCTGTCAAAACGCAGTGGATAGGCGCCGGTCAGATAGGTTTTGGCGTCCTGCAGCTCTTCTGCAGTCACGCCGTCCTCAGCCGCCTTGGCCCATTCATCACGAATGACCGAAACTGCCTGCGCCACACGGTCATTGGCTGAGGCCACCGATCCCATCCACAGTTTTGCCTGATCCTTATCGGCAAGGAAGGAATAGACACCGTAGGTGAGACCCCGCTTTTCGCGCACCTCCTCCATCAGGCGGCTTTCGAAAGAGCCGCCGCCAATGATCAGGTCCAGAATAAAGGCCGGGAAGAAATCAGGATCTTCGCGCTCAATCCCACCTTGGGCAAACAGCGCGACCGACTGCGGGGTTTCAAACTCCACCACCTCAGTGCCGCCGGGCAGATTCAGACTGGCCGGTCCCGGCAATGGCACGGTGGCCTCAGGCAGATCCGCCAACAGGGTATCCAGCAGCGCCGACAGTTCATCTGCGGTGATGTCGCCAACCGCAGACACATAGACCCGATCCCGGGTCAGGCTGTTTTGATGGGCTGTGACCAGATCATCCCGGCTGAGCGCCTCAACGCTGTCCAGCGTGCCCATCAAAGGCAACGCATAGGGATGATCACCATAAAGCAGCTCTGACATTGCCTGACTGGCAATATCACGGGGCGATTTCAGGTCCGAACGAATCGCCGAGAGCACCTGTCCCCGCACCCGTTCCACCGCATCCTCATCAAACCGTGGCGCCACAAGGGAACCACGCAAAAGCGCCAGCGCCTCATCCTGATTTTCTGTCAGGAAGCGGGCCGAGACGGTCACCGCGTCATCGTAAACGTCATACTCAAAGGACGCCGCCAGCCCTTCAACCGCACGGGCGAAGCCGCGGGCATCAAGATCCCCGGTACCCTCTTCCAACAGTCCGACCATCAGATTGGTCGCGCCCTTTTTGCCCGGCAGATCCAGCGCAGCGCCGCCTTTGAAGCGCAGTTCCAATGCAACGAAGGGGATCGAGTGCTCTTCGACAAGCCATGCCTCAAAACCACCGGGGGAGGTCACGGGCTGGATATCCACCGCCGCACGGACCGGGGTGGTAACGATCAGGGTCAAAGCGATAAGACAGTAACGCAGCATGATCAGCCCTCCTCGGCCATCAGATATCCGGTGACGGATGTTTTCGGGTTCAGCACCTTGCGGGCGGCTGCCATGATATCATCGGCGGTGACCGCCTGCAGGACATTGGGCCAGTCCTGCACATCCTGCATGGTCAGCCCCTGCGTCAGCGAACGGCCATAGCGATTTGCCAGACCTTCGACATCATCACGCGCATAGATTTCCGAGGCGCGGATCTGGGTTTTGATCCGCTCAAGATGTGCTTCATCCACACCCTCTTCCAGAAACTCGACCAGCACCTGATCCATCGCCGCTTCTGCCTCTTCAAGGGACACGCCGGGGGTCGGGACCACAACCAGATCGAAGGTTGTCCGGTCCAGCGAAGTACCGCCGTAGAAAGCACCGGAATAGACCGCCTGCTGGGTTTCAAACTGCAGTTTTTCGGCCATCACAGCGGTCTGGCCACCGCCCAAAACCTCGGAGAGCATGCGCAACGCTGCTGCCTCAGCCTGATCACCGGAATTGCGTTCAGGCGCCAGATAGGAACGGCTGACATAGGGCTGCGCCACGCGGGGATCGACAAAGGTCATGCGGCGTGCGGCGGTTTGCGGCGGCTCCTGACTGCGCAGGCGTTCTGTGGGTAGATCCGGGTTTGCCGGGATGACGCCGTAGTATTTCTGCGCCAAAGCCTCGACCTGATCGGGTGTTACATCACCGGCGACAACCAGGATCGCGTTGTTGGGGGAATAATAGGTGCCATAGTAAGACAGCGCATCTTCCATGCTCAGCTCTTCCATCTCATGGCGCCATCCGATGATCGGCACGCCATAACGATGGTTCAGATACTGCACAGCCCGCTTTTGTTCGCGAAACAGGGCGGAGGCATTGTTTTCCACCCGTTGGTTCCGCTCTTCCAGAATCACGTCACGCTCAGTCGCGATATCCTCTTCGGTCAGACGGATATTGACCATCCGGTCACTCTCCATCTTCATCATCAGCTCCAGCCGGTCCGCGGCGACGCGCTGATAATAGCCGGTATAGTCATAACTGGTGAAGGCGTTGTCCGTGCCACCGTTCTTGGCCACTGTGGCGGAAAACTCGCCGGGCTCCAGTGTTTCGGTCCCTTTGAACAGCAGGTGTTCCAGGAAATGAGCGACGCCCGATTGGCCCACGGGCTCATCCGCGGATCCGGCGCGGTACCACAGCATATGCACCACAACAGGGGCACGGTGGTCCTCGATCACCACAACCTCCAACCCGTTATCCAGGGTGAAATCGGTGACCAGATCGCTGGTGTTGTGGTCGGCGGCCTGTAACGGCTGGCTGAAAGTCATCAGCGTGGCAAGAACGGCGGTGAAACGCTTCATGAGCATCCTCCTATAGATAACAGGAAGATACGCTGCTTGGCGCACGCTTCAAGCAGGCATTACCAGATCTGACGCTGTCGTGAGCCGCCGTAAGCGGTTAGTTGCGCGGCGGGGAGGTTGGGGTCAGCACGCCAAACTGGCGCCACTTCTTCGCTTCGACACTGGGGTTCAGTGCAAATTTGCGATAGGCGCGGGCGTAGCGATCGACCTTCACAAGCTTCAGCTTGGTGAAGCGTGAATTGAAGCGGCGGAACTCTTCATCCTCTGCGGCCAGCACCTGACGGATGTCACCGCTGACACCGTTGCGGCTGACATGGGACACCAGCGCTGCATCACCGGAGGGAATGCCATCGGTGAGCGCCAAGGCCGAACCACGGCCGCCGAGGGCTTCGACGCCATCGGCCAAGGGGTTCTGGTCTGTCAGGTTGCTGCCACCCGGGGTGGGGGTCGGCAGAGACGTGTATTCAGCAGGTTGCTGCAGATCCTTGCCGGGCAGCACCATAAATTCATCCGGTCCCCCGGAGAAGGAGCGCAGATCGCGCAAGCCAATATCCCGGTCCTGACCCGAACATGCCGAAACGGCCAGCACGGCCATCATCAATACCAATGCACGCGGCATTGCCACCCTCCTGCAAATACTGAAACCGTCTTAACGGATCAAACCGGCCCCGTCACGTGGCCTTTTGCGGTCCCCCCCACAGAACAAGCCCAAAAGCGCCGATGAAAATGGTGATATCGGCAACATTGAACGCATAGGGGTTGGAAATCCCGCAGCAGGTCATGTTGAGGAAATCGGCCACCGCGCCATAAAGGAACCGGTCCACCACATTGCCCAAGGCCCCGCCAATCAGCAAACCGGCGGAGATCAGCCCCAGCCGGCCCGGGCGGTCCTTATGCACCCAGAACAGCACCGCTGCACAGATCACAAAGGCCATGCCAATGAGGAACCAGCGCGCGACATCGCCGTTGTCAGCAAAAAGGCCAAAGTTGATGCCAGTGTTCCAGGCCATGCGCAGATTGATGAAAGGCGGCAGCACGTCAATTTCACCGCGCACCCGCAGGTCAAGGAAATGCACCACGTAATACTTGCTGGCCTGATCCAACAAGAACGTCCAAAACCCCGCCCAAAATACGGTTGTCATCTGCCTATCCTCAACTGGGGGCCGCTTTTCCGGGCCCTCTCATCGTTTGCCTGTTTCCGGCAAGTGTATCACAAACCAGCCGGAAACAAGCATTTTTTCCAATCAGCGCCCGCAGGCGCGATCACACATTAGTGACGGAAGTGACGCATGCCGGTCATCACCATCGCCAGACCCGCCTCATCTGCGGCGGCGATCACCTCATCGTCGCGCATCGAGCCACCTGGCTGGATCACGCAGGACGCGCCAGCGGCAGCGGCTTCCAACAGACCGTCCGCAAAGGGGAAGAAGGCGTCGGAGGCCACAGCAGACCCTTTGGTCAGCGGCTCAGGCAGGCCCATCGCCTCGGCCATACGCTCGGCCTTTTTGGCCGCGATCAAGGCGCTGTCGAGGCGGCTCATCTGGCCAGCCCCCACACCAACGGTCGCGCCGTCTTTGACGTAGACGATGGCATTGGATTTAACGTGTTTCGCCACTTTCCAGGCAAACAGCAGATCGCGCATTTGCTCTTCGGTGGGGGCGACCTTGGTCACCACCTTCAGATCGTCCATACCGATGAAACCGTTGTCACGGTCCTGCACCAGCATCCCGCCCGAAACCTGACGGTAGGCCAGACCTTGGTCCAAAGTGTTGGCCAGCGCCGGGGTGGTCAGCAGGCGCAGGTTCTTCTTCTTGGCAAAGATCTCACGCGCGGCGTCATCTGCACCGGGGGCGATGACCACTTCGGTAAAGATTTCAGTGATCTTTTCGGCGGTGGCCGCATCCAGCGGCTGGTTCAGCGCAACAATGCCACCAAAGGCAGAAGTGCGGTCACAATCAAATGCCTTCTCATAGGCTTCTTCCAGCGAGGAGCCACGCGCCACACCACAGGGGTTAGCGTGTTTGATGATTGCGCAGGCCGGACCATCGGTCGGCAGGAACTCGGACACCAGCTCAAAGGCAGCGTCGGTGTCGTTGATGTTGTTGTAAGACAGCTCTTTGCCCTGATGCTGCTCAGCCGCGGCCACGCCTGGACGGCCAGAACCATCGCTGTAAAACGCTGCACCCTGGTGGCTGTTTTCACCGTAGCGAAGACCCTGCACATAGGTGCCAGAAAAGACACGGCGGCGCGGGGTCTCTTCGCCGATGGCCGATGCCATCCAGGTCGAGACAGCCGCGTCATATGCGCCAGTGCGGGCATAAGCGATCTGGGCAAACTTTTGACGGAAGGCATAGGTGGTGCCCCCCTCGTTGGCGTCCAACTCAGCGATCAGAGCGTCATAATCTTCGACATCCACAACGGTGGTAACAAAGGAATGGTTCTTCGCCGCAGCGCGGATCATCGCGGGGCCACCGATGTCGATGTTTTCGATCATCTCATCATAGTCCGCGCCGCGGGCCAGCGCGGCCTCAAACGGGTAGAGGTTCACCACCAACAGATCAATCGCGCCAATGCCATGTTCGTCCATCGCAGCGACGTGGGCGTCATTGTCGCGCAGCGCCAGCAGGCCACCGTGCACCTTGGGGTGCAGCGTCTTCACCCGCCCATCCATCATTTCGGGGAAGCCGGTCACATCGGCAACGTCCGTCACTTCGATCCCTGCGTCGCGGATCGCTTTGGCGGAACCGCCGGTGGACAGCAGCTCAACGCCGCGCGCGTTCAGGGACTGGGCCAGGTCGATGAGACCGGTCTTGTCGGATACGGAAATAAGCGCACGGCGAATGGCAGTGGGATTGGTCATGGGAGGGTAGCTCTCTGCTTGTTCAGGTCAGGTCCAGCTCTTCCCGGTTCAAGTCGCGTATGCTGATCGGCGTTTCCTGTGCCTTGGCAAGCGACCACCGGATGCGCGTCGCATAATCCATTGCGCGCCCGGATAAAACGATTTGTTTGGTCGCACGCGGCTTTAAACGGCCTTTTTCCAGATAAACCGACGGTTCCAGCGTCATTTTAAGGCTGCCATCGTGGCGAAACACCCAAAGCTCCCCGCTTTTCAGCGCCAATGAGATGGCGCTGCCGCCCATATCGATGGTCGCGTCCACCTCAGGATGCAGATGGAATCGCACCTGAAAGGGGATGCCCTGCAGGCTGACCTTATCCATCATCTTGTCAAAACGCTGCTTGTCAGCCCCTTCCAGCGCCACCAGCAGATCCTCACCCGCCATGCCGCGCCCGTCAAAGGTCAGCTCCAGCGTGCGGGCATGGGTCAGCCCGTGGGTGCGGCCATAACCGTCATGCCCGCCCTCAAACCGGATCCCGTCGGGCGCCTGGCTCATCTGCACCGGCACCCGCGATGGAATGGCCGCCAGCAGTTCCTGGCGCCCGACACGCGGGGCCAGACGGGAGGAGGAATAGCCTTCGATCGACAGGGTGGAGTGGCTGGGGGTGGCGCGGCCCGCGCGCCGCCAATCGGTGCCAAATACCGCACCTGATCCACAGTTCACCACCACGGGCCGGCGGCCCGATGTCAGCTCCAGCGCCAGGGTTGAGGCATGCCCGTTGCCTGAGGCCTTGCCGGAAGGCGGTGGCGCCGCATCCACAATGACCGATGTGCGCCCGGCGCTGAGACGCGCGTAGCCCATCGACAGGCCATCTGGCGTGCGATCCTTCACCCCAGACGCCGCCAACGCCGCGTCCAGACGTCCCTCCAGCCCGCGGCCACCGCCGTGGAACCGGGCCAAGCCACCATCCGCGTGGCGCAAGGTGCGCAGGGTTGGTGCGATCCGGTCAATGGCTGCGGCGTGATCCGCATGCACCGCATGCCCGGCCTCATGCAGGGCCGCGGCAGCCCAGGTCAGCAGGGTAAACACCTCGAGCAGTTCATCGGGATTGCGGGTGGGGATACCGCCCTGCTCATCCACCTGCGAGGCGCATTCCTTGGCCAGTGCCTTCACCGCTGGATCAACATGCTGATCCATCCCCTGCAATGACAACCCGGCATAAAGCAGCCCGGTCAGCGCCTCAAACCGCGGCAGGCCCGGCGTGGTCTTGTGCCAGCGGCGGCTGAGGAAAATCGCCTGATGCGCCAGCGAGCGGTAAAAGGCCTCGGAGGCCTCAGCATCCTGCGAGCGCAGGACAAACAGCGCGTGATGGATCCAGCGGATGATCCGCCGCCCGGTCAGATCCGGCGTCCAACCGGGGCCGATCCCTTTTCCATAGATGTCGATCCAGGCCCACAGCCACTCAGACGCCAGTTCACGGGTGCGCGGATCGCCAACAGCGGCCAGATCATCCAGCCAGACGAAGCCGTGAATGTCTTCTTCCCACATCTGATCCGGCGCTGGAATGTCCCAGATTTTGGTGCCTTTGGCCTCAATCAGGTGACCGGCAAACAGGTAATTTCCGGCCAGCAACTGCCGGCCCCTTGCAAAGGCACCAATGGTGCGTGGTTCAGGTTGGCTGACGAATCCGGTGGCGGGCCGCGCCATACCGGCCCAGCGCGCATGCATCTGATGCATCCAGCGCGTATAGCGCGCCATCATTCCTTCACGGGGCGGCTTGGCGGCCCCTGATGCTGTCCCGTTGGACATTCAATATCTGCCTCTTGCGCGGTTAAGCCGCGAATTTTCCCTGCGAATTTTTCACAAGGATAGCGCGCAAAGGGGCAAGCTGTCACCGCTGAATTCCACGGTGGCTGCACATCGGCAAAGACGGGCCATAGCGGGGCTACAGCCCTAACAGAGCTTAGGATTTACGGCGCAGACAGGCCATGTAGAAGCCATCCATGCCCCCCAAGTCACCCCAATAGTCAGGGCGCAGGCGCAGACCGCCCTCCTCGGTGATCCAGCTGGGATCAATGCCCGGCAGGTCCAGCGATTCGCGGTCAACCTCCCATTCAGGATTGCGTTCCAGCGCCTCTTCGATCTGGCATTCGCCCTCATCCGGCAGCAGGGAACAGGTGCAAAACACCAGCCGTCCGCCCGGCTTCACCAGGGACAGGGCGTGATCGATCATCTTCACCTGCAGGTCGATCAGCCCACCAAATTCGGACCCGTCTTTGGCCAGCGGCAGGTCGGGGTGGCGGCGGATGGTACCGGTGGCGGAACAGGGCGCATCCAGCAGGATGGCATCATACTGGCCTTGATGTTCCAGCGCGTCGCCAGTGACGATTTTGGCTGTCAGACCCGTACGGCCGAGGTTTTCAGAGACACGCGCCATGCGCGCCTCAGACAGGTCCAGCGCGGTCACATCTGCACCGGCTGCGGCCATCTGCATGGTTTTGCCGCCCGGGGCAGCGCACATGTCCAGAACGGCTTCGCCCTTCTGCACATTCAGCATCTTTGCTGGCAGGGCGGCGGCAGCATCCTGCACCCACCAATCGCCCGCCTCATAACCCGGCAGCGCTGAGACCTGACCGGGGTTTTCCAACCGCACCGATCCTGTGGGCAGCAGCGTGCCGCCGGTTGCCTCAGCCAGGGCCGCAGCATCGCCTTTGGCGGTCAGATCCAGCGGCGCGCTGGCCAGATGCGCACGCTCCATGCCGTTTACCGCCTCAGCGTCATAGGCCATCACCAGCGGATCGCGCAGCCAGCGCGGCAGGCGCGGTACACGAAGCTTGGCCCATTCGGCCTCACCTTCGCCGGCAACCTTGCGCAGCACCGCGTTGACCAGACCTTTCAGGCCAAGGGTACGTTTGTTCGCTGCGGTCAGCGCCACCGCTTCATTCACCACACCATGTGCATCACCACCGGTACACAGCTCCACCGCGCCAATCCGCAGGATGTTCTGCACCCTGAGGGGTGGCGCCTTGCGCAGGTGTTTCTTCAACACGCGATCCGCGCGTTCCAGATTGCGCAGCACCTCCAGCGTCAGACGCTGGGCGCGGGCACGATCTGCGGGTTCCAGCCGGTCCAGCGCCCCCTGCCCCAACAGTTCAGACAACAGCCGCCCTTCGCCAAGGATCTGCGTCAGCAGGTAGAGCGCCGCCCCCCGCGGCGTCAGCTTGCCCATTGGCCGCTCAGACGCATCCCCCTGTGGTTTGCCACCTGCACGTTGCTGCGGCTTGCCGTGTGGACGGCCTTGAGGGCGACCTTGCGGTTTGCGCGATTTGCCCTGAGGCTTACCGGAGCGGCGGTTTTGGTCGGGTTTGGGCATATGATGATCCTTCGGCCTCTTTGCCTTGGCGCGTGAGGGGCGTATATCAGCGCTACAGTTCCTTAGAAAGGACACATGAATGAGCGAGATTGAGAAAAATCTGCCCCCAGCCGCCCAACGCGCGCTGGCCGAGGCAGAAGAGCGTCGCAAGAAGGCCGCTGAGGCAGAAGCGCTGCCCAAGGAGCTGGGCGGCCGCGACGGGCCAGAACCCGTCCGCTATGGCGATTGGGAGAAGAAGGGCATCGCGGTCGATTTCTGACCGTCGCCTGCCCTCAGGGTTCAGTCCGCTTTGATATTATAGCGCTGACGCTCACCGCGCCCTTTGTCCGGCACGATGTAAAGCGTCGCACCGCTAGAACGCACCACGCCGCAGAAATCACCCTGATCAATAGTGCCGTGGAAGATCCGCGTACACAGCTGGCCGTCTTTCCACTGCCAGTTGCCCAGCAACGGCCGGCCCCAGACCCGGCCTTTGACCTGCCCCAGATCGTCAAACCGCATCCACAGGCCGGACTGGCTGATATATTTCCCCTGCATCTGCTGCAGGAAATCGCTGCGGTCCTTCATGGTAAAGAACCCCTCAGCCTGCGCGGGTTGCAGCGGAGGCATCACAAGGGTCGCAAGGGCGGAGAAGGACAGCAGGAAAATAGTGGTGCGCAGCATGGGTCAGCCGTGGTTGATCTCAGGTCGCCGGGCGATCTGCAAGATCCGTACCGACTCACTACTGCGCGGTCACTGCCTTTGGATCCGACTTTGGGTCAGAGGCCCAGAACGTCAATCATATCGTATTCACCCGGGGCCTTGCCCTGCCCCCAAAGCGCCGCCTTCAGCGCACCGCGGGCAAAGATCGCGCGATCCGTCGCCAGATGACGCAGCACAATGCGCTCACCCGCCGCGGCAAACAGCACATCGTGTTCACCCACAATGTCGCCACCACGGATCGCGGTGAAGCCGATGTCACCCTTCTTGCGGGCGCCAGTGATGCCGTCACGCCCCGAATCGCGCACGTCTTCTAGGTTTACACCCCGGCCTTCAGCCGCAGCCTCGCCCAGCATCAGTGCAGTGCCGGAAGGTGCATCGACCTTTTTGTTGTGGTGGGCTTCGATCACCTCGATGTCGAAATCTTCATCCAAGGCCGCAGCAACCTTTTTGGTCAGCTGCACCAGCAGGTTCACACCCAGTGACATATTGCCGGCGCGGATCACTGTGGCGTGGCGGGCGGCGGCGTTTACCTTGGTCAGGTGTTCCTCAGCCATGCCGGTGGTGCCGATGACATGCACGGCGCGGGCCTGTGCAGCCAAGGCGGCAAATTCAACCGTTGCCTCCGGCGCGGTGAAATCAATCACCGCCTGCGCTTTGGAAAACGCCTCCAACGCATCGTCGGTCACGGCCACGCCAACGGCGGCCCCGCCCATGCATTCACCCACATCACGGCCCACCCAATCGTGGCCTGCGCGTTCCACAACGCCGACCAGCTTGGCCTTATCGCTCTCCAACACGGTTTTGATCAGCATCTGCCCCATACGGCCCGATGCACCCGTGATGACGATTCCCGGCAGGTTGGTCATGGTTCTGAAACTCCTAGAAAACATGGTTTTCGTCTGCATAGACCAGCATTGCCCGCTTGGCAAAGGGGACAAGACGCCTTAGATGCAGCCCATGGCCAAAGGAAATTCATATGGCGCCGGGCCCAGCACCCGGCAATTGCGCGTCGGCGAACTGATCCGCCGGACGATGTCCGACCTGTTGATGCGGGGCGAGATTCACGATGATGATCTCAACCGTATGTCGATCACCGTGGGCGAGGTTCAGATCACCTCGGACCTACGTGTGGCGACCTGTTATGTGCTGCCCCTGGGTGGCAAGGACGGGGCCGAAGCGGTCAAGATCCTGGCCCGCAACCAGTGGGAGCTGCGCCGCACCATCGGTAAAAAATGCGGCCTGAAACATGCGCCCGAGCTGCGCTTCAAGGTCGACACCACCTTTGACCGGATGGATGAGACCCGCGCCCTGCTCAATCGCGAAGATGTGCGCCGCGATCTGGACAAGCCCGACTCGGGCGAGGCTGACACCCCCGAGGATGAGGGCTAACCCCAAATGCGCCAGCTTGCCTCCCTGTTGACGCTGGCGCTTTCCTTTTTTGCTGTCCCTGTTCAGGCGTTGGAATGTCAGCGCCTGTCTTATTTGGAGACCCCCTATACGATCTGCGAGGCTGATCCAGCTGCCGCGGATCTGCGGCTGTTTCACAGCGATGACCGTGGCCTGTTGGGGCACTACGCGCGGATCAATCAACTGCTAGAGGGCGAAGGGCGTGAACTGTCCTTTGCGATGAATGGTGGCATGTATCACAGCGACCGCAGCCCGGTCGGGCTTTACATCGAAGAGGGGGTTGAGAAAACGCCACTGCTGACCGGGGCCAGCAAGGGCAATTTTGGCCTGCTGCCCAATGGCGTCTTCTGTCTGCGTGACGGCCGCGCGGATGTGATCGAAAGCCGCGCCTTTGCGGCGGCCCGTCCGGATTGTCGATTTGCAACGCAATCCGGCCCGATGCTGGTGATCGATGGCGCCCTGCATCCGCGGTTTATCCCCGGCGGCACCTCACGTCATATCCGCAACGGCGTGGGCACCTCCGCCGACGGGCGGCGCGTGGTCTTTGCGATTTCGGACGCGCGGGTCAATTTCCACGATTTCGGCCGCCTGTTCCGCGATCACCTGAAGCTGCCAAATGCGCTGTTTCTGGATGGCAAAGTATCCCGAGTGTTCATCCCTGCCGAGGGCCGCCGCGACATCGGCTTCCCGGTAGGGCCAATGATCGGTGTCACCGTCCCCCTTGGCAGCGCCCGCAACTGAGCGCATGTTTGACAGAGTTCCGCGTCTGCGGTAACTGGCGCGCCTCGCATCAATCCAAGCTACATCGGGGATCACAATGGGTCGCAAGCGCAAGGGACGTGACATTTCAGGCTGGCTGGTTATCGACAAACCGGCAGGCATGACCTCGACCGCTGTGGTGAACAAAGTGCGCTGGGCGCTGGAGGCCAAGAAGGCTGGCCATGCGGGCACCCTTGATCCCGAAGCCACCGGTGTGCTGGCCGTCGCCCTGGGCGAGGCCACCAAGACCGTCCCCTTCATCACCGATGCGCTGAAAGCCTACCGTTTTGTGGTGCGTCTGGGTCAGGCGACCAACACCGACGATGCCGAAGGCGAAGTGATCGCAGAAAGCGACGCGCGCCCGACGGATGAACAGATCAAAGAGGCGCTTGGCGGGTTCCTTGGAGACATCATGCAGGTGCCGCCCAAGTTTTCGGCCGTAAAAATCGACGGTGAACGCGCCTATAAGCTGGCCCGTGACGGGGATGAGGATTTTGAGATCGCCGCCCGACCCCTCTGGGTCGAGGAGCTGGTGATGACAGACCGGCTCGATGCCGATCATGTTGAGCTGGAAATGACCTGCGGCAAGGGCGGTTATGTCCGTTCCATCGCGCGGGATCTGGGCGCGGCCCTTGGGTGCCACGGTCACGTGCTGCACCTGCGCCGCATCTGGTCCGGCCCGTTTGAGGCCGAGGATGGTCTGACCCTGGATCAGGTGATCGAAATGGAACGCACCCCGGCGCTGGACGAGCATCTGCTGCCGCTGGAGGAAGGTCTGGCCGATCTGCCCGAGGTGAAAACCACCGAACAGGGCGCCGCCAAGATGCGCAACGGCAACCCCGGGATCGTGTTTGCAAACGATGTGGAATACGGCGATGAATGCTGGGCCAGCCTGAACGGTGAAGCCGTGGCTGTCGGCGTGTTCAAAGCCGGTGAATTGCACCCCAGCCGGGTCTTTGTGCGGGGTTAAACCCCACGAACCCGGTTACACTCCATACAGATCAAAATCCGACCCGCCGAGAAGCTGAATGTCCGCAGCCTGCCCCGTTGCTGCATCAATCTCGTTGCCCGCAACATCCAGCCAGGCCAGCGGTTGCGAGGTATAGTACCCCCTGCGCACTGCGACGCTGGCGCCGGTTTGATCGCCATTGACCTGCGCAACGATCTGCCCTGCAATATCAATGCGGGTGACATCCGTCGCGCTGTCATAGCTGAGCGTCAGGCCGGTGCGGACGGCCTCCGCCTCCCCGTCAGAGTCATCGCGGAAATCGATAATCAGCTGATCTTCGGTCGGATCAAAGTCGGTCACCTCAGCGTAGCCGTCAGCGCTGGAACGGTTATCATAAAGCATGAAAAACTGATCTTCGCCCGCACCGCCCGTCGCGGTTGAGGACGCACCGATATACATTTGGTCATTGCCTTCGCCGCCAAACAAAGCGTCGTCAGACCCGTAGAGCGAGGCAGAACCGGGGGCATGATTCCATTGGCTTTCGTAAAACCCCAAGGACGAACCGCTAAACAAACGGTCGTTGCCCTCGCCCCCGATCAAGGTATCTGCGCCGCCGCTTGGTGCGAAGACATCATTCGCAATGATCAGGTTCGCGCCCGCGTCCCCCTCGATCACCTCCGCCTCAGCGCTGGCGCCGATCACCGCGTCAATGATCGCGGGGCCCGCATCCTCGGGCGCGGCATAGCTGCGCGGGGTATCTTCGCCGTCATAGCGTTCGATCACTTCCAGGGTCTCCCCCGGTTCCAGGGTCACGCCCTCCAGCGTCAGGATGACGCTCATATCCTCTTCATCCACGAACCGCAGACCGGCGCCATCTGGCGTCTGGTAAAGCGCGATGGAATAATAGTCGTTTTCCAAAACCAGCTGATCCTCAGCCGGATTAAAGTCGCGGATCACAGTGCCTTCACCCGGCACCCAAGGCACAAAGAACCGGTCGGCCCCCTCGCCACCTTCGGCCGTGTTCTGCCAATCGACATGCAGGATATCATCACCTGCGCCACCCAGCAGAACGTCCGCCTCCCCCGCGGTGCCAATCAGCACGTCATCACCGGCGGTGCCGGTCACCGTATCCGCCACACCGCTTTCAGCGATCAGCAGTGACGGTTCAACCGCCATGGCTTGGGTCAGTAGATCAAAGGTTGGCGCGGCGGTGACAGGCCCGGCGTCGGCTGGTGGTTCATCCGTTGGTTCATCCGTTGGTTCATCCGCGTTGCTGGCAGTGGGTGTACCCTCACCCCCCTCACCACGCGGAGCGGCTGATGTGCCCTCCGCCACATCATCATCCAGCATCTCCACCAGACCCCAGCCAAGTGCGGCGGAGCCAAGCGCCAGCAGCATAAACAGTGGTCCCATGTCCCCCAGAACCCCCAAATACCCTAAATCAATAGGCGGAGCCTATGGCGCATCAAGGCTGACAAATAGTCCGGAATTCCAGTAGATTTCAGGCTGATGGTAACAGGGGCGGGATCAGGCGCCTGCGATCTCTTCCAGGGTGCGGGCCACCAGGATCAGATCTGCGGCTTCGCCTTCTTCTTCGCTGATCTCATTGCCTTCGACATCCAGCCAAACCGGCGCTTCGGCGTCGGTTTCAGCGTCATAGAAGGCAACCGTCAGATCGGTCTGATCACCATTGAGGTGCAGCACCTCATCGCCGTCCAGCTCAACCACGGTGGTGTCGGTTTCCGCGTCATGGGTCATCAAAAAGGTGTCAACAGCATCTTTAGTGCTGAAGTCGGTGGTGTAGACGCCCTGATGCAGCGCGAAGTCAATTTCCAGCGAGTCCTTGCCAGCGGTGAAATCGGTGATCTCCGCAGCCTCATTGGTGCCAAAGTAGTTGTCGGCATAGGCCACAAACAGATCGTCGCCTTCCCCGCCGGTGGCGGTGCTGTTCGGGCCAACATAAAGGGTGTCATTGCCTTCACCGCCGTTCAGCACGTCGCCGTCATTGTCGGTCAGGCTGATTTCGCCCGGCTGATGGTTCCACTCTTCAGTAAACAAAACATCGGAGCCGCTGAACAGCAGGTCGTCCCCATGACCGCCGTTCAGCGTATCTGCTCCTTCTGCGCCGAACAGCGTGTCGTCCCCGGTGCCCCCACCCAGAACATCATCGCCGTGCCCGCCGGTCAAATACAGGTCCAGATCAGTGATGATCTCAACCTCGTCCCCTTCGACCTCGGGCGTTTCAACATCGTCAGACTGTGCCTCCTGATCGGACTCATCCAGATCCGTCAGACCTACCGCACCGGCCACCATCGCACTTAGCAAAATCAGAAAGGTCACTGCACACCTCTTACGAATTGTCGTTTTCGACTTATGGAGAGTTTTTAGCACATCCCTAAGAGCAGCCCGAGTCATCTAACTGACGACAATTGACAGAGGGCCAACAGGACCAAAGCCCTAAGATGCAGCGCCATAAGGTACAGCGCATTGCACTAACGTCGGAAATATGGCCAATAACAGCCATGATCACACGCGAATTCCAAAAGGGCGACGCCCATTCCACTGCTGTCTACTCTGACTGCGAGAAGTATCGCTACCAGCTGACCCGAACCTGGGATTCGGGTGGGCGTAAGGCGCTTTTTGTGATGCTGAACCCGTCCACCGCGACTGAAGTGCAGAATGATCCAACCGTGGAACGCTGTGAACGCCGGGCGCGGGCGTTGGGGTTTGGCGCCTTTCGGGTGACCAACATCTTTGCCTGGCGGGACACCGATCCCCGCGCCATGCGCGCCGCCGCGGATCCCATCGGGCCAGCCAATGATCAGACCATTCTGGAAGGGTGTGACTGGGCCGATCAGATCATCGCCGCCTGGGGCAGCCATGGCGATCACCTGAACCACGGCGCTCATATGGCCAAACTGCTGCGCGGCACCGGCCGTGACATTTATGCCCTTGGCCTGACCAAGGCGGGCCATCCCAAACATCCGCTTTACATCGCCTACACCCAACAGCCAGAGTTGTGGCAGATCCCCGACTGATCCCCCTGAAGGAGCTGTGATGACCGATCCCACCCCTGCCCCGGCTGAAACGCTGCCCGAGACCGCAGCGCTGACACGTCTGGCCGAGGAGGTGGAACGGTTCAACAATCACCGTTTCGTTGCGGTGCAAAACTCCCTCTGGCGGTTATTGATGTTTCAGTTCCTGCGCGGGCTGGCCTTTGGCCTCGGCTCGGTCATGGGGGCGACGATCCTCGTGTCCATGATCGCTTGGTGGCTGTCGCAGTTTGAATTCCTGCCTTTGATCGGCGACTGGATGGTCATCCTGTCGGATGAATTTGAACGCGCGCTTGGCAATGGGAACGGGATCACCTCCGACCCTTAAATCCGCGTTAACCACGCACCGCGATTGATTTTGACCTGACTGTATCGCCTCCGGCATCCTGATACTGGGTTGGTGGTTCTTGTGGTGAGGTAGGGTTCGATGTGGATCATGGCAGGCATGGTGGGTGCAATGATGGCCGGTATGGCGCTGGTCGGGCTGACCTCTGTGCCGCCGGTTGATGATGAACCTGACGATCTGGAAGGCGATGGATTTGGCCCCGAGGCTTCTGGCCTGATGCAACGTGTGGGCGCGCTGATTGGCGACACGCCCGCCGGTAACAGCGGATCAGACGGGAATACCCCGTCTGACAATCTGCTGACCCAACTGCTGGACGACACCCCAGATGATAGCCCTCCGCCCCCCGAAGCCGAACGTTTCGACATTCTGGTGGATGACACCCCCACACAGACCGGCACCGCAGAGGATGATATCCTCGCCGGCACTGCCGAGGATGAGGCGCTGGAGGGGTTCGCGGGCGATGACCAAATCAACGGCTATGGCGGTGACGATCTGGTGGACGGCGGCGCCGGCCAGGATGAGTTGTTTGGCGATACCGGCAATGACACCCTGCTTGGCGGCGATAACGCGGACCAGCTGCACGGGCAGGATGGGGACGACCTGCTGAAAGGTGGCGCAGGGGACGACACGCTATCGGGCCATCTGGATGCGGATACCCTAGATGGCGGTGCGGGTGATGACAGCCTGCAGGGCGGTGACGGGCAGGATGTACTGATCGGCGGCGAAGGGGATGATGCGCTGCTTGGCGGCTTGGGGGATGACACGCTGACCGGCGGGTCCGGCGCAGATGTGCTGTTTGGTGGCTCTGGCGACGATCAGCTGAGCGGCGCGGGCGATGGCACGCAGGACTTTCTGAACGGTGGAACCGGTGCCGATATCATCGACTTTGGCACGCAGGACGTGATCAGCACCGGCGACGGGGCGGACCTGCTGACCACGATGGCTGACACCACGGGGGCTGAGGTGATGGATTTCGACACCGCTGAGGACACGTTGGTGCTGCTTTTTGATGACAGTCAGGATCCCACCCCACCGATTTTGGACCTGCGCCCAGACGGCACGGAGTCCGAGGATCTGGGCGTTTGGATCAACGGCGAACAGGTTGCACTGCTGCATGGGGTCAGCGCCGCCGAACAGGCCGATATCCGGCTGGTGCCGCAGTCCCAATTCGTTGCATAAACTGCCCTGCCCGGATCTGCGTCTTCGCCAGCCCGGTCGCACGCACGATTTCCCTTTCCTTTATGGCGATTTTCCCTTATCAGCGCGCATCGCTTCCGCTTTGCGGGGCGATTCCTCCATAGGACCTTGTCTGGACGACATCCCGGCTTGTGCCCTGAACCCTCTAACTAGGAGAACCCCGATGTCGATCACTGCTGAAGAAAAAGCACGCGTCATGAAAGAATTCGCAACCAAAGAAGGCGACACCGGTTCGCCCGAAGTACAGGTTGCTATTCTGTCCTCGCGCATCGCGACCCTGACCGAGCACTTCAAAACCCACAAAAAAGACAACCACGGCCGCCGTGGTCTTCTGATGATGGTTGCTCAGCGCCGTAAGCTGCTGGACTACCTGAAGGGTAAAGACGAAGCCCGTTACGCTGACCTGATCAAACGTCTGGGCCTGCGTCGCTAAGGTTTTCGGATCTTTCCGATCCAAGGAACGCCCGCTCTTATGAGCGGGCGTTTTTTGTTGCTCAGCAACGTGCGGCGCCATCATAGCGCTGAATGATGCCGGTGATATTGTCGGCGCCAAACCCTTCGGCCACGGCTTGCGCGTAGACCTCTGCCACCTGTTCTGCCAGGGGCATCACGGTGCCGGATTGCGCAACATAGGTGAAATCCTTCGCCACCAGATCGATTGGAAAGGCTGGGGCCCATTGCCCGGCCAACATCGCACCACCTGCCCCAGCGGTGGCGGGCGAACAAACGGGGGTGTCCGCCAGCGCCTTCAAAACCGATTGCGCATCAAACCCCTTTGCCTTGGTTGCCGCCATCAGCTCCGCCAGAGCTGCCAGTTGGGTGCCAAACATCGCGTTCACCACCAGTTTCGCCATAGCGCCGGCCCCCGCAGGACCGCAGTGCAGCCTCTTGCCGCCCATCTCGGCAAACAGCGGATCCAGCGCCGCAATGACCTCCGCAGCGCCGCCTTGCAGGAAAATCAGTTGTCCCGCTTCAGCCTGCGGGCGCGATCCGGCGACTGGCGCATCAACAAAGGCAACACCCCGCTCCGCAGCGGCAGCGTGCAGCTTTAGCACCTGGGTGAGGCTGAGGGTGGAGCATTCCACCGCAACCGCACCGGTCGGCAGCGCGGCAAGCGCCCCCGCTGCCCCAAGCCACACATCAGTAGAAGCCGCATCATCGCGCAGCATGGCAAAGACCACATCAGCCGCCGCCACTGCATCGGCCGGCGTCACGGCCTTCACCGCCCGCGCATCAAAGCCGTCGCGCACAGCGGTGTTGCGGTTCCACACGGTCACATCATGCCCCGCGTCCAGCAGGCGCGTGGCCATACGTTGCCCCATCGCGCCCAAACCTAAAAACGTTACCTTCATGTTCATTCTCCTGTGATGAGGGCTGAACGTGGCGGATGCGGCATATTTGGGAAATCAGGACAACTGCGCTACATTCGTGCGAGATTTGCACGAATGAGGGCATCAATGGATCTGGACACGCTTGAAACCTTCCGCGCTGTTGCAGCGGCCGGGTCGTTTGCTGCCTATGCACGGCAGCTGAATGTCGCGCCCTCCTCCGTCTCGCGGCAGATCGCCGGGCTGGAAGAGGCGTTGCAAGTGCGTCTGTTTGATCGAACCACGCGGCGGCTGGTGCTGACAGAAGCCGGGGCAACCTATCTGACACAGGCGGGTGAAGCGGCCCGCGATCAGCTGACAGATCCCACCGGAAAGCTGCGCGTCGCAACCTCTGTCGCATTTGCGGAACGCTGGTTGCTGCCACGGTTGTCCGGCTTTGCGCAGCGCTATCCCAAGATACAACTGGATCTGCAGCTCAGCGACACGCAGGTGGATCTGCGCAGCGAAGGTATTGATCTGGCCATTCGCTTTGGTGCTGCGATCCATGGCGATTACGTGGTGCGCCGGCTGCGGGCAACCCGCTATCATCTGGTCGCCAGCCCCGGCTATCTGGCGCAACAGGGCCGCCCAAACCTACCGCTGGACTTACAGCACCACAGCTGCCTGCAAATGCCCTATCCGGGGTTTGAAACCAACTGGCGGATCCGCCAATCAGACAAGCCGCCCATGACTGTTCCGCTGGGCCCGGGCAGCGTGATTTCTAACCCGCTGGCCCTGCGCCGGGCGGCGCTGTTGGATTTGGGGATCGCGATGCTGGCCGATTGGATGGTGGAGGAGGATCTGGCTGCGGGGTCGCTCATTGACCTTTTCCCAGACCACGAAGCCTCCCCCGGTGGTTTCGACACGGCGGCTTGGATCCTTTACCCGACGCGCAGCTATGTCCCTGCCAAATTGCGCGCCTTTGTGGATTGGATCACCGCCGCGCAGACCCATCCGGACCGATCTGCCGCAGCAGATTGATCAAGCGATCCACGTTTTCCTGTTCCGTCCGGAAGGACGACAGGCTGATCCGAAACGCCGGACGCCCCTGCCAAACGGTACCGCCAAACCAGACCTGCCCGCTGTCCTGTGCCTGCTGCAAAATTGCGGCCGTCGCCGCATCATTGCGGCCGCGGACCAGAACCTGATTAAGGACCACACGGTTCAGCACCTCAAACCCGGCGGCACGCAGCCCCTCCCCAACATGCACGGCCTGCGCGTGATGTTTTTCCACCATCGCGGCCACGCCGTTGCGGCCCAGCGCTCGCAGCGCGGCCCAGATCGGAATGCCGCGCGCCCGGCGCGAAAACTCCAGTGTCAGGTTCTTTTGGGAATCCGCTGAGGCCGTGGAATAGGCCGCATCTGCATTCATCACCCGCGCCAGAGCCTGCGGATCCCGGCAAATCGCCATCGCCCCGTCATAAGGCGTGTTGAGCCACTTGTGCCCATCCGTCGTCCAGCTGTCCGCGCCCTCCACCCCGTCGGTCAGATCTTTCAATGCCGAGGCACGTGCCCAGAGGCCAAACGCCCCATCCACATGCACCCAAGCCCCCGCGGCCTTGGCGCGTGGAATGATCTCGGCAAAGCGATCAAACTCACCCGTGTTCACCTCACCGGCCTGCAGGACCAAGATCGTGCGGTCGTCCATCTCTGGCATCTGGTCCGGGATCACGCGCCCCTCCCCATCGACGGGCAGTTTGGCCACATTGGCCCAGCCAAACCCAAGGATCTGCAACGCCTTGCGCACGGTCACATGAACGGTTGCAGGCACCATGACCTTGATCTCAGGCGCGCCGATCAGCCCCTGTTCACTGTAATCCCAGCCCTGCCGCGCCAGCAGCGTTGCGCGCGCGGCGGCCAGAACGCTCAGGCCACAAGCGGTGGCAGAGGTGCCAAAGGCAACCGCACTTTCACGGGGCAGATCCAGGATCTCCAGCAGCCAGGCACCGGCCTGTTTTTCCAGAACATCCGCAACCGGCGCATTGTCATAAGAGGAGGCGCATTGATCCCAGGCACCCACCATCCGTTCTGCCGCAGCGGCGGCCGGCAGGGTGGCCCCGATGACAAAGCCAAAATAGTTCGGCCCGTTGCTGACCACCGTTGCCGGGGAGCCGAGCCTGTCGAGCATCTGCACTGTGTCCAGCGCGCCTTTGCCCTCATCCGGTAGCGGTTCAGCAAAAGCCGATAGGGCGTCCAGCGCCTGCGCATCGGGAAACACCGGCTGGTCCGCAACACCTGCAACATAGCGACGCGCCAGTGCATCGGCTTCTTCTAGTAACTCTAACTCATTCATGGCATGGTCCTGAAATGCGAATCTATATCGGAAAATATCAATATAGAGGATTCTCTATATGAACAACGGATTTGTCGACATGGTGCCCGCTTTGCGGGCTTTGGCCAATCCGCACCGTGCTCAGATCATGGATTGGCTGCTGGACCCGCTGGCGCATTTCCCGCCGCAGCGTGATGGGTGCCGGCTGAAGGATGGCGTCTGTGTGGGGTTCATCACCGACAAAACCGGCCTCAGCCAGCCGACGGTCACCAGCCATATGAAGGCATTGGAAGCGGCCGGTTTGGTGACCTCAAAGAAGATCAAGAACTGGGTGTTTTACAAGGCTGATGCCGGGCAACTGCAGGCGCTCTCGGCTGGTTTTGATCAGGGCGCACGGGCGCAAAGTTGACGCCAAGTCCACAGTGACAGGTCCAAATCGCGTGCTACCCTCATCGGTGGAGGACAGATACGGGAGGATCTGAATCATGGGCGCGACCTTACGTGTATTGATGAATATGGGCACGCTGCACCGGTTGGCACCACTGTGGTTCGCCGGGATCGTGGCGCTGGTGGTGTTTTGGACCCCTTGGTTGCTGCTGGCCCTGGTTTACGGCGCGGTGATGCAGTTCTTTGTTGAATATGCCATGCACCGGTTTCTGCTGCACCGGGAACCACCAACCGATCAGAGCCCGTTCAATGAGCTTTATCGCAGCCACATCGGCCATCATGAGTTCCCCAATGATCCCGAGTTCTTCACCGGTGATCAGCATTGGTATCCGGTGAAATTTGCCAGCAAATCGCTGGTGGTGCATTTCCTGATCCTCTGGCCCTTTGTTGGCTGGCAGATGGCGCTGCTGTTTCCCTTTGTGGCGCTGACCGTTGGGTCGGTGACTGCATTCACCTTCTATGAATACTGCCACACGCTTGCGCATCTGAACGTGCCCAAGGGCTGGTTTGGCGAGCGGGTGACACGCAGCCATCTGCGTCATCATTTCAACGATCACGAGGCCACGTTCCACGTCAGCTTTGGCATGGAATGGATCGACCGGCTGTTTGGCACCAAATACGAACGTGGCGCGGCGAAGGAACGGTTTGACCGCAAAACGATTCTTTCGATGGGGATGGATCCGGACGATCTGCGGCTGGTCACCGCGCGCAAGGCTTTCGGCATCAAGGACCACCCCACAAGGCGCAAAGAGGCCTGAACCCCACCAAGATCAGCACTGCCCCGCCCTAGAAACGGCGGGGCTTGTCATTTGGGTCCGCTGGATTCTATAAATGTTATGTTATTACATTTTATCCAGCGAGCCCCATGTCAGATACAGCGCCCGATAGATCGACCGACCCCCGCCTGCCCGTCACCGTCCTTTCCGGATTTCTGGGCGCCGGCAAAACAACCCTGCTGAACCGTTTGCTCAACAACCGCGACAACCATCGCATCGCCGTCATCGTGAACGATATGTCCGAAGTGAACATCGACGCCGATCTGGTGCGCAGTGACAGCGGATCGCTGAGCCATACCGACGAAACCCTCGTTGAGATGTCCAACGGCTGTATCTGCTGCACCCTGCGCGAAGATCTGTTGCTTGAGGTTCGGCAATTGGCTGAGGCCGGACGATTTGACTACCTGTTGATCGAGTCCTCCGGGATTTCCGAACCTATTCCCGTCGCGACCTCCTTTGCCTTTCGCGATGAAGAAGGCCGCAGCCTGTCCGACGTTGCACGTCTGGACACGATGGCCACCGTGGTGGATGCGGTGAACCTGTTGGAAAACTACTCCAGCCACGATTTTCTGGCTGACCATGGTGAAACCGCGGGCGAAGGCGATGACCGTACCCTGGTGCATCTGCTGACCGACCAGATCGAATTTGCAGATGTCGTTGTGCTGAACAAAGTCAGCGCCGCCGGCCCGGAGCGCACCAAAGCCGCCCGGCAAATCATCCGCAGTCTGAACGGGGATGCCAAGATCATCGAAACGGATTTTTCCGAGGTCGCGGTTGCGGATCTGCTGAACACCGGACTGTTTGACTTTGACCGCGCCTATGAGCACCCGATGTGGGCAAAGGAGCTTTACGGCTTTGAGGATCACGTCCCCGAAACCGAGGAATACGGCGTGGCTTCCTACGTGTTTCGTGCCCACGCGCCATTTGATCCGCGCCGGATTCATGACCTGCTGAACGGGCCGCTGCCCGGTGTGATCCGGGCCAAGGGTCATATGTGGCTCGCAAGCCGCCCCAAATGGGTGGCCGAGTTTTCATTGGCGGGTGCGCTCTCTTCGATTGGCCCGATTGGCACCTGGTGGGCCTCCGTCCCGGCGGACACCTGGCCGAACCACGAAGGTCTGCGCAAATACATGCAGGACCACTGGCGCGAACCATTTGGGGATCGCCGGCAGGAGTTGGTCTTTATCGGTGCTGGCATCGACTGGCCCAAATTGCGCGCCCAGCTCGAATCCTGTCTAGTACAACAGGCCACCCTGGAAACCCTGCCAAACTACGCCGAAATGCCGGACCCGTTCCCGCCCTGGCGTCAAGCGGAGGCGGCTGAGTAATGGCCAGCAATGCACAGATGGGCAAACGGGCCCGAAAGTGTGGCAACCTGGGTCAAACCGGGTTGCGCCGCCGCAAGCGGCGTGGCGATCCCATGCGCGATTATGACAGCCTGCCGCCTGCGCTGCGGCACTGGCTGCAACAGGCCGTCTTGCCCTGGTCGCCACACTCCTGCCGACGCATCTGGAACACCGCCTTGCAGACAGGCGCAACCCAAGCCGAAGCCCTTGCTCAGTTGGACCGGCTGGAAGCCGCGACTCTCAACCGCGCCCGGGCGGCCTGAGTCTGATTGTTGTTTCAAAACTTACAAAAAACATGTATGGCCCCGCTATCTGAGACGTTGTGCCCGGACCCTGGCACTCGGAATGAAGATAATGGGGTCGGCGGCAATGGGGCCGTCATTTACACAAGGCAGCGCGGGATACGCCCGAGATGCTGCCAACTAGGATACGCATATGTTTGACGTAACGACCAAATCGATGCAGTGGGGCGAAGAGACCCTCACTCTGGAAACGGGCAAGGTTGCCCGTCAGGCCGACGGCACCGTCATCGCCACTCTGGGCGAGACTTCCGTCATGGCCAACGTGACCTTCGCAAAGGCACCAAAACCCGGTCAGGATTTCTTCCCGCTGACCGTACATTACCAAGAGAAATACTACGCCGCCGGTAAGATCCCTGGCGGTTTCTTTAAGCGCGAAGCGCGCCCGACCGAAAAAGAAACCCTGACCGCACGTCTGATCGACCGTCCGATCCGTCCGCTGTTCGTCCCCGGCTTCAAACACGAAGTTCTGGTGATGTGCACCGTGCTGTCCCACGACCTGGTCAACGACCCCGACGTTGTTGCCATGATCGCGGCCTCCGCTGCGCTGACCATTTCCGGCGCGCCGTTCCGCGGTCCGATCGCCTGTGCCCGTGTTGGTTTTGAGGATGGTGAATACATCCTGAACCCGACCGTGGACGACATGGACCAGCTGCGCAACAACCCCGAGCAGCGCCTCGACCTGGTTGTGGCCGGCACCAAAGACGCCGTGATGATGGTCGAATCGGAAGCCTACGAGCTGACCGAAGCCGAGATGCTGGGTGCGGTGAACTTCGCCCACGAACAGATCCAGCCGGTGATCGACCTGATCATCGATCTGGCCGAAGACGCCGCCAAAGATCCGTTTGAATTCGTATCGCCCGACTACTCGGAGCTGTTCGAAGTGGTGAAAGCCGCGGGCGAAGAGCAGATGCGTGCCGCCTATGCCATCACCGACAAGCAAGAGCGCGTTGCCGCTGTTGCCGCTGCGCGTGAAGCTATCATTGCAGGCCTGAGCGAAGAACAGCAGGAAGATGCGGATCTGGGTTCGGCCCTGAAGAAGCTGGAATCCACCGTTCTGCGTGGCACCGTTGTAAAAGAAGGCAAGCGGATCGACGGCCGTGCGCTGGACGAGATCCGTCCGATCGTTGCTGAAACCGGCATGCTGCCGCGGACCCACGGGTCGGCCCTGTTCACCCGTGGTGAAACCCAGGGTCTGGTTGTGACCACTCTGGGCACGGGCGACGATGAGCAGATCATCGACGCACTGCACGGCAACTACCGTTCGAACTTCCTGCTGCATTATAACTTCCCGCCCTACTCGGTTGGTGAAGTGGGCCGCGTTGGCTCGCCCGGTCGTCGTGAAATCGGTCACGGTAAGCTGGCATGGCGTGCGCTGCAGGCTGTTCTGCCCGCCCCGACTGACTTCCCCTACACCGTGCGTGTGGTTTCTGAGATCACCGAATCGAACGGCTCCTCCTCGATGGCGTCGGTCTGCGGTGGCTCGCTGTCGATGATGGACGCAGGTGTACCGCTGAAATCGGCCGTTGCCGGTGTGGCCATGGGTCTGGTTCTGGAAGAAGACGGTTCCTACGCGATCCTGTCCGACATTCTGGGCGACGAAGATCACCTGGGCGACATGGACTTCAAAGTGGCAGGTACCGAAAACGGCATCACCTCGCTGCAGATGGACATCAAGGTTGCAGGCATCACGCCTGAAATCATGGAGAAAGCGCTGGCACAGGCGAAAGCCGGCCGGATGCAAATCCTGGGTGAGATGAACAAAGCGCTGTCCGGCGCCTCGGAATTCTCGGTCCACGCTCCGCGCATTGAAACCATGCAGATCCCGACCGACAAGATCCGTGAAGTGATCGGCTCGGGCGGCAAAGTGATCCGCGAAATCGTTGAAGTGTCCGGCGCCAAAGTCGACATCAACGACGACGGCATCATCAAGATCGCTTCGCCTGACGGTGAGTGCATCAAGAAGGCTTATGAGATGATCCACTCGATCGTCGCTGAGCCGGAAGAAGGCGCCATCTACAAAGGTAAAGTTGTGAAGATCGTCGACTTCGGCGCCTTCGTGAACTTCTTTGGCAAGCGCGACGGTCTGGTGCACGTGTCCCAGATCGAAAACCGCCGCCTGAACCACCCCTCCGACGTTCTGAAGGAAGGTCAGGAAGTGTGGGTCAAACTGCTCGGCTTCGACGACCGCGGCAAAGTCCGCCTGTCGATGAAAGTTGTCGATCAGGAAACCGGCGAAGAAGCCAAAAAAGAAGAAGAGTAAACCTCTTCCTCTTGCCAGAAACAAAGAAGCCCCGGTCAGATGACCGGGGCTTTTGTTTTTCAGGTGTTTAACTGATCACTCAGGGTTCTTGGCGAACCGCAGGTAGGGCAGTTTTTTGTCCAGCGCGCCGTATTTTTCTTCGGCGGCGGCGTCGTCCAGGGCAAGGGCAACAATCACGTCCTGACCCTGCTGCCAGTTGGCCGGGGTGGCCAGTGGCTGGCCGTAGGTGCGCTGCAACCCGTCCAGGGCGCGCAGAACTTCGGCAAAGTTGCGGCCCACGGTCATCGGGTAGGTCATGGTCAGCTGCAGCTTTTTATCCGGCGAGATGATGAAGACCGACCGCACGGTGGCGCTGTCTGCCGGGGTCCGGCCGTCGGGCAGATAGGCATCTGCGGGCAGCATGTCGAACATCTTGGACACGTCCAGGCCACTATCCGCGATGATCGGGAAACCTGCCTCAGCGCCGGCGTAAGATTCGATGTCACCTTTCCAGCCCTTGTGCTCCTCCACGCCATCGACGGAAACGCCGATCACCTTGGTGTTGCGTTTGGCCCATTCATCGGCCAGCTGCGCAACGGCGCCAAATTCAGTGGTGCAAACCGGGGTAAAATCCTTGGGGTGTGAAAACAAAATGGCCCAGCTGTCGCCGATCCAATCATGGAACGAGATGGTGCCGTGATCCGTCTCGGCGGTGAAATTCGGCACGATGTCGTTGATGCGCAAACCCATTTTTCAATGTCCTTTCAGGTAAAGCGACAGGTTGTTTGGTAGAGATAGGCACGCCTCTCTTTCCTGCAAGCCATCATCACCAGTGCGGCCGTTCACGCAACCGTGAATCATGTCCCTCGCGTCAGAAAGACACCGGAAGACACCCGCGAATTGACAGATGTGAAAATTTGATCAAATTATTGTATCGGGTACATGAGCAGGGCTTGCGCCTATGCCGCAGCCCTGACAGAGTGCGCGGGATTCTGGTAAGATCTTCCACATCGTGGAACTTTCCAGCGCAAAGACAGAATATACGCAATTTGCGTCTCATGGAGGTCATGCAATGATCGAGAAACGTCAGTTCTATATCAACGGTGCTTGGGTCGACCCGATCGAGGGCGCGGATCATCACGTGATTGATCCCTCAACCGAAGAACCCTGTGCCGTCATTTCGATGGGTGGTCAGGCCGACGCCGATGCCGCCGTTGCGGCGGCCAAAGCGGCCTTCCCGGCGTGGATGAACACCCCGGTCGAAGAGCGGATTGCCCTGGTTGAGAAATTCCTTGAGGTCTATCAGCGCCGCAATGATGAGATGGGCGAAGCCATCTCGCTGGAGATGGGTGCGCCGATCGATATGGCCAAAGCCTCGCAGGCGGGCGCCGGGTCCTACCACGCGGCCAACTTCCTGCGCGCGGCCAAGAAGTTTGATTTCTTCAAACCGCTGGGCGATCACGCACCAAACGACCGTATCGCGATGGAGCCGATCGGCGTCTGTGCCCTGATCACCCCATGGAACTGGCCGATGAACCAGGTGGTTCTGAAGGTGATCGCCGCCGCCATCGCTGGCTGCACCATGGTGCTGAAACCATCGGAAGAAAGCCCGCTGAACGCGCTGCTGTTTGCTGAGTTCATGGACGAAGCCGGCTTCCCCGCCGGTGTCTTCAACCTGGTGAACGGTGATGGCATGGGTGTTGGCGCGGCTCTGACCGGCCACAAGGACGTGGACATGGTCTCCTTCACCGGTTCCACCCGCGCAGGCATCGCCATCTCGCAGAATGCGGCCCTGACGCTGAAGCGTGTGCACCTGGAACTGGGCGGCAAAGGCGCCAACCTTCTGTTTGCAGATGCTGACGACAAGGCCGTCAAACGTGGCGTGCGCCATATGATGGAAAACTCAGGCCAGAGCTGCAACGCCCCGTCGCGGATGATGGTTCAACGTGAGATCTATGATCGCGTGGTGGATGAAGCGGCTGAGATTGCCAGCAGCACCAAAGTGGCCAGCGCCCACGAAAGTGGTCGCCACATCGGCCCGGTGGTGAACGAAGCCCAGTGGAACAAGATCCAAGGTCTGATCCAGAAAGGCATCGACGAAGGCGCCCGCGTGGTAGCCGGTGGTCTGGGTCGCCCCGAAGGTCTGAACAAAGGTTTCTTCGTTCGCCCCACCGTGTTTGCGGATGTGAACAACGATATGACCATCGCCCGCGAGGAGATCTTTGGCCCGGTGCTGTCGATCATCCCCTTCGACACCGAAGAGGAAGCCGTGGAAATGGCCAATGACACCGTCTATGGCCTGACCAACTACGTGCAAACGCAGGACGGCGCTCGTGCCAACCGGGTCGCACGTCAGTTCCGCTCGGGTATGGTGGAAATCAACGGCAACAGCCGCGGTGCTGGCGCACCTTTCGGCGGTATGAAACAGTCCGGCAACGGCCGCGAGGGCGGCACTTGGGGGATTGAGGACTTCCTGGAAGTCAAATCCATCGCTGGCTGGACCGAAGAGTAATCTTCGCCACAAAAGACCACAGAAACCGGGGCGGCGACGTCCCGGTTTTTTTGTGTCTGCGTTGATCAACTCCAATTGTTTTCCGCCCGGCCCGACTGCTTTCATCCGCATTCTGGCTTTTATCGACCGGTTGGGCTAAGTCGGATATGCACCCTTCGGCACGGATACGGGCGATCAGTCCCAGGAAAAACGGTAGAGAAAATGCCCAAGATTGTTGATCACGATGCCTACAAGCTGGATCTGGCGCAGCGGGCAGTCTCGTATTTCTCGGAACATGGCTATGGCGGCACCAGCATGCGCAAGATCGCCGATCATCTGGGCCTGTCGAAAAGCGCCCTCTATCACTACTTCCCCACCAAAGAGGATCTGTTTCTGGCCTGCACCAAACAGGTGATGGCAGCCTTTGACGGTGACCTGATCGATCCTGAGGCTTCAGAGGCGGAAAACCTCAGCCGCCTGACAGCGGTGCTGCGCAGGGATTTCGACACGGAGATGGCGCTGATCTTCGACTATCTGCGTGGCAAATCAGCGGATGAGATCGCGGCGGATGAGGCCATGCAGATCGCGATGCAGGCCTATCGCAACGTGGTCACCGCCATTGTGGGGCCAGAACGGGCCGAGGAAACCCTGGCCCGTCTGATGGGGGAACTGTTGCTGGACTACCTGTCCGGCCGCTGAAGCTGCGGCGCTCAGGCGGGTTGATATGGCTCTTCGCGCAGGGTGTGACTGATCAGAATTTTGTAAAACAGCACCGGCAAGAACCACTCCAGATAGGGTGGGTTTTCAAACACGTAGAGCGACAGCAACAGGGCCACGATGTAAAGCGTCGCCGCCACGGGGCGCTGCAGATAGAGCGGTGTTTTCAAAATGATGACGCTGCTCAACATCAAGGTCGCATAGACCCCCGCGATCCACAGCAGATCCAGTTCCAGAAACGCCCAGGCAAAGACCACGATCTGGAACAGGTGAATCGCGATGAAGATGATGTGCTGCCTGAACCCTTCGCCCGTGCGGAAATACCACCGTTTGGCGGCAGAGGTGGCATTGGTGATCACTCCGCCGACCATATCAACGGCCAGCAGCGCGATGATCACATACTGCCCCAATGACCAGCCAACATTGGCCAGCCCGCCGAAAATCACGATGCCAAAAGCAAAGGCAAAAGGGATGTAAAGCTGCAGCTGCTTTTCAGCCGTCGTGGCGCCGGGGCCGATAAACTTATCAATCGCTCCCCAGATACCGGGTCTGTGTGCGGGGAGGTCCCAATCGATTCTCATGTCTCATCCTCATGCAAGGTGGCGTCTGGCGCCCATGTAGGCTGCAACGCCCGCCAGGTCAATTTATTTAGTCCAGATGGTCTAAATAAATTTCAGAACGGATTTACCGCTTGACCCTGACACTAATGTCAACGTGCGAAACCTGTCCCGCATCCCTGTGATGCGTGATCAAACGGGACATTTCGACATGACACAGAACACCCCCTGGCACGGAAAGGTCGCAGTTGTAACCGGCGGCAGCAGCGGCATTGGGCAGGCCACCGCCCATGCCCTGGCAGAACAAGGCGCCCGCGTCTTGATCACCGGGCGCAACGCAGAGCGGCTGAGCCAGACGGCGCAAAACATCAAAGGCATCGAAACGCTGCTGGCCGACAGTGCAGATCCGGCAAGTAGTGCCCAGATTGTGCAGACCGCACTGGATCATTGGGGCAGGATCGACCTGATTGTGAACAACGCTGGCGCGGGCCATCCCATGCCGATGACGGATTACACGCCAGAGGCCATTGCGGCGATCAGCAACGTCAACATCACCGCCCCATCGCTGCTGGTGCACAGCGCACGGCCCGCGCTGCGCGACAGCCGAGGCGCGATCGTGAACATCAGCACGGCCCTAACACAGGGATCCGTTCCGATGCTGGCCCATTACGCCGCCACCAAAGCCGCGCTGGAACACCTCACCCGGTCCTGGGCGATTGAGCTGGCAGGCGACGGCATCCGGGTCAACGCCATCGCGCCCGGCCCGGTCAAATCCGGCGCGCTGACCGGGATGATGGGGCTAACGCCTGAGATGGCGCAGCAGGTTGAGGTCCAAGAGGCCGCGCAGATCCCCCTGGGGCGCCGCGGTGAGCCGGGGGATATCGTGTCTTGGGTTTTGCAGCTGGGCAGCATTGAAAACCGCTGGCTGACGGGCCAAATCCTTACCATTGACGGCGGATGGTCCCAGCGCGGCTGATCTCAAATGTCGCGATGGGGCGCATGCCCGCGCCCTGTCGCCCCCTTTCCAAAGGAGCACCCATGCTTGCCAAAGAAGCCGCATCACACCTTGGAATATCGCAACGCATGCTGCGCCACTACGAAACCTCCGGCCTGATGGAGGTGCCCCGGCACACAAACGGCTACCGGCTTTATCGGCCCGCTGACCTGCGCCGGGCGGAACGGATCCGTGATTTCATCGCAGCCGGATTTTCAACGCGTGAGGTCTATGCCATGCGCGACTGTCTTAGCGATCAGGGCACCGGCCCCTGTGAGGGCGGCATCAAAAAGATGCAGGAGAAGCTGGATCACATCGACCGCCTGCAGAGCGACCTATCAAAACGGCGCGCCACGATCCTGCTGCGCATCAAGGATATGGAGGCCGGGTTGGCCGACGCAAAGGCACCCACACCCGAAATGGTGGATTAAAACGGCGCCTTTGCGCGGAACGACATGCCCTTGCCACTTTCGGGATGATTGATCCGCAGCTCCTCAGAATGCAGCATCAAGCGCGGATGATCCGCGGCCGCCCCGGTGGCATAGAGCGGATCGCCAAGGATCACATGACCAAGCGCCAGCATATGCACCCGCAGCTGATGGCTGCGGCCCGTTTTCGGGGTCAGGCGCACCCGGGTTTCCACATCTGATGCCTTCAACACCCGCCAGTTGGTGATCGCCTCTTTGCCGTTTTCATGGTCCACCATCTGACGCGGGCGATTGGGCCAATCCACGATCAACGGCAGATCCACGGTGCCAGTTTTCTCAGCGATGCGGCCGTCGACGCGGGCGATGTAGCTTTTCTTCGTGGTGCGCTTTTCAAATTGCATCGACAGGCTACGCTGCGCATGTGGTGTCAGGCCAAAGACCATCACCCCTGAGGTATCCCGGTCCAACCGATGCACCAGCAGCGCCTGCGGGAAAACAGCCTGCACCCGGCTGATCAGGCAATCGGCCAGATGTTCACCGCGCCCCGGAACCGACAACAGGCCGGAGGGTTTGTTAACAACCACGATCTCATGATCCTCATGCAGGATCTCCAACGGGTCGTTTGGCGGGGCATAGGGTGTGATTTCCATGCCGCGCTGATACGCCTTTGCCCTGTGTGAGGCAAGCTAGCCGCGCGATTTGCGCAGCCCCTGCACCATCGGCACCGTGTAGATCACCAAGGCCGCCCAGATCAGCGGGAAGGCAATCATCCGCGCCCGGTCAAAAGGTTCGTCAAAGACCAGCACCGCCAACAGGAAAATCATCGTTGGGGCGCTGTATTGCAGGATGCCAATGGTCGACAACCGCAACAGCTTGGCGCCATTTGCGTAAAGGATCAGCGGCACAGCCGTGACCACGCCCATCCCCAGGAGGAGCGAGGTATCGCTGAGTGACGCGCCAAGATGCCCCTGACCGGTCGCCGCCAGATAGCCGACATAGGCAATCGCAAAAGGCAGCAGGATCAGCACCTCCAGCAGGAAACCCTGGTTCGGGCCAATCGGCAGGCTTTTCTTGAAAAACGCATAGAACCCCCAGCTGACCGTCAGACCCACCGCAGGCCAGGGCAGCGAACCGGCGTCATACCACAGCACCCCAACAGCCACCGCCGCCAGCGAGATGGCTAACCACTGCGCCCGGCTTAGCCGTTCGCCCAGCAGCATTGCCCCCAGTGCGACGGAAAACAGCGGGTTGATGTAATAGCCCAGCGCTGCATCCAACGCCCGGTCCGCCGCAATCGACCAGACGTAGATGCCCCAGTTGATCGACACCAGAACAGCCGTCACACAGGCCATCGCCAACATGCGCGGCGTGCGCAGGGCCAGGAACAGATCGGCGGTGCGGCGGCGATAGATCAACAGGGCGGCGGCCAGCGGCACCGCCCAGATCACCCGGTTGGCCACAACCTCAACCGCGGGAATATGATCCACCAGCTTCATGTAGAGCGGCAGAAAGCCCCAGATCACATAGGCCCCCATCGCATAGGCAAGACCCTGCGGTGTATCGACATTCTGATCGCTGCTCTGAGACATCTATCGCTCCTCCTGAAACGGCCCTATCGGCAATGGCCGGGATTGGAAAGACCGCAAGGCTGCGGTCTTGCCTTTGTGGAACATGGGCGTAAGCTTGCGCCCCGCTCAGCGTTCCTGTTTCAGGCCGTCGTCTAGCAGGTAGTAATCTGCCTTGTCGGAAACAAAGATATGGCGCCCCAGCGTGATCCCCGTTGGCCCATCAATCGCCCCCAGGGCAAAGCTGATGTAATCGGGATCCTGCGCCCCCACCCAGAACAGGAAAGATCCGCAATCCGGGCAGATGCCGCGTTCGGCTTTTTCGCTGAGGCGCAGCCATTTGATCGGCCCCTCAATCTCAAACGCTTCGCGGCGCACATGGGCCGAGGCCCAAGCGTGGCCCGACATCTTGCGGCATTGGCCGCAGTGGCAGACCGCTGCCCCTTTCGGCACCCCGGTAGTGGTGAAATGGATCTGCCCGCAGGCGCAGCTGCCTTTCAAAACATCATTCATTTACACGCCCTCACGGTTGGAATTGGCAAAGCTGGCTTTCAGGATCACCGCCAGTTGATCCGCGTCTTCTTGTGTGAAGGCATCAGGCTGATCGCTGTCGAGGTCAAACACCCCGATCAACTGCCCCGCACCATTCCAGACCGGCAGCACCAGCTCTGATCGGGTGGAGGAGGCACAGGCGATATGACCCGGGAAGGCTTCGACGTCGGGCACCAGCTGCACCTCACCAGTACGCGCGGCGGCCCCACAGACGCCCCGGGCAAAGGGGATCACCAGACAGCCATGACCGCCCTGATAGGGACCGATCTTCAACAGTTCCGGCGCGGTCACGCGGTAAAACCCGGTCCAGTCAAAACGGTCATCGCTGTGATGCACCTCACAGGCCAATGTGGCCATGATGGCAACCTCATCGCTTTCGCGTTCCACAAGGGCAGCGATGGTTTTGGACAGGGTGTCATAGTCGACGCGCATGGGGGGCCTCCAACTGAATTACCCGCCAATCTATCCGGCGCAATGGCCAAAGGTGCAAGGGGAGCTGCGCCTATTTCTTGTGCCTCATCGCACAGGGCACGGTGCGCCGGTTTACCCCTGCAAGACCTGCCGCAGCCACGCTGCCGCCTGATCAATGGCCACATCGGCCTCAGGGATTACCTTGGTGAGGTTAAGGAAACCATGAACCTGACCCTCAAACCGGGCGAGGGTCACGGCGCTGCCGGCCTCTTCCAGACGTTTGGCATAGGCTTCCCCTTCGTCCCACAGGGGATCATGGCCGGCAATCAGCACAAAGGCGGGTGGCTGCCCGGACAGGTCCGGCGCCAGAAAGGGGGACACCCGGGGCTGTAGTCGGTCGACCTCCGGGCCCAGATAGAGATCCAGATAGCCCTCAATCCGGGCCAGCGACAACAGGGGATGATCGGCAAAGGCCTTGATCGACGGGGTTGTCAGCCTCCCATCTACGGCCGGGTAAAACAACAGCTGCGCCGCGGGCATCCGGCGCTTGTCCTGCGACAGACTCCAGAGCAGGCTTGCCGTCAGGTTGGCGCCCGCACTGTCACCGCCCACCCCAATTTTATGACGGTCCACGCCCAGTGTTTCGGCTTGGGTATAAAGCGCCTGATAGGCCGCCATCACATCGTCGGGGGCCGCTGGGAACGGGTGCTCCGGCGCCAGACGGTAGCTGTAAGAAATCACCTGTATCCCCGCCCGCCGCGCCAGTTTGGCACAAAGCGCATCATGGGTGTCCAGACTGCCCTGAACCCAGCCCCCACCGTGGAAGTAAAGCAGCGTCGGCAAAGGCCCCTCAGCCGCATCTAACGGCCGGTAAATCCGCGCGGGCCGCTCCCCCGCTGCGCCCGGCAGGGTCACATCACGGCGCTGGACCTGCGGTTCCGGTCGATCAAACCGCGCCACAAACCCGGCCATCTGCACCCGGCTTTCTGCGACCGAAGGCGGCTGATTTGGATCCCGCACCAACCCCACCAATTGCGCCACAGAGGCCGCTTTGGGGTCTGCCCGCCGCCCCATGCACACCGGCAGAGCCGCATCCCAGAAATAGCGCGCCAGCCCTCTGGGCATGCGCACCAGCATCAATGCCCAGATCAGCTTTAACGTCTTCATGGTCCCTCCTGCCTTGCCTCGCGATACATTGGGCATTGCATGGGCATCGCGCAACAATAAGGCGAACCTGATTGCATCAGAAAAAGAAAAACCGGCCCGAAGGCCGGTTGGATCTGTCCACAGGAGGGAACTGGGTCAGACCAGCTCGATCGCAATCGCCGTGCCTTCGCCACCGCCGATGCAGATCGCGGCGACACCCCGTTTCAGCCCGCGCTTTTCCAAGGCGTTCAGCAGGGTCACCATGATCCGCGCGCCTGAGGCACCAATCGGATGGCCCAGCGCACAGGCACCACCATTGACGTTCACAACATCGCGGTGCAGCCCCATTTCACGCATGAAGGCCATCGGCACCACGGCAAAGGCTTCGTTCACCTCCCAGAGGTCCACATCGTCAACCGACCAGTCCAGACGCTCCAGCAGTTTCTTGGTTGCAGGCACCGGGGCGGTGGGGAACTGTGATGGCGCATGGGCGTGGCTGGCATGCCCCATGATCCGGGCGCGCACCTTGAGGCCCTGTGCCGCAGCCGCCTCTTCCGAGGCCAGCACCAATGCCGCCGCCCCATCCGAGATGGAAGAAGAGTTTGCCGCGGTCACCGTGCCATCCTTGCGGAAGGCCGGTTTCAGATGCGGGATCTTTTCCGGGCGGGCTTTTGCAGGCTGCTCATCGGTGGTGATGACATGTTCGCCGGTACGGTGGTGCAGGGTCAGTGGCGCGATCTCCCCCTCAAAGGCACCGGAACGTTCAGCCTCCAGCGCGTTTGACAATGAGGCCAGCGCGTATTGATCCTGCTCTTCGCGGGTGAACTGAAACGCCTCAGCGCAGTCTTCGGCAAAGGTACCCATCAGGCGGCCTTTGTCATAGGCGTCTTCCAGACCATCAAGGAACATGTGATCCAGCGTCTGCTGGTGACCGATCCGGGCGCCGCCGCGCATTTTGGGCAAGAGATAGGGCGCGTTTGACATGCTCTCCATCCCTCCCGCGATCATCGTGTCGGCATGGCCCAGCGCGATCTGGTCAAAGGCCATCATCGCCGCCTTCATGCCTGAGCCGCACATCTTGTTCAGCGTGGTGGCCGGCACCTCTTCACCCAGACCGCCAGCAAAGCCCGCCTGACGCGCCGGGGCCTGGCCCTGACCGGCAGGCAGAACACAGCCCATCAGCACCTCATCCACGGTGCTGGCGCCAGCATCCCCCAGGGCGGCACGGATGGCAGCGCCACCCAAAGTGGCGGCCTCCACCCCGTCAAACACCCCCTGAAATCCGCCCATCGGCGTGCGGGCCGCCCCTGCGATGACCACTGGCTTCATCTTGCATTCCTCCTTTGGCGCTGCCCCGGCCCGATGCTGGGTGCCGCGCAAATCCAAGTCATTGGCATTTTGTCTGGCGTTAATTGAACAAGTGTTCACTTAAAAGTCCAGAGCGTCTTGCCGCTAATTTCCCGCCCGGATCCCTGCAAACCATAGCATATCGCCCAAGAATCGCCCCATTGCGCCCGCAAAGCGGTCGAGAATCGCTGTCATAACAGGGTCTGTAGCTGCAATGGCTTCCCTCGGTGCCGCGCGAACACAGCCCCCACCCAGTGTGCGGTACCGAGGCATTTTCTTCCTTGAACTCAATCGCATCGCCTCTACCCTCTGCCCAAGTTTAAGGAGGGGAGCCCCGAATGCGCGATTTTCACCAACCCGGTCGATCCGAAGTTTATGCCGCCAATGGCATCTGTGCCACGTCACACCCGCTGGCGGCCAACGCCGCCGTTGATGTGCTGCGCCGCGGTGGCAACGCCATGGATGCGGCGATTGCCGGGGCTGTCCTGTTGGGGATTTGCGAACCGCAGATGACGGGGATTGGTGGCGACTGCTTTGTGCTGTTTTCGCCGGCAGGGTCCGATGACATTCTGGCGCTTAACGGTTCTGGTCGCGCGCCCGCAGCCGCTGATGCGGCCGCCCTGCGCGCCCGCGGGCTGCAAACGGTGCCGCTGACCGGACCCGAAGCGGTGACCGTGCCCGGCGCAATTGATGCCTTCTGCACCCTCAGCGAAGATCACGGCAAACTGGGGCTGGACGCCATTTTGGCCCCCGCCATTCACTACGCCGAAACCGGCGTCCCCGTGGCGCCCCGCGTTGCCTTTGACTGGGATGAAAATCAGGCGACCCTGCAGGGTCATGGCCGCACCCATTATCTGATCAACGGTGCCGTCCCCAAACTGGGCCAGCGGTTCGCCGCCCCCGGTCAGGCCGAGGTGCTGCGCCGCCTGGCCAAGGACGGGCCTAAGGCCTTCTATGAAGGGGAGGTTGCCGAAGATATGGTCGCTTGTCTGCGCGAGTTGGGCGGCGTTCACACGGTTGAGGATTTCGCCAACACCCGGTGCGATTACACCGATCCGGTCAGCGGTGATTACAAAGGGGTGGATCTGGTGGAGCACCCGCCAAATGGTCAGGGTGCCACCGCCAACCTGATGCTGAACATCCTGAAACACTTTGACATCGCATCGATGGATCCTTTCGGTACCGAACGCGCCCATATCGAAGCGGAGGCGGCAAAACTGGCCTATGACGCGCGCAATCGCTTCATTGCGGATCCGGCGATGACCACCATGCTGGAGCACATGCTGGCGCCGGAAACGGCGGCCAAGCTGGCCGCGCTGATCGATCCGAAAAAGGCCATGGCCAACCCGCACAGCCTGTCGGAATCTGTGCATAAGGACACGATCTATATCACTGTGGTGGATAAAGATCGGATGGCGGTTTCGCTGATTTATTCGATCTTCCACGGCTTTGGATCTGGCATTGCGTCTGAGAAATTCGGTGTCTTGATGCAGAACCGCGGTGCCGGTTTCACGCTGGAGGAAGGTCATCCAAATGAAATGCGCGGTGGCCACCGTCCGATGCATACCATCATCCCCGGTATGCTGCGCCAGAACGGCAAGGTCTTGATGCCCTTTGGTGTGATGGGCGGCGCTTACCAGCCCAACGGCCACGCGCGATTCCTGTCAAACATGGTTGATTTCGGTATGGGCCCACAGGAGGCGATTGATGCGCCGCGCTGTTTCTCGGACGACGGCGTGATGAAGGTCGAAAAAGGCTACAGCGATCAGGTCCGCCAGGAGCTGAGCGATATGGGCCATAAAGTTGAGGTGCCCCATGGCCCTATTGGTGGCGCGCAGGCGATCCGGATTGAGGATGACGTGCTGATCGGCGCCTCTGACCCGCGCAAAGACGGCTGCGCCATCGGCTACTGATCAAACCAAAAAAGCGGCCCTTACCGGGGCCGCTTCCACTCTGCCTGTGATCGGCAGTCGGATCAATTGAACCGGATCAGTTCAGCGAGAAATGCAACGGGTAATGGCCATCCTCAAAGGGGCCAAAAAGGTCCGGAATATCCGGGTGGCTGACCGGTTCGCCTGAGTAATCGGCCACCAGGTTCTGCTCTGACACATAGGCCACATAGTAGCTTTGATCGTTTTCAGCGAGCAGGTGATAGAACGGCTGTTCCTTGCGAGGGCGGCTGTCTTCGGGGATGGAGCGATACCATTCCTCGGTGTTGTTAAACTCAGGATCCACGTCAAAAACCACCCCGCGAAAGGGATGTTTTTTGTGCCGAACAACTTGGCCCAAATGATATTTTGCGCGCGATCTTAGCATCATCTTGCAGCCCCCATATCCCAGAGATAGACCTTTCGGGGGAGGCTGTCCATGTCTGACGGCAAATCTGAGGGAAACAGACTGTGAACCTAATTCTGACAGTGTTGGAAATCACCGCACCGGTGTTTTTCCTAGCGATGATCGGTTTTGTCTGGGTGAAGGCCGGCTTTGAATACCGCATCCGCTTTGTCACCCAGCTGGCGATGAACCTTGGCATTCCCTGCCTGATTTTCACCGCGCTGATGAAAACGCAGATTGAACCGCAGGCATTGGCGGATCTGACGTTGGCCTCCATCGCAGCTTACGGCGCGGTGACTGTCGCCGCCTATGGGCTGGTCAAACTGACCCGACTGGACGTGCGCACCTATCTGGCGCCGATCATTTTTGGCAACACCGGCAACCTGGGTTTGCCGCTGGCGATGTTCGCCTTTGGTGAGGTGGGCCTCAGCTACGCGGTGGTGGTGTTTGCGGTCATGGCGATCTGGTCTTTCACCTTTGGGGTCTGGCTGGTGGCTGGCGGCGGATCGCTGCTGAAGGTGATTAAGGAACCGCTGGTATCGGCAACCCTGCTGGGGGCGCTGTTCCTGTGGCAGGGCTGGCAGACGCCCTTGTTCCTGACCAACACACTGGAGCTGATCGGCCAGATGGCAATTCCTTTGATGCTGATCACGCTGGGGGTCGCTGTGGCGCGGCTGTCGCCGGGGCAGATCGGGCAGGCCACCTGGATTTCGCTGGTCAAATACCTGCTGTGCTTTGCGCTGTCCTATGTCATCGCGCAGGCCTTCCAGCTGGAACCGGTTGCCGCTGCGGTGCTGGTGATCCAGATCGCAACGCCGGTGGCCGTCTCATCCTACCTGCTGGCCGAGAAATACGGCGCGGATTCGGGATCGGTGGCGGGTCTGGTTGTTGTCTCAACCCTGATGTCGATCTGCGCGATTCCGCTGATGCTGGCGCTTTTGATCTGAAAATGGGGCAATTGTGATCACCTGCCCCATTTGCAGGACAGCCCCTTTGCGATAAACTGGGCCAAAAGAACAAATATAAAATTGAGAGCACGAGGCAGATGAGCAGAATCCTACGCCTGTTTGTGCTGATGATGGTTTTGGCGTCCTGCGGTGGTGGCAACTATTCGGCCCCACGCAATCTGGACAATGCCTGTTCGATCCTCAGCCAACGCCCGAAATACGCCCGCGCCTTCCGCGCGACCGAGCGCCGTTGGGGTGTGCCAATGCATGTGCAGATGGCCACCATCTATCAAGAGAGCAAATTTATCGGCAACGCCCGCACGCCCTACCGCTATGTGCTGGGGGTGATCCCGATGGGCCGCGTCAGTTCAGCCTATGGCTACAGCCAGGCGCTGGATGGCACCTGGGCCGAATATCAGCGCGACACCCGCAGCTATGGGGCGCGGCGCGATAACATCTATGACGCCTCGGACTTCATGGGCTGGTACATGAACAATTCGCGCGACCGCAACGGTATCGCGCTGAACAATGCCAAGCACCAATATCTGGCCTATCACGAAGGTCAGACCGGCTATAAGCGCGGAACCTATAAGCGCAAAAGCTGGCTGGTCCGGATCTCAAATGAGGTCGACAGCCGCGCCAAGATGTATCAGGCCCAGCTGCGCAGCTGCTCACGGTTCTGACGATCATCCGTTGAATGAAAAACGCCAGCGTGCCCCGGCCCGCTGGCGTTTTGCGTTTTGGCTTGTGGGCTGAGGGACCGACGCTCAGCGGCTGCGGCGCTCTTTCTCCACCCCGATATCGAAAATCTGGTTTGACAGTTTCACCGAACTGTCCAGCGCGCCCAAAACCACCGTGGTGGCCGAACCGGCATCATCCCGCACGATCCACTGGCGCAGCTGCACGGGATTGTCGGTGAACACGAGGCTGAGCGTGCCGTATTCCGGATGCTCAGGATCCTGCGCCACAACGGTGGTGGCGGTGCCATCATAGCTGTGGCCCACCACCATATTGGCGCGGCCCAGATTGATGTTGCGATCCAGGATCAGCTTCAGCGGCGTTTTCCCCAAGGGGTAGGTTTCCGGCTGCAGATTGCCGCGTGGATCGAAAATGGCCACGGTGCGCGCCTCGGCCAGAACCAAGGTTTTGTCCTGATCATATTCGAACCGGATCTTCCACGGCCGTTTCAGCATCAGCTGCCCGGTCATGATGGTGCCGTCATCACTGATCTGGGTGAAATCCGCCTGAGCAGTTTTCAGATCGTTCAGATAGGCCGACAGCTGGTTCAGCGAGATCTTCTCGGCCAAGGCCGGCAGTGCGCTGAGGCTCAACGCCGTCAGGGCGGCGACTGTGTAACGAAGTGTTTTCATACCAATAACCTAAGCAATTTCAGCACCGTCACCAGTGGGCGGTGGCTCACAAACATGTCAAATGGCAAAAAGCGGCCCATCTCTGGACCGCTTTGCAATTTCTCGCTGATTTACCCGGCCTCGGGCACCAGCACCTCCCGTTTGCCGACATGGTTGGCGGCAGAGACGACCCCTTCATCCTCCATCTGCTCCACCAATCGGGCGGCTTTGTTGTAGCCAATCGCCAGTTTCCGCTGGATGTAGGAGGTTGAGCATTTGCGGTCCTTGGCCACAATCGCCACTGCCTGATCATAAAGCGCATCTTCGCCATTGGTGTTGCCACCAAGGCCCAGAACCGCATCGATATTGTCGGCTTTTTCGTCCTCCGGACCTTCGACCACACCACCGATGTAATCCGGCGGGCCGTAGCTCTTCAGATGGTTGACGATTTCCTCAACCTCTTCGTCGCTGACAAAGGGACCGTGGCAACGGGTGATCTTGGCGCCACCGGCCATGTAGAGCATGTCGCCCATACCCAAGAGCTGCTCTGCCCCCATTTCCCCAAGGATCGTGCGGCTGTCCACTTTCGACGTTACCTGGAAAGAGATGCGAGTGGGGAAGTTTGCCTTGATCGTACCGGTGATCACGTCCACCGACGGACGCTGCGTCGCCATGATCAGGTGAATGCCCGAGGCACGCGCCATCTGCGCCAGACGCTGAATGCAGGCTTCGATCTCTTTACCCGCCACCATCATCAGGTCGGCCATCTCATCCACGATGACCACGATATAGGGCATTTTGACGGGGGTGATTTCCTCAGTCTCAAAGACGGGCTCACCAGTCTCATCGTCAAATCCGGTCTGCACCGTGCGGCTGAAGGTTTCGCCTTTGGCCAGCGCGTCCTCAACCCGGCTGTTGTAGCCGTCGATGTTGCGCACACCCATCTTGGACATCTTGCGATAGCGATCTTCCATCTCGCCCACTGTCCATTTCAGGGCGACCACCGCCTTCTTCGGATCGGTCACAACCGGCGACAGCAGATGCGGGATGCCGTCATAAACGCTGAGTTCCAGCATCTTTGGGTCGATCATGATCAACCGGCATTCCTCGGGCGTCAGCTTGTAGAGCAGGCTGAGAATCATCGTGTTGATCGCCACCGACTTACCCGAACCGGTGGTCCCTGCGATCAGCAGGTGGGGCATCTTGGCAAGGTTGGCGACAACCGGGTCACCGCCAATGTCCTTGCCCAGCGCCAGCGGCAGCTTTTGGTTGCTGTCGCCAAAATCACGGGCGGCCAGAATTTCACGCAGCACCACTTTTTCGCGGTTTTCATTCGGCAGTTCAATCCCGATCACGCTGCGGCCGGGCACGGTCGATACACGTGCCGACAGGGCCGACATGGATCGCGCGATGTCATCGGCCAGACCGATCACACGGCTGGCCTTCAGGCCCGGTGCGGGCTCCAGCTCATACATGGTGACAACGGGGCCGGGGCGGACACTGACGATCTCCCCTTTGACGCCGTAGTCATCCAGCACGTTTTCCAACATGCGCGCATTTTCCTCCAGCGCCTCATCACTCAGATGGTGGCGTTGGATCAGCGACGGGTTGGCCAGAAGGCCAAGCGGCGGCAGCTCATATTCCAGCCCCTTCTCCTCAAAGCTGAGCGCAGGCTGTGCCTCGGCTTTGGCGCGGCTGGAAGGCTGGATCGGCTTGCGGTTCAAGGGTTGCACAACTTTGCGCGGCTCAGGTGTGGGGATCGCGGTGCGCGGCGCTGCGACAGGCTGCGGCGCAGGTTGTGGGGCGGGCTGCACAGCAACGGGCTCCACTGCGGGCGCGACAACACCCTCATCAATCGAGGCTGCGATTTCCGCAATATCCGCCGCCAAAGGCTCCGCCACCGGTTCAGGCGCGGATTGCCACGACGCTGCAGAATAAGGCACCCCATCCTGCGGCATACCCTCTTGCGGCACGGCCTCAGCAAAGGGGTTTGTGCTGGTCGCTTGTGGCGTGTCGGCAGTTTGCATTGGCGCGGCGGCAGGGGCAGCTGCAACAGGGGCAGCCATAACGGGTGCAGTCAGTGGCGGTTCAGCCCGCAGGCCTGCGGTCAGGGGCGGCTCAGGTGGCAGTTCAGCCGGGCCGGCCGGTTGCGCCGGGCCTGCATCAGGGTTGAACACCAGCGGATCCGGCCCGCGGCCACGGCCCTTGGTCAGCGGCGCGACGGTTTCCACCTGCACCGCTGGGTTTGACCGCACCCGCGACTTGATCACATCAGCGATCTTGGCCTTAATCCGGTCATCGCCGGGCGCCGGAACATCCGGGGCCAGATCAGGCTGCACCATTTCGGGGGGTGGCAATTCCTCCGCCTCAACCGGATCCGAGCGGCGGATCAGGGTCGGCATACGTTTGAGCAAGCTTGGCTTTTCGGGCGCAGGTTCTTCTGCGGCCTCTTCCATAAACTCGATATCGTCTTCGTCCGTGACCTGCCATTCCTGCTCCTCGGCGAGGCGCTGTTTTTCTGCGCGACGTTCGGCACGGCTGGCCTGCATGGATTGCGCCTTGCCCATGGCACCATGGGCGCCGCGGCCCAACAAGGTCAGCAGCGCGGCATAGGTCATGATGACGCCAACAAGCAGGAAGCGGCCACCGCGTTTGACCTCTGGCAGGGTGAAGCCAAGAACAAAGATGCCCAGAACCAGCATCGCCACGGCCGTCAGCGCCGACAGCAGTTTCAGCGCCAGCGTCGACGGTACGATGGTCAGGGCAAAGCCAAGGATCGCATCACCAAACCGCCCGCCCAGACCATAGCCATGGTTCCAACCTTCACCGGGCAAGAGAGTGGCGGCATAGACCGAGGTCACGGCAATCAGGATCGGCAGGAAGACCAGACGGCCCACAGCCCGGTCCACACCATGATGCATCACCAGACGTGCGCCCCACGCCAAGGTGGTCATCGGCAGCACCCAGGCGCCCAAGCCCAGCATCACCGACAACAGAGCCGAGATGGAGGCCCCGGGACGGCCCAGCCAGTTCTGCACCGGCGCATCGGTGGAGGACAGGAAAGACGGATCCTCGGGCGTGTAGGAATAGATCATCGCGCCCATCGCCAGACCAACAAGGATCAGGACAATCCCCAGAAGCTCCTTGCCGCGTTTTTCCATTGCGGCCTGCATGTCACTGCCAAAAAGCGGATCGCGCCCACGTGCTTGATATGCCATCGCTGCCCTCGTTCCTTAACCGTAAATACATGACCGCAACGCTGTCAGCGCGCGTTCGACATCTTCGTTTGAATGCACCAAAGCGACCCGGATGTATTCCTTACCCGGGTTAAACCCATCCACCTCACGCGCCAGATAGGCGCCGGGCAGAACCCGCACTCCGGTCTCTTGCCAGAGCTTCAGCGCCGAGGCCTCACCATCCTTGACCGGCAGCCACAGGAAGAAGCCCGCTTCGGGGCTTTCATAGCCGGGAATGTCGCCGAAGATCCGATCCGCGATGGAGAATTTCTGCTGATAGAGGTGCCGGTTTTCCACCACATGCCCCTCATCCGCCCAGACGCGTTCAGCGGCGCGCTGCAAGGGCAGTGGCAAAGGTGCACCCGAATAGGCCCGCAACTGTTTGATACGTTTCAGGCTTTCGGGGCCACCGGCCACAAAGCCCGAGCGCAGGCCGGGCAGGTTCGATCGCTTCGAGAGCGAATGGAAAATCACCACCCGTTCAGGATCCGCACCCAGCTCTTGCGCCACGTCCAGCGCACCGGTTGGGGCTTCACCTCGGTAGATCTCAGAATAACATTCGTCCGCAAAGACACGGAAATCATACTGTTCGGCCAAACGGATCAGATCCGTCCAATACTGGCGGCTGGCCACCGCCCCCTGGGGGTTGGCGGGTGAACAGATATAGGCCGCAGCGACCCGGTTCAGCACCTCGGCCGGCAATGCAGTGTAATCGGGCAGATGGCCGCTTTCTTTGGTGGCAGGCACCATCATCGGTTCCGCCCCAACCGAAATCGCGCCGATCATGTAGACCTGATAAAAGGGATTGGGCAGCAGGATCACCGGGCGATCGCCGCCCTTCTGCTCAGGCACCAAGGCCATGCAGGCGTTATAAAGCCCCTCACGAGTGCCGTTGAGCACCATGATCTGGCTTCCGGCATCCAGCCCAACACCGTAACGGCGCTGGACCCAAACGCGAATCGCCTCCAGCAACTCGGGGGTGCCGTCATTGGGCGGGTATTTTCCGAAACCTTCGGCGTTTTCTGCAATGATATCAGCCACCCACGCCGGGAAAGCGTGTTTGGGTTCGCCAATGGTCATATGCATG